>NZ_JAMYUQ010000008.1:0-334831 GCF_040323095.1 Mesorhizobium sp. M0058
CCATATATTTTCCCCCCCTTGGCGTAAAACAAAAATTTCCGTTTAAAAAACCCCCGGGGTTTCCCCCCCGCGGCGCCTCATTTCTTCAAGTCGTCGAGATCAGTTGCAAGCCGCGACGCTGCCGGCGGCGACGCCCGTGCAGACTTCGTCCTTCTTGATCCAGCCGGCGTCGATGACGACGTTGAGGTTGTCCTTGGTGATCGCGACGGGGGTCAGGAACAGCGACTTGACGGTGTTGCCGCCAGGCGTGGTGAAGTCCTTGGCGCCGGCAATGTCGCCCGTCTTCTTGCCATCGGCAAGCTGCGAGGCGATCTCGGCGGCGTTCTTGCCGAGTTCGCGCGCGTCCTTCCACACCGACACCGTCTGCGTGCCGAGCGCGATGCGGTTCAGAGCGGCATGGTCGCCGTCCTGGCCCGAGACCGGAACCGTTCCGGCAAGGCCCTGCGCCGTCAGCGCGGCGACAACGCCGCCGGCGGTGCCGTCATTGGCCGCAACCACGGCATCGACCTTGTTGTCATTGGCGGTCAGGAACTGTTCCATGTTCTTTTGCGCGTTGGCCGGCAGCCAGCCATCGGTATAGGCCTCGCCGACATTCTTGATCTTGCCCGAGTCGATGGCTTCCTTGAGCACTTCCATCGAGCCCGAGAACAGGAAATCGGCATTCGGATCCGAGCCAGAGCCCTTGATGAAGACATAGTTGCCTTCGGGCTTCGCCTTGAACACTTCGCGGGCCTGCATGCGGCCGACTTCCTTGTTGTCGAAGGTCAGGTAGAAGACGTCCTTGTTCTCGATCAGGCGGTCATAGCCGACGACCGGAATGCCTTCGTCCAGCGCCTTCTGCACCGCCGGGCCGATGGCCGAGGCGTCCTGCGCCAGGATGATCAGCGAGTTGGCGCCCTGCGAGATCAGGCTTTCGACGTCGGTCAGCTGCTTGCCGGGATTGGACTGCGCGTCGGCGGAAATGTACTTGTCGCCGGCAGCCTCTATCGCCGTTTTCATCGCCGCCTCGTCGGTCTTCCAGCGCTCTTCCTGGAAGTTCGACCACGACACGCCGATGACCTTGTCCTTCGCCTGCGCGACCGACATCAGCGCCAGCGACATGGCGACACCCGCCAGCATGGCGGCTGCAAATCTGTTCATCATAATCCTCCCTGCGCCGCGTGCGGCGCGACAAAACTGGCCCGAGGGCCGGCACACAGAGGCGCTATTTTTTCGAGCCTCGAAAAAATACTGGTTCAATGATAACGCGCTGTCAACATCGATTCTGATGGATTCTGATGGCCGTGCCGAATTTTTTCGAGGTCCGCAATAAACAATGACAGGGCTGCCGGCGTCTGCCAATATTTGGCTGGTGCCGTCGAACGCCGTCACTATCATGAGGCGCGAGGAGGCCGGGAGGAAACAAATGTCGGTTGGAATCCGCCACGACGATCTGCGCCGTCGCAACCGTGCGATGGTGATTTCAGCCGTGCGCCGGGCCGGCCAGCCGTCGCGGACCGAGATTGCGGCGACCACCGGCCTCAGCCACTCGACCATATCGGCAATCTCGTCTGATCTGATTCAAGAAGGCATCCTGATTGAAGGCAAACCTGGCGAGACCGGCGCACTGAAACGCGGCCGGCCGCAGGTGGGCCTTGGTCTCAACCCGGAAGCGGCGGCGGTGATGACCGTCGTGCTGTCGCTCAATTTCCTGTCCGTCACCGTCATCGACTATGCCGGCCACGTCGTCGCCGAGGAACAGCGCCGGCTGGACACGCTGACCAAGCCGCGCGACGAGCTGATTGGCGAATGCGTAGCAATCGTCCGGCGGCGGCTTGAGGATCCCGACCTCGATGTCCAGAGCATCGCCCGCATTGCCATGGGCATCCAGGGCATCACCGATTCGCAGGCGCGCGCCATGCTGTGGTCGCCGATCACGCCACTGACCGACATTGCCTTCGCCGACATGTTGGAAGCGGAATTCGGCATTCCTGCCACCATGGAGAACGATTGCAACATGATGGCGGTGGCGCTGCAATGGCGCCAGCCCGAGCGCTACCGCGACAATTTTATCGCCATCCTCTTATCGCACGGCATCGGCATGGGCCTGGTGCTGAAAGGCGAACTGTTCACCGGCACCCATTCCTCGGGCGGCGAGTTCGGCCACATGATCCACCGTCCGGGCGGCGCGCTCTGCCGCTGCGGGCGGCGCGGCTGCGTGGAAGCCTATGCCGGAAACTACGCCATCTGGCGCAGCGCCAAAATGATGGGCGAGGATGCCGAGCCGGTCGATATCGGCGACGCTGATATGCGCGCACTCGCCGCGCGCGCCCGCGAAACCGACGGCCCGGAGCGCGAAGCCTATCGCAGGGCCGGCGAGGCGCTCGGCTTCGGCCTCGGCAGCCTGTTTGCGCTGATCGATCCGGCACCCGTCGCCATGGTAGGCGTCAGCGCCGCCGCCTTCGACCTGATCGAACCGGCATTGCGCGAAGCGATCGCCCAGACCGCCGGCGGCCAGCACTCGAAATCGATCTCCTTCGACACCGAGCCCAACGAGCTGCCGCTGATCCGCGAAGGCTGTGCCATGCGCGCGCTCGGCTTCGTCGATCAGGAGATTTTCGCGCCGGGCATTCAGGCCAAATCCGGCAAGCATGTCGCCTGAATGGCCGGCAACGGCGCGACGCGCAGCATCCTAATCTTCCCTGATCGCGTAGCCGGCGCCGCGAATGGTACGGATGACATCCGGCATGCGGCCGTTGTTGACCGCTTTGCGTAAGCGCCCGACATGGACGTCGACGGTTCGCTCGTCTATATAGATCGTCTCGCCCCAGACATTGTCGAGCAGTTGGCTGCGCGAGAACACGCGGCCGGGATGGCGCATCATGAATTCGAGCAGCCGGAACTCGGTCGGTCCGAGCCTGATCTCGCTCTTCTTGCGGTAGACCCGGTGCGATTCTCGATCGAGCACGATGTCGCCGACCTTGAGCACGCTCGACAGCACTTCCGGCTTGGCCCGGCGCAGCAGCGCCTTCACGCGCGCCATGAACTCCGGCGTCGAGAATGGCTTGACCAGATAGTCGTCGGCACCGGTGGACAGGCCGCGCACGCGATCGCTTTCCTCACCGCGCGCGGTCAGCATGATGATCGGCAGCCGCTCGGTTTCGGGCCGCACTCTAAGCCGCCGGCAGAGCTCGATGCCGGAAACAGCGGGCACCATCCAGTCGAGCACCAGGAGATCGGGCACGTTTTCCTGCAGGCGGATCTCGGCTTCGTCGCCGCGTGTCACCACCTCGACCTGATAGCCTTCGGATTCGAGGTTGTAGCGGAGGAGCACGCCCAGCGGCTCCTCGTCCTCCACGACCATGATGCGTGGCGCGATCATAGGCAGTTCACCCTCATCAGGCCGGCGTGGCCATCGCCGTCTCGTCCTGCTTCGGACGATTGGCGGGCAATTGCTGGCCGGTCAGCACATAATACGCATTTTCGGCGATGTTGGTGACATGATCGCCGATGCGCTCAAGATTCTTGGCGCAGAACAAGAGATGCGTGCAGGCGGTGATGTTGCGAGGGTCTTCCATCATGTAGGTCAAGAGCTCACGAAACACGGACGTGTATTTGACGTCGATGCGCTCGTCGTCATTCCTGAGTTTTGCAAGCGCTGCCGCATCGGTGGCGGCATATTCCTCGACGACGCCTTGCACCTGGATCAGCACCAGTTGCGCCATGGCATCGATGGAGTGCGAGAGGTCGCGCGGCGTGACGCTCAAGCCCACGGTGCCGACGCGTTTGGCGATGTTCTTGGCGAGGTCGCCGATGCGCTCGAGGTCGCCCGCCATGCGGATCGAGCCGACCACGGCGCGCAGATCGTTGGCCATCGGCTGGCGCTTGGCGATCAGCGTGATGGCGCGGTCGTCCAGTTCGCGCTGGCGCGCATCCATGATGGCGTCGTCGGAAACGACACGCTGTGCCAGCGCATTGTCCGAATTGAGCAGCGCCCTGGTCGAGCCGCTGACCATCGAGCCTGCCAGATCGCCCATGTCGCGGATCAGCTTGCTGATCTGCCCGAGCTCTTCATCGAAGGAGGCGACGGTATGTTCACCCATGATCTTGGTCCTCGTGCCTGAAAATTCACCCGCCGGACGGCTCAGCCGAAGCGGCCGGTAATGTAGTCCTGGGTGCGCTTGTCGTCGGGGTTGGTGAACATCTTGTCGGTGGCGCCCTCCTCGACGAGATAGCCGAGATGGAACATCGCCGTGCGCTGCGAGACGCGCGCCGCCTGCTGCATCGAGTGGGTGACGATGACGATCGTGTAGTTCTGGCGCAGTTCGTCGATCAGCTCCTCGACACGGGCGGTGGCGATCGGATCGAGCGCCGAGCAGGGCTCGTCCATCAGGATCACCTCCGGCGACACGGCGATGGCGCGCGCGATGCACAGGCGCTGCTGCTGGCCGCCGGACAGGCCGGTGCCGGGCTCCTGCAGGCGGTCCTTGACCTCGTTCCAGATCGCAGCCTTCTTCAGGCTCTGCTCGACGATCTGGTCCATGTCGGACTTGCGCTTGGCCAGCCCATGGATGCGCGGGCCGTAGGCGACGTTCTCGTAGATCGACTTCGGGAACGGGTTGGGTTTCTGGAACACCATGCCGACGCGGGCGCGCAGTTCGACGACATCGATGTTCTTGTCGTAGATGTCGTCTTCATCGAGCGTGATCTTGCCGGTCACCCGCGCCGAATCGATGGTGTCGTTCATGCGGTTGAGGCAGCGCAGGAAGGTCGACTTGCCGCAGCCGGACGGGCCGATCAGCGCCGTCACCTGGTTCTGGCGGATGTCGAGATTGACGTCGAACAACGCCTGCTTCTCGCCGTAGAAGACGCCGACCTTGTCGCCGCGCATCTTGATGACTTCGTTCGACTTGGCGTTCATTTTGTCGCCCACTGCATTCTCAAGGGACTGTTCGGTCATGATGTTCATACCAAATTGCCTTTTTTCTACCAGCGCCGCTCGAACCGGCGCCGGAGCACGATCGCGGTGATGTTCATGGCCATGAGGAAGACGAGCAGGATGATGATGGCGCCGGACATGCGCTCGACAAAAGCGCGCTCAGCCTCGTTTGCCCACATATAGATCTGAACCGGCAGCGCGGTCGCCGGATCGAAAGGCGTCGTCGGATAATCGGCGACGAAAGCGACCATGCCGATCAAGAGCAGCGGTGCTGTCTCGCCGAGCGCACGCGCCAGGCCCATGATGGTGCCGGTAAGGATGCCTGGGGCGGCAAGCGGCAGGATGTGATGGAACACCATCTGCATCTTGGAGGCGCCGAGACCTAGGGCCGCCGAGCGGATCGACGGCGGCACCGCGGCGAGGGCGGCGCGCGTGGCGATGATTATGGTCGGCAATGTCATCAAGGTCAGCACCAGGCCGCCGACGAAGGAAGCCGAGCGCGGCATGCCGAGGAAGTTGATGAACACGGCAAGGCCAAGCAGACCGAAGACGATCGACGGCACCGCCGCGAGATTGTTGATGTTGACCTCGATCAGGTCGGTGAAGCGGTTCTTCTTGGCGAATTCCTCGAGATAGATCGAGGCGGCGACGCCGATCGGCAGCGCCAGCAACAGCACGATCACCATCATGTAGAACGAGCCGATGATCGCCACGCCCATGCCCGACGTTTCGGGCCGGCTGGAGGCGCCATAGGTGAACAGGCCGGTGTTGAAATGCTCGGCCATCACGCCGTCGGCTTTAAGCTTGTTCATCCAGTCGATCTGCTGGTTGGACACCTTGCGGCGCGCTTCATCGACGCCGAGGTCGATCTGACCCTTGAAGGCCGAGTCGAGGTTCGCGGCAGCCAGGATGTCGACGTCACGCGTCCTGCCGATCACCGACGGATCGGCGGAGACGATGTCGCGCAGCTGGACGCGGGCGCCTTCCGACAGGAAGCCCCTGAGCTTCAGCATCATCGGCTTGTTGGCCGGATCGATGCCGAGCTTGGCCACCAGCGCGTTTTCGGCGAGCTTGGGATAGTTCGCCTTGATCAGCACATTCGGGTCTGTGGCACGCTTGTTCGAGGGGTCGATGACCTTCTCATCGAAGGTGATCGGAAGCGTCACCGTCGTCTGCCAGAAGGCGGTGTAGCCTTTCGAGACGATGGTGATCAACATGATGGCCAGGAACGCCAGGCCCACCGAGATCGCAATCACGCCATAGATGCGGAACCGGCGTTCGGCGGCATAGCGCGCCTTCAGCCCGATGTCGCGGCGCGGACGCGCGACGGCACCCGCCATCGTGTCCAGGGGGATGTCGGTCATTCGTACTGCTCCCGGTACTTGCGCACGATGTAGAGGGCGACGATGTTCATCACCAGCGTCAGCGCGAACAGCGTCAGGCCGAGCGCGAAGGCGACCAGCGTCTGCGGCGAGTTGAACTCGAGATCGCCGGTCAGCTGGTTGACAATCTTGACGGTGATGGTCGTCATCGCCTCGAACGGATTGGCCGTCAGATTGGCGGCGACGCCCGCCGCCAGCACGACGATCATCGTCTCGCCGATGGCGCGCGACGCCGTCAACAGGATGGCGCCGACGATGCCGGGCAGTGCCGCCGGCAGGATCACCCGCTTGATCGTCTCGGAGCGCGTGGCGCCGAGGCCGAGCGAGCCGTCACGCATTGCGCGCGGCACCGCGGTGATGATGTCGTCGGACAAAGAGGACACGACCGGGATCAGCATGACGCCCATCACCAGACCGGCGGTGAAGATGCTCTGGCCCTGGATGAAGGGCGAGCCGCCGGTGAGTGCCGCCGACAGGTCGCGCAAGAACGGTCCGAGCGTGACAACGGCGAAGATGCCGTAGACGATGGTCGGAATGCCGGCCAGCAGTTCCAACGCCGGCTTGACCACCGAGCGCACACCGCGCGAGGCATATTCGGACATGTAGACCGCCGACATCAGCCCGACCGGCACTGCGACCAGAAGCGCGACGGCGGCGATGTAGAGCGTGCCGGCGAGTAGCGGGATCAGGCCGAACTGACCCTGGCTGCCGCCGGAACCGGCGGCGGCGAAACGCGGATCCCACACCGTGCCGAAGAAGAAGCTCATCGGCGATACGCTCTCGAAGAAGGTGATCGTCTGGAACAGCATCGACAGCACGATGCCGACCGTGGTCAGGATGGCGATGGTCGAGGCCGCAAGCAGCCCCCACAGCATCAGCTTCTCGACATTGTTGCGCGCCCTGGCGCGCGGCGCGATCTGCCTCAGCGCATAGAAGGCGCCGGCGACCGACAGCGCGAAGGTCAGCACGGCGCCGAACAGGCCGAGCCGGTCCTGGACCTGGTTCGCCTCGACCGCGATCGGGATCATATAGTCCTGTGTGTCGCTGGCCAGTGCCACGCCCTTGGCGGCGAGCAGCGGCTGCAATTCGGCGAAAGTAGCGGGAAGTGCGGTATCGCCATCGAGCCGGCGCAGGCCCTTGGCCAGGCTCTTCACCATGCTGGCGTCGAGCGCTTCGCTGGCCACCTTTGTGTCGGCGGTGCGCTCGGGCAAAGCGGCATGGATGTGCCGGTCGAGATAGAAGGAAGAGCCGATATCCCAGACGGCGAGCAGCAGGACGGCAGGCAGGACCGCGAGCAGAAAGGCCCACCAGCCATGATAATGCGCGCGCGAATGCGGCTTGACCTTGCCGGTATCCTGCGCCGCTGCGCGCTGGCGGCCGATCACAAAAGCGACCACGCCTATGGCGATGACTATGGCGAGTACGAGCAAGGACGACATCACCCACCCCAGGGAAAATTCAGATCGCCGCCACCGTTGCGGCAAGCGGCGAAATCAGGGCGCGGATTTGGTCCGCGCCCTGATCCGGTCGGTTGATTACATCGTCTTTCCGGCGGCGAAGGCGTCGCGCTGGCCCTGACGTTCGGCGTCGGGAGCGGAAACCAGGCCGTACTGGGCGAGCGGGCTTTCCGGGCCGATCATCTGGTCATCAAGGAAGAACTCGACATATTCCTTGAGGCCGGGAACGACGCCCAGATGCGCCTTCTTGACGTAGAAGAACAACGGCCGCGACACGGGGTACGTGCCATCGGCGATGGTCTGCGTCGAAGGCACGATGCCTTCGACGGTAGCGACCTTCAGCTTGTCGGCATTGTTCTCGTAGAAGGCGAGGCCGAACACGCCAACGCCGCTCTTGTTGGAGTCGATGCGGGCCAGCGTCTCGGTGTAGTCGCCGTCAATGTCGACAGCCTTGCCGTCTTTGCGGATGGCGATGCAGGTCTTGCCGATTTCCTTGTCGTCGGCGATGCCGGCAGCCTTCAAAGCGGCCTTGTCGCAGCCGGCGTCGAGCAGCTTGGTCTCGAACACTTCACGGGTGCCGTGCTTCTCACCCGGGATATAGGCGGCGATATCCCAGTCGGGCAGCTTCGGATTGACCTGGTTCCACTTGGTGTTCGGGTTGTCGACCAGCTTGCCGTCGACCACCAGCTTGGCGGCGAGCGCCTTGTAGATGTCGGCGGGAACCAGCGCCCAGTCCGGACCCTTGATGTCGGTGGCAAAGACGATGCCGTCATAGCCGATGCGGACTTCCTGGACGTCCTTGACGCCGGCGTCGGCGCAGGACTTCAACTCGTCCTTCTTGATCGGGCGCGAGGAGTTGGCGATGTCGATCGTGTCTTCGCCGACGCCCTTGCAGAACTCCTTGATGCCGGCGCCGCTGCCGCCGGACTCGACCACCGGGGTCTTGAAGTTGGTGAAGGTTTCGCCGAACTGCTCGGCGACGATCTTGGCGTAAGGCAGCACGGTCGACGAACCGGCGACCTGGATCTGGTCACGCGCAGCGGCGACACCGGACGATGCGGCGAACGCTACCGCCACGGCCGATGCCGTAACGAGGAATTTCTTCATGTGGCCTGCTCCTGTTCGGAAGATGGTCTCTTGGCGCCCTCTTCAAACCGGCGCCCGCTGAGGCCAATAGCCTTCGATTATTACAGTCGCATGACAGTTTCGTGTCAGCCAGGTAACGTCGCACAGACGTCTTGTGGGCCGCACCCTTTAAGCCGGTTTGTGGGGATGGAAGTTGCCGCTGGAATCAGACGCTTGCGCGATTCGTGCTGGCATCAAGTCCCGGCACATCGCAGGCCGCGATGCCGAGAAAGAAAAACCGGACGGGAGCGCGTTGCCCGTGGCCAGAGCGAATCTTGGCCGAGCCATCGCCAAAAACAGGTCCGTTGGGGTAGATTCGACGCTGTTTCTTGTCGGCGGTCGCTTGCTCCCGCCCGTAACTGAATGAGCGGTTTCGTCGCGACCATTGTCTTGACTGGGCGCCAGCTTTGATATGGTGCGATCGCACCATAGCCTTGTCTGTTGCGGCGCGGCCGAATCCCGGCCGGCGCCGCAGGTTGCTATCCAGCGTCTCGTTGGGCTTCGCCTGATATGCCGACCCAGCGCTCGACCTTTTCGAGCAGCGCCCTGGGGCTGATCGGCTTGGGCAGATAGTCGTCCATGCCGGCTTCCAGGCAGCGCTCGCGGTCGCCCTTCAAGGCATGCGCGGTGACGCCGACGATCGGGATATGCATACCCGTATGTTCTTCAAGCCGGCGAATTGCGGCGGTGGCCTCGAGCCCGTTCATCTCCGGCATCGAGACGTCCATCAGGATCATGCGCGGATTAAGCCGGCCGAAGGCATCAAGCGCCTTGCGGCCGTTGCCGACGATTTCGAAACTGTAGCCGGTTTCGCCGATTATCTGGGTGAACACCATCTGGTTCACTTCATTGTCCTCCGCAACGAGGATGTCGAGCCGGCGTTCATCCCCGGCGGCCCGGGCGCGGGCACGAACCGGCGGCGGTTGCAGCAGGGCGCGTTCCGAGGCAGCGAGCGGCGGCTTTGCCGGCGACGGTTCGTTCCTGCCGCCGCCGGAACCGCTGCTTGCCGCCGGCAGCACACGGCCGTCTGTGATATTGTGATGGTGCCGCTGGATGGTGGCGACCAGCGTTTCCAGAAGCACCGAGGAACGCGCCGGCTTGATTAGCTGGGCGTCGATGCCGAGATCGCGATAGCTGGTGTTGGCGAGCGACTGGTCGACCGAAGTCAGCATGATGATCGGCGTGTCGGCCAGCCCTGCGGTGCTGCGCACGACGCGCGCCATCTCGGCGCCGCTCATCCCCGGCATCTGATAATCGAGCACGACGCAATCGACCGGCACGCCGTAGGCTGCCGCGGCGACCAGCACCTTGAGCCCTTCGGGTCCGCTTTCGGCGGCGCAGGAATCGAAGGTCCATGACGCCATCTGCTCGCTCAGGATCGATCGGTTGACGGCATTGTCGTCGACGATCAGCACCCGTGAGCCGGTCACGTCGACCGGCATGATCCGCCGTCCGGTCTGTTCCTCGGCCCTGGGCAATGTCACGGTGAACCAGAAGGTCGAGCCCTTGCCTTCGGCGCTCTCGACACCGATCTCGCCGCCCATCAACTCGACCAGCCGCGAGGTGATGGCGAGCCCGAGCCCTGTGCCTTCGTGGCGTCTGGTCGACGAGGTGTCGGCCTGACTGAATTTTTCGAAGACGAGCTTCAGTTTCTGCTGCGGAATGCCGATGCCGGTGTCGGTGACCGAAACGGTAAGCTTTGTCCCCGTCGGCCCCCTTTGTCCGGTCACGTCGACCAGCACGTGGCCTTCGTCGGTAAACTTCACCGCGTTGCCGACCAGATTGGTGACGATCTGCCTCATGCGACCGACATCGCCGACGAACAGGCTTTCCAGGCCCGGCTCGACGCGCACGATGAGCTCGAGGTCCTTCTCCTTGGCGCGCGTCGATATCAGCGTCGCCACATCCTCGATTGCTTCGGGCAGGTTGAAGGGCGCAGGGTCGAGCACCAGCTGTCCGGCATCGATCTTGGAGAAGTCCAGTATGTCGTTGATGATGGTCAAGAGCGCGTTACCCGACTTGACGATGATATCGGTGAACGTCTTCTGCTTGGGATCGAGGTCGGATTTGGCCAGCAACTCGGCCATGCCGAGTACGCCGTTCATCGGCGTGCGGATCTCGTGGCTCATATTGGCCAGGAATTCCGACTTGGCGCGGTCGGCCAGCACGGCGCGCTGGCGCGCCTCGCGCAGTTCGGCCTCGCGCAGCTTCAGTTCGGTGATGTCGGTGGTCGACCCAATCAGATAGAGCGAACCGTCGGACGCGATCATCGCGCCCTTGCGGGCGAACTGGTGGCGCACGCTGCCGTCGGCAAGCGTCACCGTTTCCTCGATCTCCTGTGTATCGCCTGTGCGCAGCACGGCGAGATCGCTGTTGACGAAGGCTTCGCCGTCTTCGCCGAAAATCTCGATGTCCGTCTTGCCGATCGCGTCTTCCCTGCGGAGGCCGGTGAGGTCGCACCAGCCCTTGTTGACGTAGAACTGCCTGAGGTCGGAGCGCTTGGCGTAGATCGACACCGGCACGTTGTCGATGAGATTGCGGAACACCTCGTTCTCGCGCATGCTCTCTTCCAGCGCCTGCTCGCGCGCCTTGACGTCGGTGATGTCGGTGCTGGAGCCGACAAGGTGCACCGACCCATCGAGCGCCACCAGCCGGCTCTTGCGCGTCATCAATTGCCGCACCGTGCCGTCGCGATGGGTAACGGGCTCCTCGATCTCGCGGCCGCGGCCGGTGACGACGACCTCGGTGTCGTCATGGGTGTAGGTTTCGGCGTCGTCGATGCCGAAAAGCTGGAGATCGGTCCGGCCGATGACTTCCTCTTTGGGGATGCCGGTCAGCGCGCACCAGGCCTTGTTGACGAATTCCATGCTCAGATCCTGCGCCTTGATGAAGGCGGCGACCGGCAGTTCGTCCATGACGTGGCGGAACAGGTCGATCTGGCGCATGCTTTCCTGCAGCGCCTTTTCGCGGCTCTTGATCTCCGAGATGTCGACGCGCACGCCGATGAAGGTGCCGTCCTCGGTGCGCATATCGTAGACCTGATACCAGCGGCCGTCCGCATTGAGGCGCTCATAGGACGAGTTGGGCAGGCGATAGCGGGCGAGGATGGCATTGAGCCAGACATCGGGGTCGCCTTCATAGAGCCTATCGATTTCTCGATCGCCGCTCGATCGGAAATAGCCGACCGAATGTCCGAGTTCCAGGGCCTCGCGGAAGCTGCGGCCGGGCTGCCATGCCGGTTTCAGCTCCGGCAGCGTGTCCTGCAGCTTGCGGTTTGCAAAGACGAACTTGTCGTCGCGGTCATAGATGATGACGGCCGCCGGCAGCGACTCCAGCACCGTGGTGAGGTTCTTGCGGGCGTCCTCGGCTTCGGTCTCGCGGCGCTTCATGTCGGAGATGTCGAACAGGAAACCGGCGACATAGTTGCGGCCGCTGGGCATGCCGACGCGGTTCTTGCGCACGATGCGCGAGCGGCTGGCGCCCTCGGCGTCGAAAGTCTCCTCGACCTCGTAGGGCGTGCCGGTCGCCAGCACGGCGCGTTCGCTGTCTTCGAATTGCGCGGCGTCCTTTTGCTTGAGGAAGTCGCCGCCGGGCCTGCCCAGCATCGCTTGCGGGCTCTGTCCGAACAGTGCCGAAAACGCCTCATTGACGAAGACGAAACGCAGATTGTCGTCCTTGACGAAGATCGGGTCCTTGACGCCGTTGATCACCGCCTCGGCCAGCCGCGATTTCTCCAGCGCTTGGGCGAGTTCAGCCTCGCGATCCTTCATGTTGGTGACGTCGACATAGGAGATCAGCCTTTTGCCGCCGGCGAGCGGCGCCAGCGAGGCAATCAGCGTACGGCCGTCATTGCGTGGCAGTTGCCTGGAGCCCACCAGGCCGGCCGAGATTTCTGCTTCGCGCTCGGCGATGTGGCCCTGCCATTCGGCATCGTCAGCACCGTAAGGGTCCATATCGCGGCTGGCCTGCATCAGTTCGCGGAAGCCGCAGCCGATGCCGGCGCGTCGGGGATCGATTTCCCAGAAATCATAGAAGGCGCGGTTGATCACCTCCGCGCGCATCTCCGCATCGAGGACGAGCACGCCGATCGGCATCTGGTCGACCATCGTGCGAAGATTGGCGAAGGTCTCCGTAATTTTGGCGTTGGCACTCTCGATCTCGGCGTCGCGACGCTTGAGCTCGGAGACGTCGTAGTAGGTCAACAGCCGCTTGCCGCCGGACAACGCCGTCACGGAGAACATCATCGTCCTGCCATTGGCATGGAGAAATTCGCGTGGCGCAACCGAGCCGGCGCTGATCTCCTCGATGCGGGTGGCTAGGTAGTGCTGCCACTGCTGTTCATCGAGATCGCCGTAGATGCCGTTGCGGCGGTTGAGTTCCATCAACAGACTGAACGGCGCGCCGACAGTGACGGCGCCATCGGGAATCCTGGAGAGCTCGCGATAGGCCTTGTTGACGATGAGTGTGCCGAGCTTTTCGTCAAGCAGCACGACGCCCATATGCATGGCATCCATCGTCCGCTCGAGATCGGCGAGGTGCTGCGTGGCCTCGCCGGCCGGCGGATCGCTCTCCTCCTCCCGCAGTTCGTCCAGCGCACCGGCCAGTGCCGTGACGTTGCGGCCGATGCCGCGATAGCCGATGAATTCGCCTTCGCCGTCGAACCGCGGGGAACCGGTGATCGAAACCCAGCGGCAGCCGGGACGGCCGCCCTTCAACTCATAAACAAAGTCGCGAAACGGCCGATGCGCCTGCAGATCCTCCAGATGCGCGGCGGCGTGTCGATTGCCGTGCACCATCTGCTTGAGGAAATCGAAGCGGAAACGGCCAAGAATGCTGGCCGGATCGATGCCGGTGGCGGCCTGGTAGTTCTCCGAAAGCCAGGAAAAGCGCAGCTCGGCGTCGGTCTCCCAGACCCAGTCGGCGCCGGCCCCGACCAGTTCGCGCAGCGCTTCGGGCGAACCCCCGACGGACGTATCCTCGCCGTTCACCACCCCTTTTCGGGAACCGCGTCCGCCGCGTGTTCCAACAGTCCCGTCAGCCATCCCGTTCCCACCCCGAAAGCCAAGGCCGAACCCCCTCAGCGGTTCGCCGGCGGAATTTGCCCGAGAAGCATTAATGATCCGCTAACCATAACCAATCCAGACTGCGGCCAGAGCCACATTGCCCTGCGGTATTCCGCCGGTTGTCGGCGGAACCCCGGCCGGGCTATAAGTCGGCGGGGGTGTTGCTGATGACGGGTTGGATCGTGCCTTGTTTCCTGTGCCTGGCGCTGCTTGCGGGCAGCGGCTGCGCACGCAGCTATGACGGCACGGTGGTGATCCCGAAGCCGCTCGATATCAGGCGGGTCTGGGATCGCGATCCGTCGCAGACTGAGGCCAGCCGGATGCAGGCGGCAGCCGGTGTGTTTCCGACGCCGCCGCCGCAGGAGCCCTACCGGCCCGCGGCACGCAGGCACACAACACAAATAGCTGCGCCAAGGCGGCACGTCAGGTCCAGCCCGCCCAGCATGGCTTCCGAACCGGCCAATCCGCTCACCTGCAAGAATGTCAGCGAACCCGGCAAACGCTACAGGATGGTTTGCGAATAGCTGGTACTAGTGCAATTCCAGGAAAAGTGTGAAACGGTTTTCCGTCCGGAATTGCGTAAAACAAAGACATAGAGCGGTTCGCCGTTTCGGTGAAACGGTGAAACGCTCTAGGCGCAGGTTACTCCGCCGGGAAGAAAGCCGGCCCGACCACCCTGACCGGCCGCGAGCCGGCCAATGGCTCGACCGGTTGTCGCTGGGCGGCGCCCCTGGCCTCTGCAGCGTCTGCGCCAGGCTGGGGAAGTTGCGCCACGGTGCCAAGATCCGGCTTCGCTGACGGCAAAGGAATGATCGCGTTGGCCATATTGGCTGGCGTCACCTGCGCGCTCTCAGCTCGGCAACGCGCTGGTGATAGCGCTTGAGGTCGCAGGCCCTGAAGTTCGCATCATTGCGATATTTGAAGGCCGTCGGCAGGTCCTTGTAGGATGTGCGCGTATCGAGCGCGACCATCTCTTCGGTTTCAAGGCTTGGGTCCCAGGTCGACGCCGGCATCGTCGCAGATGTAGCGGCACTGGTCGACCATCTCCTTGACATCGCCGCCTTGCACGAACTGCGATTTCGGCGCCGGGAAGAAATAGCCGTCGGAGAGACGAACGCAAAACAGCATCGAATTGCTGCCGATCATGGCGCCAGCAGGACGCTGTCTTTGTTGCCCGGCGGCGGGCGTGCAGCCGAGCGCGACGAGCCTGGCCTGCAGTCCGGACGCATCCCGGCGCGAAATCGCGGCGCCGGCGATCTGGCGTTGCACCTGTGTGCGGCTTTTGGCGAGGTCGGCGCAAGCATTGAAGAAGCCCCCCACCGCACTTTGCGCCGTGCACCGGCGTTGCCTCTCCAGCCCCTGGATCGCCGCAAGCTGGCGACGTAGCTGCGCAAGCTCGGAGCTGATCCCGCCGCTGCGGCCGGACGGTGCCAGCTGGCTCCTGAGCGCGGCGCATGGATCGGCAAGGGAAGCCGAAATGCCGAGGACGCTTGCCGCTACCGACACCAGTGCAAAGGTCACGACAAGCCACAAATGCATCATCGGCGACACCTGGTCCTTGTACCCCTGTGGAGCCGATCGCCGCTCCAGCCGATTGAGCCTCAATGCGTGAGGCAAGTCTAATTGAAGAGACGCCAAGAACCGCCAGGTATTTTATGCCGAGTGTATTATGCCGGTTCCCGTAAATTCGCTATTACACTTTTGTTTCAAGATTGAGACGTAGCCAGGCTCCGGCGAGCCCAGGCCGCCGCAATCATCGATCCCGCCTTATCGGCCCTTGCGGATGAAACCTTTCTCCGGTGTCTCGCGTTGTGTCGGGCAAAGGAGACCGAAGATGTCTATTCACTTCACTGTCTCTGGCCTGACCAGGAACCTGTTCCACTCGCTGGGGCTGGACCATGAGCGGGCGCCGAGAGCGCTCGATCCCGAACAGAGCCTGTTGCTGGAATGCTATCTCGCCGGACAGATTCCGGAATCCGCCTGGGCCGACTACGTCTTCGAGGCGCCGGAACTGCAGCGGCATGTGGATATCAGGCGCCCGCACAACTGATCAGAGCAATTCCAGGAAAAGTGCGAGCGGTTTCCGTCCGGAATTGCGTCAAGACAACGGGGGGCGGGTCGCCGTTTCGGCGAAACGGTGAAACGCTCGCCCGCTCGCCTACTGCTTGGGCGAAGCGAATTGCACGGTGAAGACATTGCCCGCGACGCCTTGCGCCAGCGTCGGCGAAAAGCTCAACGGCAAGCACTTTTGCAGGGCAGTGGTTGCGGCGTCGACGAACGACTTCCTGGTATCCGCATCGCCATCGACCTTGATCGCCGTCGGCCGCGGCGGACCGATCAGCGTGCCGTCGCGCTTGAAGCTGAAGCTCAAGGTGACGCTGGCATTTCCAACACCCGCCGGCGGCGTCCAGCACGCCTGGATGGCATCGCCGACCTCCGCCATCGTGTCGAGCGGCGCGGCATTGCACGGGTAGCCTCCGACCAACACAACACCGGCAATCGCGAACACTCTCGCTACGCCCTTCATCGCAAAGCTCCTCGTGTGTCGTCCGCCGACCATGATGGTAGGGTCGAAGCAGACGATGGCAATATGCCTGATGTCGGACTTTACAGCATGAGACGTGCCTGATGGCGCATCGGCGAAAAGCAAAAGGCCGGCATTGCGCCGACCTTTCCCTTCACCCTTGCGCCAGTACATCCGTGGTCGCGCGGTGCCTTCAATAGACAGCGTTCTGGTTAATGAATCCTCAGCTTTACGCGCTGGCCTGCGACTTCACATAGGCGATGTAGCCGCGCACGTCGCCGGCCGGCTCGGCATAGGCCTTACCGAGTTTCTTCTCCATCGCCGCGACATACTCCTTGGCCCATTTTGGCAGCGCATAGTCGATGACGGCCAGGAACTCCAGCGTCGATGCCAGGCGTATGTCGGCGATCGACGGGTGCTTGCCGCCGATGAACGGCTTGCCGTCCCTGAAGAAGGAGTGAAACACCTCCAGCGGCTCGGCAATCGCCGCCATGGCGGCCTTCTGCGCCTCGGACTTCTTCTCCGGATGAGCGTCGCTATGGCCGACCTCGCCGGCATAGTGCGGGAAACCCAGCGCCGGATAGGTGGCGCGCGCCACATACGGGTAGAGCGTGCCGATCAGGTAGAACATGGCGCTGTCGACCATCGCCCGCTTGGCCGGTGCCTTGGGATAGAATTTCTCCAGCCCGTGCTTGTTGGCGAGATACTGCATGATGGCACAGCTCTCCCACAGCACGCCGCGCGGCAGCCCCTTGTCCTCGATCATCGGCGTCAGATGCGCCGGATTGCGCGCCATATATTCGGGCGAGCGCGTGTGGCCCCAGGCGTCAGTCTCGGCGGCGTCGAACCCGGCCGCACGGGCAAACACCCGGACGGTCATGTTGTTGACGCTCGGCTTCAGCATCGAGAGCTTCAGCGCCGGTTTTTTCGCCGCCTTGACCTTCGGCGCGGATTTCTTGGCAGCCGGCTTTGTCGCGGCTTTCGCGGCCGGCTTCGCGGCTGCCTTCGGCGCGGCCTTTACGGCCGCCTTTGCGGCCGGCTTCGCTGCCGCTTTTGCTGCTGGCTTGGCCGCTGGTTTGCCAGCGCTCTTAACTGTCTTTGCCATTATGGTCCTCCCCTTTTGCTGGCCGTCAGTATGGATTCTTCGGCGTCCGGTCGTCCGACAAGGTCGCGCGCGACCGTTCGACCAGCGTCTGGATCGCGTCGGCAAGGTGCACTTCGGCGATGTTGTAGTCGCCGCGCGCAACGCGCAGCTTGTGCGCCTGCATCAGCACATCGGCGTGGGTGAAGCCGGCCGGCGGCTCAAAGCGATAGGACGCCAGCTCGATCAAGAGGCCGAGCGGATCCTCGAAATAGATCGAATCCATGAAGCCGCGATCCTTGACGCCGCTGTGCTTGATGGCGCGCTCGTCGAGCCGGGCGACCGCCTGCAGGAAGGTCACGCGCGACACCGAGAACGCAATATGATGGACGCAGCCCGGTTCGGTGGGCGTGCGCCGCTTGACCGGCGTGCGGCTCTCGTCGGTGAAGACGGTGATCAGCCTGCCGTCGCCGGGATCGAAATAAAGATGGCTTTCGCTTGGCTTGTCGAGGTTGGGCTGCTCGAAAATGAACGGCATGCCGAGCACGCCTTCCCAGAAATCGATCGAGGTCCGGCGGCCGGCGCCGACGAGCGTGATGTGATGGACGCCCTGCGACTGCAATTTCTGCATCGGTGTCCTCCTCCCCGACCCTCGCCTATGTTCTCCGGCGTCTTGCGCGCCGCAAAGAGCCCTTTGGCTAGGCTTCGTACAATGATGCTAGTGCAATTGGCAGCGCCGCGCCAGAAGCTCGCGGAGACTGCCGGCGCTGGATGGTGAAAGAGGCTTAAGGTTGCATGACCTGAGGCTACGCAACGGCTCTGAGTTCGGCCTCCGCCAGCGTGCCCAGGCCCGCGCATTCGGCGCATGCCATGGTCTGCCCGGGACAGCCGGCCCGATGCGTACCTTGCGGGCAGCAATGCCCTTTCGACTCACGCCATTTCAAGCAATCGAAAACCTGCCCGCTGCCGTGACAGCACGGGCATATCATTTTTGCCGAATTCATGCCTGCTATGCCAAACCAAATCCGCGTTGCCGCAGATGCTATCCCCGCACCGCAAGTAACAGAGATCGCTACGCTTTCAAGCGTCGCGGCCTGACTTAAATTGGGTGTATTCGGGTGCGCGGACTTGCCGAATTTCGCTGATGCCGCCGACCCTCGCGGTCACACGCGATCCGCGCGGCTGCTGCCCGAAATTTTCGATGATGCGGAAGGAAAGTCGTTGTTTGGTACGCCCAAGGGGAATCGAACCCCTGTTCCCGCCGTGAGAGGGCGGTGTCCTGACCGCTAGACGATGGGCGCGTTCAAGAACCGGCGATATAGGCTGACGGTTTGGAAAAAGCAACTGGGCTTCGAACCGCCGGACCGCTTCTGTGCAATCTCGGTTTGCGGACTTAGCGTTTCGGCTCGATCAGGTCCCACAGATTGCCGTAGAGATCGGCGAAAACCGCCACGGTGCCGTACGGCTCATGGCGTGGCGTTTCATGGAAATCGACGCCGTTTTCCAGCATCGTCGCATGGTCCCTGGCAAAATCGTCGGTTTCGAGAAACAAAACCACGCGGCCGCCGGTCTGGTCGCCGACGCGGCTTTTCTGCACATCGTCCAACGCTTCCGCCAGAAGCAGCCGGGGGCCTTGCCCGGCCGACGGCGTTACCGTCACCCAGCGCTTGCCGTCACCGAGATCGATGTTGTCGCAGAGCGCAAAGCCAAGCTTGCCGACATACCAGGCAATCGCCTCGTCATAATCGGCGACGACGAGCGTAACGGTTGCTATGCGGCGATGGTCGGCAAACCCGGTCATTGTTTCGGCCCGCTCATTTGTTGCGGATGGCGAAGCGGCCGATGATACGGCGCTCGGCGATGTCGTAGACGAAGATGGTGCGGCTGCCGTCGCTGATCTCGGCGTCGATCGAAATGCGATTGCCCGACAGAGCCTGGCTGATCACCTTGGCTCCGACCGGGAGCACTATGTCGGCCGCGAGCGGCTCGCCGGGCGGAACTGGAATGTCGTTGGCGAGCGGCGGGTTCGCGGGCGGCGCTTTGCACGATTTGTAGACAATGGCCGCGATCACCACCATAAGGGCCAGCAAAAGCAGGCCGAGATTGATGGCCATGAAACGGATGAGCCTGCCGCGCACCTTTTCGATCTCGGGATCGAGCGGCTTTTCTTCTTCGTCGGCAACGGGCCGGGCCATGGCAGAACTTTCCGGAACTTTTTTCGATGAGCGCTCATAGCGAAGAGACCCCTGAATTGATAGAGGCTGGACAATTCATAGAGGCGGCGCCGACCGTGCTCGAAGCCGGCGCGGAAGCGGCCGGCCAGCGCCTCGACCAGTGGCTGGCGAGCGCCCTCGGGCCTGACATGTCGCGCAGCCGGGTGCAGATGCTGATCCGGCAAGGTGCCGTTTCGATCGACGGCAAGCCGGTCGACGAGACCAAGCGCAAGATGTGTGCCGGCGAGCGCGTATCGGTCGTCATGCCCGAGCCGGAACCGGCCGAACCGCAAGGCGAGCCCATCGTGCTCGACGTGCTTTATGAGGACGACGAGCTGATCGTCATCAACAAGCCGGCCGGCCTCGTCGTCCATCCCGGCGCCGGCAACTGGACCGGCACGCTGGTCAACGCCCTGATCCACCACTGCGGCAACAGTCTTTCCGGCATTGGCGGCGTCAGGCGGCCGGGCATCGTCCATAGGCTGGACAAGGAAACGAGCGGCGTCATGGTGGTGGCCAAGACCGACCGCGCCCACAAGGCGCTGTCGGAGGCCTTTGCCGACCACGGCCGCACCGGCGACCTCGAACGTGCCTATCTGGCGCTGGTCTGGGGAATCCCGTCGCGGCCGGCCGGAACGGTCGATGCGCCGCTTGGCCGTGCCGCCGACCGCGTGCGCCGCGCCGTCGTGCCGGAAGGCCGTGACGATGCCCGCCACGCCGTGACCCATTTCACCGTCAAGGAGCGTTTCGGCGAGGGCCAGCAGGCGTTCGCCACCGCCAGCCTGGTCGAATGCCGGCTGGAAACCGGCCGCACCCACCAGATCCGCGTCCACATGGCCCATATCGGCCATCCCGTCATCGGCGACCCCGATTACGGCCAGGCCTTCCGCACCAAGGCCAACCGGCTGCCCGAGCGGCTGAAGGGTCAGGTCAAGGCATTTTCCAGGCAAGCTTTGCATGCCTGGCTCCTTGCATTTCGGCACCCGGCTACCCATTTATCGATGAGGTTCGAGGCGCCGATACCGGGGGACATGGAGGAACTCGTCGGCGGCTTTCGCAAACTCTGAACCCGAGCAATTCCAGGAAAAGTGTGAAACGGTTTTCCGTCCGGAATTGCGTCTAAACAAGCCAGCTAAAACCTGAGCGGCATTGTTCACTTCAGCGTGACACACTGTTTCGTGTTGAACAAATGCCTGTCTTTTCTGGTTTTGTTCCTATATAAATCAGTTGCCGCGGGCGAGCCTTTTGGTGCTCGCGTCACATGCCCGCCGCGTTTCGGGGGCATCACTCCAATAGAGAGGGGGCGCAATCATGGCCCAGTCACTACCCAGTATTGTTTCCGGCGAAGGCGGCCTCAGCCGCTACCTGGAAGAAATCCGCCGCTTTCCCATGCTTCAGCCGCAGGAAGAGTACATGCTCGCCAAGCGCTACGCCGAGCATGAAGACACCAGCGCTGCGCACAAGCTCGTCACCAGCCACCTTCGGCTCGTTGCCAAGATCGCCATGGGCTATCGCGGCTACGGCCTGCCGATCGGCGAAGTGATCTCGGAAGGCAATGTCGGCCTGATGCAGGCCGTCAAGAAATTCGAACCCGAGCGTGGCTTCCGCCTCGCGACCTACGCCATGTGGTGGATCAAGGCCTCGATCCAGGAGTACATCCTGCGCTCGTGGAGCCTGGTCAAGATGGGCACGACCGCCAATCAGAAGCGCCTGTTCTTCAACCTGCGCAAGGTGAAGGGCAAGATCCAGGCGCTGGACGATGGCGACCTCAAGCCCGACCAGATCACCGAGATCGCCACCCGGCTGAACGTGTCGGAAGCCGAAGTCGTGTCGATGAACCGCCGCCTGTCGGGCGACGCGTCGCTGAACGCGCCGATCCGCGCCAGCGAAGGTGAATCCGGCGAATGGCAGGACTGGCTGGTCGATGACCACGAAAGCCAGGAAGACATGCTGATCGAACAGGACGAGCTGGAAAACCGCCGCGGCATGCTGTCGGGTGCTTTGGCCGTGCTCAACGATCGTGAGCGGCGCATCTTCGAGGCACGCCGCCTCGCCGAGGAGCCGCTGACGC
Source organism: Mesorhizobium sp. M0058 (assembly GCF_040323095.1). Lineage (NCBI taxonomy): Bacteria > Pseudomonadati > Pseudomonadota > Alphaproteobacteria > Hyphomicrobiales > Phyllobacteriaceae > Mesorhizobium > Mesorhizobium sp. M0058. Next base: position 21,835 of record NZ_JAMYUQ010000008.1, read on the forward strand.
TGGAAGAGCTGTCGTCCGAGTTCGACATCAGCCGCGAGCGCGTGCGCCAGATCGAGGTGCGCGCCTTCGAGAAGGTGCAGGACGCGGTCAAGGCCGCCGCCAAGCGCCAGATGCAGGCGCTGCGCACGATCGAGGCGCAGCCCGCGGCGTAAAGCCGGGTTCGGCTAAGGAACAGAAGGCGGCGTCGGGAAACCGGCGCCGCCTTTTTTGTTTTGTCGTCCGTCGGCGGTTAGCGAAAGTCGGGCAACAGCTGATCTCCCCCCTTGAGGGGGAGATTGGCAGCTTCGGCGACGGCGCCACCAGCATGAACCGATCTACAGCCCATCCAGCGGAAACTTGAGATACCTTCGGCCGTTGGCCTCCGGTTCCGGCAGCCGTCCACCATTCATGTTGACCTGCAGCGCATGCAGGATCAGCCGCGGCATCGGCAGTGTCTTGTCGCGCGCTTCGCGCAAGTCGACGAACTCGGCTTCGCTGCGCGCCGCAACGAGGTGGATATTCTTTGCCCTCTGCTCGGCGACCGTGCTCTCCCAGCACGGCTCGCGGCCGCCGGCCTGATAGTCGTGGCCGACGAACACGCGCGTATCGTCCGGCAGCGCCAGAATGCCCTCAATCGAATGCCACAGCCGCGCGGCACTGCCGCCGGGAAAGTCCGTCCTTGCCGAGCCGCTGTCGGGCATGAACAGCGTGTCGTGGACGAAGGCTGCGTCGCCGACGACATAGGTGATCGAGGCGAGCGTGTGGCCGGGCGAGAACAGCACCTTGACCGGCAGGTTGCCGATCATGAACGTTTCGCCTTCCCCAAACAGCCGGTCCCACTGCGAGCCGTCTGCGGGGAAATCCGGCCAGTTGTAGATCGCCTTCCACAGCGCCTGGACTTCGATGATCCTGTCGCCGATCGCCGTCGGCGCGCCGGTCTTTTCCCGGAGATAGTGCGCCGCCGAGAAATGATCGGCATGCGGATGGGTGTCCAGGATCCACTCGAGCTCCAGCCCGTTTTCGCGGATAAAATCCAGCAAGGCGTCGGCATTCTTCGTCGCCGTCGCGCCGGATTTTTCGTCGAAATCGAGGATCGGGTCGATGACGGCGCAGCGTCTCGTCACCGGGTCGGTGACGACATACTGGATGGCGCCGGTCGGCTTGTCGTAGAAGCCGGCGACCTCAGGTTTGGCCGAAGCGATGTCCAATATCCGGCTCCCCTGCCCCTTGCCCGACAGGAACCGTTTTCTCCGTCGGGGCTGAACAAGAGCATGGTCATCTGGCAAAGCGCGCCGGTCAAGCACGCCTTGCCACAAATAGGACTGAAGCCCGAAATAGCTCCGACGGAGAAAACCTAGGCTGACGGCTGCTTGGTCTTCCTGAGATAGGGCAGGATCGTCTCGAAAGCGCCAAAACGCTTGACCGCATCTTCGTTCGAAACCGCGGCGGTGATGATCACATCCTCGCCCTGCTTCCAGTTGGCCGGCGTCGCCACCTGGTGCTTGGCGGTCAGCTGCATGGAATCGACCGCGCGCAGGATCTCGTCGAAGTTGCGGCCCGTCGTCATTGGGTAAGTCAGCACCAGCTTGATCTTCTTGTCCGGCCCGACGACATAGACCGAGCGCACCGTGGCGTTGTCGGCCGGCGTGCGGCCTTCCGACGTCTCGCCGGCGCCCGCCGGCAGCATGCCATAAAGCTTGGCCACCTTGAGGTCCTTGTCGCCGATCAGCGGGTAGTTCACCGTCTGGCCGGTCGCCGTCTTGATGTCGGCCTGCCACTTGTCGTGGCTCGCAACGGGATCGACGGAAATGCCGATGACCTTGACGTTGCGCTTCTTGAACTCGCCTTCGAGCCCCGCCATCGTGCCCAGCTCGGTGGTGCAGACCGGGGTGAAATTCTTCGGATGGCTGAACAGGATCGCCCAGCCGTCGCCGATCCAGTCATGAAACTTGATCGGCCCTTGCGTGGTCTCGGCGGTGAAGTCAGGCGCGATGTCGTTGATACGAAGGCTCATGGCATTATTCCCCAGCAACAGATTTCGTCAGGAGCGGCCGTGGACGGCGTCAACGCTCCGGCATTCCCGCATCTTAGCGCAAAAATCGCGGCTGCAGGACAATAGGAAACTATTATTGGCGACCGAACGAGCACTTTCGTTCTACGGACCGACGTTGGGCCGACAATCTTTCGTTTGTGCGGGGAAGACTCAGGCCTTGTTGACCGCCAGCGACGTGGCCAGGTCTTCCATGCGCTGGGCGAGCGCGCCGAGCGCGCTGGTCAGCACGGTGTCGTTCTTGTCGGCCTTGGTCAGCGCTTCGTCGCGCGTCTTGCGCAGTGTCTGCACTTCGGTCTCCATGCCCTTGACCCGCTTCTGCAGCTCCGAAAGCTCGTCCATCACCATGATGCCGGCCATCACCGTCAGCCGCTGGTCGCCGATCTCGCCGAACGAATCCTTCAGATGCGAGACATAACGGTCGAACCGCTCGGCGAGGTCGATCAGGTGCTCTTCCTGACCCTCGTCGCAAGCCATGCGATACTGCTTGCCGTCGATGGAAACCGTGACCTGTGCCATGGCCTGCAGCTCCTACCTGTCCAGCACCGCGCGGATGGTTTCCATGGCGGTCACCAAGCGGCGCGACACTTCCTTGTTGGCATCTTCCAGCCGTTCGGCGCGGGCTTCGGAATTGTCGAGTTCCTGCGCCAGCCGTGAACGGTCGGCGTTCATGCGCTGCACCTCAGCCTCGGCTTCGGAATAGTCGCGCTCGTGCTCGAGCTTGGCCGCGACGGCGTTTTCCAGCCCCTCGATGGCCTTGCCCAGCCTGTGGATGACTTCCTTGAGTGTGGTTTCGCCGGTCATGGCCTTCGTCCTGTGCCCTGCCCATCACCGAATCGCTTCGCGTTCAGAACGCGTTAACAAGGAAACATTAGGCACCGGGTGAAGGCAACGTCAACAAAGCTCTCGCGACTGTCCCCCGCTAACGCTAATGTAGGTCGCCCCATAAGGTCTCAAAGCCATCACAAGACCGGCAAATGTGCAGCCGATTTGTTGACTAAAAGCCCGTGGCTGCTATGTGTCGCGCACTCTTTCCTGGGCTCTGCCAAGCCCACAAATCCCCACCCCGGAGGTACCATGACGTCGCGTGAACAACATGACCGGATGGCCAATGCGATCCGTTTTCTCTCCATGGACGCCGTCGAGAAGTCCCAGTCCGGCCATCCCGGCCTGCCCATGGGCTGCGCCGACATCGCCACAGTGCTGTTCACCCGCTTTCTGAAATATGATCCGAAGAACCCCCATTGGCCGGACCGAGACCGCTTCATCCTGTCGGCCGGCCACGGTTCTATGCTGCTCTACTCGCTGCTGCATCTGACCGGTTACGAGGACATGACCCTCGACCAGATCAAGCATTTCCGCCAGCTGGGTTCCAAGACTGCCGGCCATCCCGAATACGGCCATGCCACCGGCATCGAGACGACGACCGGCCCGCTCGGCCAGGGTCTCGCCAATTCGGTCGGCTTCGCGCTCGGCGAGCGCATCATGAACGCCGCCTTCGGCAACGACCTCGTCGACCACTACACCTATGTGCTGGCCGGCGACGGCTGCCTGATGGAAGGTGTTTCCCAGGAAGCCATCGCGCTGGCCGGCCACCTCAAGCTCAACAAGCTGATCGTCTTCTGGGACAACAACAACATCTCGATCGACGGTCCGGTTTCGCTTGCAGACAACACCGACCAGGTCGCCCGCTTCCAGGCCTCGGGCTGGAATGCCAGCCACATTGACGGCACCGACCCCGAGGCGATCGCCTACGCCATCGAAGCCGCCCGCCATTCCGACAAGCCGACGATGATCGCCTGCAAGACGACCATCGGCTTCGGCGCCCCGACCAAGGCCGGCACCAACAAGGCGCACGGTTCGCCGCTCGGCGCCGACGAGATCGCAGGCGCGCGGAAATTCTTCAACTGGGACTCGCCGCCCTTCGAAATTCCGGCCGACATTCTCGACGCCTGGCGCACCGCCGGCAAGGCCGGCGCCAAGCCGCGCACCGACTGGGAAGGCCGGCTCGCCAAGGCCAAGCCCGAGCTGAAGGCCGAGTTCGAGCGCCGCCTCGCCGGCAAGCTGCCGTCGAATTTCGATGCCGTCATTGCCGACTACAGGAAGAAGCTGTCGGCCGACAAGCCGAAGGTCGCCACCCGCAAATCGTCGGAAATGGCGCTGGAAGTCATCAACGGCGCGGTGCCGGAAACCATCGGCGGCTCTGCCGACCTGACGGGCTCCAACAACACCAAGACCAGCCAGACCAAGAACATCACGCCGGACGATTACGGCCAGCGCTATGTCCACTACGGCATCCGCGAGCATGGCATGGCGGCCGCCCTCAACGGCCTGACGCTGCATGGCGGCCTCATCGCCTACGGTGGCACCTTCATGTGCTTCTCTGACTATGCCCGTCCGTCGATGCGGCTGGCGTCGCTGATGGGCATCCGCTCGATCTTCGTCATGACCCATGATTCGATCGGTTTGGGCGAAGACGGCCCGACCCACCAGCCGGTCGAGCACCTGGCGGCGCTCCGCGCCATCCCCAACCACAATGTCTTCCGTCCGGCCGACGCGGTGGAAACCGCCGAATGCTGGCAGATTGCCATTGAATCGGAAAAGACCCCGTCCACCCTGGCGCTGACCCGCCAGAACCTGCCGACGGTGCGCACCGAGCACTCGGCCAGGAACCTCTCGAGCCAGGGCGCCTATGAACTGGCCGCGGCGAGCGGCGAAGCGGCGGTGACGATCTTCGCGACCGGCTCCGAGGTCGAGATCGCGCTCGGCGCCCGTGATTTGCTTGAAAAGCATGGGCACCCGACCCGCGTCGTCTCGGTGCCTTGCTTCGAACTGTTCGACCAGCAGAGCGACGCCTACCGCAAGGAGACGATCGGCAACGCGCCGATCAAGATGGCGATCGAGGCCGGCATCCGCCAGGGCTGGGATCACCTGATCGGCTCCGACGGCATCTTCATCGGCATGACCGGCTTCGGCGCTTCCGGCACCATCGAGCAGCTCTACCCGCATTTCGGCATCACCGCCGAAGCCGCGGCCAAGGCGGCGGAAGCCCGCCTGCACGGCAAGTAAGATCAGGGTCAGTCCCGCGCACCTCCAAGGCGGATTCGCGGGGCTGGACCAACCTAATCGATTTAAATTCAGCCTTCTGCGGCTGGATTCTTGTGCCATCCGCCGCTATGAAGCTGCGGACCCATCTGCCGCCTCCAGCTCCCAGGGAGAGTAAAATGACCGTCAGAGTTGCCATCAACGGATTTGGCCGCATCGGCCGCAACATCCTGCGCGCCATCCATGAATCCGGCCGCAAGGACATCGACGTCGTCGCCGTCAACGACCTCGGCCCGGTCGAGACCAACGCGCATCTGCTGCGCTATGACAGCGTGCACGGCCGCTTCCCGCACGAAGTGTCGGTCTCGGGCGACCAGATCACCGTCGGCAAGGAGACCTTCAAGGTCACCGCGATCAAGGACCCGGCGCAGCTGCCGTGGAAGGAGCTCGGCATCGACATCGCGCTCGAATGCACCGGCATCTTCACCGCCCGCGACAAGGCTGCCGCGCATTTGACCGCCGGCGCCAAGCGCGTCGTCGTCTCCGCGCCTGCCGAAGGTGCTGACCTCACCGTCGTCTACGGCATCAACCACGACAAGCTGACCAAGGACCACATCGTCATTTCGAATGCGTCCTGCACCACCAACTGCCTGGCGCCGCTCGCCGCAGTGCTGCACGAGACCGTCGGCATCGAAAAGGGCATGATGACGACGATCCACTCCTACACCGGCGACCAGCCGACGCTGGACACCATGCACAAGGATCTCTACCGCGGCCGCGCGGCTGCCCTGTCGCAGATCCCGACCTCGACCGGTGCGGCCAAGGCGATCGGCCTGGTGCTGCCCGACCTCAAGGGCAAGCTCGACGGCATCTCGATCCGCGTGCCGACCCCCAACGTCTCGGTCGTCGACTTCAAGTTCATCGCCAAGCGCGCCACCACCGTGCAGGAGATAAACGAAGCGGTGATCGCCGCCTCCAACGGCAAGCTGAAGGGCATTCTCGGCGTCACCCATCATCCGAATGTGTCGATCGACTTCAACCACGATCCGCGCTCGTCGATCCTGGCGCTCGACCAGACCAAGGTCATGGACGGCAACTTCGTTTCGGTGCTGTCCTGGTACGACAATGAGTGGGGCTTCTCCAACCGCATGGCCGACACCTCGGTCGCCTTTGGCAAGACCATCGCCTGACCTGAAGGCATCGTCTCGCAGCTTCGAACGCCCGGCTGTGCCCGGGCGTTTTTCGTCAGCGCGCCGGGCAAGGCGCGCCGAGCCGCCAAACGCCGGAAAATCAGCGGCATAAGGCAAAAAGCCATCCTTGCGCCTTGCACCGGCCATGCCTTCGCCCCACTCTCCCGTGAATCGGTAGAAAGAGGAATTCGAGGGGCAAATCACGGATGGAGCATGCGATCTATCTCGTCACGCTGGTCGGCACAGCGCTAGTCGTCGCCGCAGCGTTCTCGAGCCTGATCGCCTTCCGCTTCGGCGCCCCTTTGCTGCTGCTCTTCCTCTGCATCGGCCTCGCCAGCGGCGTCGATGGTCTCGGCATCGAATTCGACAATGCGCGCGTGGCATATTTTGCCGGCTCGCTGGCGCTGGCGGTCATCCTGTTCGATTCCGGTTTCGGCACGCCGCTCAACGCGCTGCGCCAGGCGACCGGACCGGCGGTGTCGCTGGCGACCTTCGGCGTAATCCTGACCACTGGCCTGTTCGGCGCCGCCTCCTATTACCTGCTCGACCTCAGCTGGCTGGAATCCTTCCTGCTCGGCGCCGCGGTCGCCTCGACCGATGCGGCGGCCGTCTTCTTCCTGCTACGCGCCGGCGAGATCAATCTGCGCGAACGCGTGCGCGCGACACTGGAAGTCGAATCCGGCACCAACGACCCGATCGCCATCTTCCTGACCATCACGCTGGTCGAGATCATCGCCGCCCACGCCAATCCCGAGACCCATGTGCTGGTCACCGACCTGATCCTCGGCTTCCTGCTCAATATGGGGCTCGGCGCCGTCGTCGGCGTGCTTGGCGGGCTCGGCATCGTGCGCCTCGTCGACCGGCTCAACCTTGACCATGGCTTGCTGCCGATCTTCGTGCTGACCCTGTCGCTGATGGTGTTCGCCGCCGCCGGCGCCATTGGCGGCTCGGGCTTCCTGGCGGTCTATCTCGCCGGGCTGATTGCCGGCAACTCCGACATCCGCGCCGTCACCATCCTGAAGCGCTTCCAGGACGGCATGTCGTGGCTGGCACAGATCATCATGTTCCTGATCCTCGGCCTGTTCGCGACACCCTCGCAGTTTCCGGCGATCATGGTGCCGGCGGTGCTGCTCGGCCTGTTCCTGATGTTTGTCGCGCGCCCTGTCGCCGTCTGGCTCTGCCTGATCCCGTTCCGCCTGCCGCGTCCCGAGATCGCCTTCGTCTCCTGGGTCGGCCTGCGCGGCGCCGTGTCCATCCTGCTTGCCATCACCCCGCTGCTCGGCGGACTGGAGAACGGCCGCACCATCTTCAACGTCGCCTTCATCATCGTGCTGGTATCGCTGGTGGTGCAGGGCTGGTCGGTCGGTCCGCTGGCGCGCCGGCTCGGCCTGATCGTGCCGGCGAGGCTTGGGCCGCTCGACAAGGTCGAACTCGAACTGCCGGGCTCCGCCCACCACGAACTGCTCGCCTACCGCGTCGCGCCCGGCAGCCCGGTGGCGCGCGGCGAGCGTATCCCGCGCTGGGCACGGCCCTCGTTGGTGCTGCGCGACGGCCGCTCGATGCGTTTCCAGGACATGGGCCGGCTCGCGGCCGGCGACCAGGTTTACATCTTCGTGCCCGACCGCTATCCGCGCCTGCTTGACAAGCTGTTTGCCAGCCGCGCCGTAGTCGACCCCGAGGATGCCGACTTCTTCGGCGCCTTCGCCGTCGATCCCGCCCGCTCGGCCGCAGAGCTCGAGGCCGCATACACTCCGGGATTGAGCGAAGCCGAGCAGAAGCTCACCGTCGGCGCGCTGGTGACGGCGCGGCTCGGCGGCCATGCCGAATATGCCGACCGGGTGCTGATCGGCCCGATCGAATTGATCGTCCGCGACGTCGACGACAAGGGCAAGATCACCGGTCTCGGCCTCTCCTTCGAGCCGACCGCGCCGGTGGCGCGGGTTCCGGTGTTCCTGAGCGCCGGCGAGATCGGCGATCGTGTCTCCGCCTTCATCCGCAACTGGCGCAAGCCGACCGAGACGCAGACTGCAGAGGCGACAGCCAATGAGAAGGCCCTTGAGCCGACGGCGGAAAAGATAACGACAGAAGGCTGACAAGCGATCGGTTCACGCTGACGTCCCGCATCATCACGACAGCCTTCGCCTTGATCTCAAAATTTAGCTCGCACCCCGGCTCAAGCCTTGCATCGTCATCGATGCGAGGTATGGTCCCGGCGATTTTCCACGGAAAGGAACCCGCATGGCCGCCTTCAAGACACTCGACGATATCGGCAATATCAGCGGCAAGCGCGTGCTGGTGCGCGTCGACCTCAACGTTCCCGTCGCCGATGGCAAGGTCACCGACGCCACCCGAATCGAACGCATCGCACCGACCATCGCCGAACTGTCCGGCAAGGGCGCCAAGGTCATCCTGCTCGCGCATTTCGGCCGCCCGAAGGATGGTCCCTCGCCCGAATTCTCGCTGAGGCCGATCGCCAAGGCTACCGCGGAGGTGCTTGGCCGCCCGGTCGGCTTTGCCAGCGATTGCGTCGGCGACACGGCGGGCAGTGCGGTCGCCGCCATGAACAAGGGCGATGTGCTGCTGCTGGAAAACACCCGCTTCCACAAGACCGAGGAGAAGAACGATCCTGATTTCACAGAGCGGCTCGCCGCCAATGGCGACATCTTCGTCAATGACGCCTTTTCCGCCGCCCACCGGGCGCACTCCTCGACCGAAGGCCTGGCGCGGCTGTTGCCGTCCTATGCCGGCCGCACCATGCAGGCCGAGCTCGAGGCGCTGGAGAAGGGGCTCGGCAATCCGGTCCGCCCTGTCGTCGCCATTGTCGGCGGCGCCAAGGTGTCGACCAAGATCGACCTGTTGATGAACCTGGTGAAGAAGGTCGACGCGCTGGTGATCGGCGGCGGCATGGCCAACACTTTTCTCGCCGCGCGTGGCACCGCTGTCGGCAAGTCGCTGTGCGAGCATGACCTTGCCGCGACCGCCAAGCAGATCATGATCGAGGCCGCCGAGGCCGGCTGCGCCATCATCCTGCCTGTCGACGGTGTCGTCGCCAAGGAATTCAAGGCGGGTGCGGCCAGCGAGACCGTTGCCATTTCGGATGTCCCGGCTGACGGCATGATCCTCGATCTCGGCGAAAAGACCGTGAAGACGATCGGTGAATGGATCGACCGCGCCGCGACGCTGGTCTGGAACGGCCCGCTCGGCGCCTTCGAGATCGAGCCTTTCGACCACGCCACGGTGGCGGCGGCCAGGCACGCGGCGGCCCGCACCAGGGCCGGCAAGCTGGTCTCGGTCGCCGGTGGCGGCGATACGGTGGCCGCCCTCAACCATGCCGGCGTCGCCGACGACTTCACCTATGTCTCGACCGCCGGCGGCGCTTTCCTCGAATGGATGGAAGGCAAGCCGCTGCCCGGCGTCGACGTGCTGAAGAAACAAGCCTGACCGGATCGGGGGCGCAAAAACGGACGCCAGGAACTTTCAATCGATTCGAGCTTTCCGATCCCATTCCTTTGGCGGTAGACTTCCGTTACGCGCGGAACGTACCCCCTTAGGAGAAGAAAAATGAGCGAACGTCTCGAAGACATTGCCGCCGCGATGGTGGCCGGCGGCAAGGGCCTGCTGGCCGCCGATGAGAGCTCCGGCACCATCAAGAAGCGCTTCGACGTTATCGGCGTCGAATCGACCGCCGATAGCCGCCGCGACTACCGCGAGATGATGTTCCGCGCCAAGGACGCAATGACGAAGTACATCTCCGGCGTCATTCTCTACGACGAGACCATCCGTCAGAAGGCTGCCGACGGCACGCCTCTGGTCGACATCATCAAGGCGGCGGGCGCCATTCCCGGCATCAAGGTCGATGCCGGCGCCAAGCCACTCGCCGGCTTTCCCGGCGATACCGTTACCGAAGGCCTCGACGGCTTGCGCGAGCGGCTCGCAGATTATTACAAGCTCGGCGCCCGCTTCGCCAAATGGCGCGCGGTGATCGACATCGACACCGGCAAGGGCGTGCCCTCGGTCAATTCGATTGCCTCCAACGCCCATGCGCTGGCCCGCTATGCCGCACTGTGCCAGGAGGCCGGCATCGTGCCGATCGTCGAGCCGGAAGTGCTGATGGACGGCGCGCACGACATCGACACCTGCTACGACATCTCGAAGGCAACGCTGATCAAGCTCTATGACGAGCTGCATGCGGCGCGCGTTGTGCTGGAAGGCACCATCCTGAAGCCGAACATGGTGCTGGCCGGCAGGAAGTCGGGCAAGGTGAGCAGCCCCGAAGAGGTCGCGGAAAAGACCATAAAACTGTTCCGCGAAACCGTACCGGCAGCGGTGCCGGGCATCGCCTTCCTTTCGGGCGGGCAGTCGGACGAGGAGGCGACCGCCAACCTCAACGCCATCAACGCCATCGGGCCGCATCCGTGGAAGCTGACCTTCTCCTATGGCCGCGCCTTGCAGGCCGCCCCACAAAAGGCCTGGAGCGGCAAGGCATCGAACGTCGCCTCCGGCCAGGCCGCCTTCACCCATCGTGCCCACATGAACCATCTGGCGGCGCTGGGACGATGGACGGCGAGCCTCGAACAGGCCGCCTGAGCGCAGTCCTCCCGTTGTCATACAACCCGGGCCGATGCGCCCGGGTTTTGTTTATGACAAGGCGGGCTTGGGACGGAGTTCGCCCATCCTTATCTCCTTTTCGGCAAAAGCTGACGGCGATGTCGGTTTCTGCCCACCCCAAACGTCCTTGGGTGAACAGACAGGGAGAACTTCATGACTCGCAGCAAGGTGGTTTCGCGTGAAGACTGGTTTGAGGCGCACAAGGCGCATCTGGCGCGCGAGAAGGAATTGACACGGTTGCGTGAGCGCATCGCCGCCGAGCGGCGTGAACTGCCCTGGATGAAAATCCGCAAGGACTATGTCTTCGAGACCGAGCAGGGTCCGAAGAACCTGGCCGGACTGTTCGGCGCCAACAGCCAACTGATCGTCTACCACTTCATGATGACGCCAGGATCGAACCACCGCTGCGAAGGCTGCTCCTTCCTTGCCGACCATATAGACGGCGCCGATCAGCATCTCAGGCGCCACGACGTGTCGCTGGTGGTGGTTGCGCGCGCGCCGCTGGCGGAACTGCTGCCTTACAAGCAGCGTATGGGCTGGAAATTCGACTGGGTGTCGTCCTACGCCTCGGATTTCAACTTCGACATGCAGGTCTCCTTCACCGACAAGCAGATCGCGGCCGGCGACACCACCTACAATTTCGAGACGCGTCCGCGCACGTCAAAGGACCTTCCCGGCACCAGTGTTTTCTACAAGGACGAGAACGGCGACATCTTTCTCACCTTTATGTCGCGCGCCCGCGGCGGCGAGGCGCAGATCGGCACCTATGACTATCTCGATATGACGCCGAAGGGCCGCGGCGAAAATGGCCCTTATCAAAGCCTGATGGACTGGGTGCGGCTGCATGACGAATATCAGGAAAAGCAGGCGGCTAAGGAAAACTGCTGCGACTAGAAGCGCGTTCACCTGCGCCCAAACATGCGCTAAGGCTGCCGTTAACCTCTAACGGTACTGCCATGCGCTTCCCGGCCCTTCTTACCTGGCTCGCCTACCCCGTCTATGTCTGGCAGGGCATCGGCGTGCGCCGCCGCACCACCCGCATGCTGCCGGCACAAGGGCCGGTCATGCACGAAATATCGGGCAAGGCGCCGGCCATCTCGCTGCTGGTGCTGGGCGATTCCTCGGCCGCTTCCGTCGGCATCGGCAATTCCGAGAACGGGCTTGCCGCGCAGCTTGCCGTCATGATCGCGCAGCGAACCGGCCTTGCCGTGCGCTGGCGCGCCGCCGGCTTCAACTCGGCAACGTCGGGCCAGATCCGCGACCATGTGCTGCCCAATCTGTCGGCCGATCGGTGGACGCATATAGTGCTGGCCATCGGCACCAACGACACCAAGAATTTCCACTCGGTGCCGCGCTTCAAGAAAGAGTTCGGCGGCCTGCTTTACGCGCTGCGCGCCAAATGGCCGGAGGCCCGCGTCGTCTGGTCGCCGGTGCTGGAATTCACCCGTGCGCCGGCCATGCCGCCGCTGCTCGGCAAGATACTCGAAATCCGCGCTACCGCAATGAACCGCATGGGCGAGCGCCTCTGTTTCGAGCGCGGCGCCGTGCCGGCGCCACGGCTGCCGATCACCAACCCTGAGGCCGGCTTTGCCTCCGATGGCTTTCATGCCTCGGAAGCCGGTTACCGCGCCTGGGCCGAACATCTGGTCGGATGGGTGCTCGCCGATTGACCTGAGGGGGCACAAGCTCGGACTGGTGGGCTTCAGAGAACTGACGCGAGTATTTCCAAATACTGTTGATTGCAGCCTGCTTCCAATGGATCTGAGCCAGAATATCATCCAGCAGCAATGGACGAGCTACGGCCTGGATTCCGAAACCGGCAACGACACCTGCACGCTGACCGGCAACCGCGCCGAATCGAGCAAGCATGTCATTCCGGCCGGCCCGGCCAACGCCACGCCTTTTATTGCGGCGAACCTGCCGGAATTCATGACGACGCGCGGTGGCGATTACTTCTTCGTGCCCAGCCTCAACGCCATCCGGATGATTGCCATGGGAACGGTGGACCCGACCTGACCCTCAAGGCTATGCCCAGTGCCCCAGCGCACCCGCCAGCGCGATGGCCGCCATGGCGATCAGGGCCAGCTTCCAGAAATCGCCGCGCCGCTTCAGGCCCGGCCAGCCGAGCGGCTTGATCAGCTGAATGGCCATCATGCCGATGATGACGAGCGCGAGGAGTTTCGACATGCCCGCCTTTGAGCAGCATCGCGACAGGCTGTCAAAGCGGTTCTTGCATGGTCTCGGTCGACTTGGCCATTCCTGACAAAAGGCTCGTTTCCGAACCGACCGCCAAGCACCTCGCAGCTTTCTTCAACGAGCTGACATGCTCCTGACAGACTGCTGTCAGGAGGGGTATGCGATAGTGTCTCCATCAGAGAAGAGGAGATGGTCATGAACAGCTTTGGTATTTTGAACAGCGTACAGCACTATGTCGGCAAGATCCGCACGATGCGCAATGAAGTCCGTACCCAGCGCTTCCTGAACTCCTTGCCGGCGGACATCCGCAAGGACATTGGCTGGCCGGATATGTATGAGGGTCACAGCCGCATTCGCGAGATCTGAGGCGTTTTACATGACAATGCTTGGATGCGGACCCCGCAACGCCCGGATCATTGACATGGACCCCCGGGCGGCGACGCCTTGGGCTGGCGCAAAGACTTTTGGCGCCTGCTACGGACAATGCTGAAGGCTCCTGACAGAATGCTGTCAGGAGCACCATGCCATAAACGTGTCAGGAGACATGAATGGTGAAAAGCTGGAACGACAGGCTGAACACGCCGGGCGTCAACGGCGTGAAGCCGACGCCACGCACAATGGGCGACGTCGTCGAGGGCCAGCCGATGCTGGTGCCGACGGCCCGTCAGGTCGATGATTTCATCCGCACGATCCCCAACGGCCTCGAGATGGATGTACGCGCCTTGCGCACCGCGCTCGCCATCGAGCATGGGGCGCAAGTGACATGTCCGGTCACCATCGGCTATCATCTGCGAACCGTCGCCGAAGCCGCCAATGAGGATCTCGAACGCGGCATGACGCTGAACGATATCACGCCGTACTGGCGTGTGCTCGACGTGAACACGCCGACAACGAAGAAGTTGTCCTTCGGCGCGGAATTCGTCGCCGTGCAGCGCAAGCGCGAAGGACTTAAACCATAATGCGTGTCGCCCAAAAGTGCGCAGCGGTTTTTGGGAGAACGACAAGCATAAAACAGGACATGGATGTCACCCGGAACCGGTTTTGGCCCCATGACATTCACGACAAGCAGCCGAGGGACCATACGATGCGACGTGCCGACAGGCTCTTTCAGATCGTGCAGCACCTGCGTGGCGGCCGGCTGGTCACCGCCCAGAAGCTCGGCACATGGCTCGAGGTTTCCGAGCGGACCATCTACCGCGATATCGCCGATTTGCAGTCGACCGGAGTGCCGATCGACGGCGAGGCCGGCGTCGGCTACATGATGAGGGAGGGTTTCGACCTTCCGCCGCTGATGTTCACGCGTGACGAAATCGTCGCGCTGGTCGCCGGCGCCCGCATGGTGCGGGCCTTTGGCGGCGCGGCCATGGCGCGTGCGGCCGACGAGGCGCTGGTCAAGATCGGCGCCGTCCTGCCCGACGCCGAGAAGGACCGCATCGCCCGCACCGAGATCCACACGCCGATGTGGGTGGTGAGCGACGCCGCGCGTGAGGCGATCGACGTGATCGAGCGCGCTGTCGAGAAGCGACAGGTGCTGACCATCGACTACCGCGACGAGGCCGGCCGCGGCACCGGGCGTGACATCCGTCCGCTCGGTCTGTGGTTCTGGGGCAAGGTATGGACGCTGGTTGCCTGGTGCGAGATGCGCGACGATTTCCGCGCCTTCCGCATCGACCGCATCGCCTCGGTGGTCATCGCCGGCCGCATCTTCAAGCCTGAGCGAGGCAAGCAGCTTGCCGACTTCTACCGCGCCGTCGAACGCTCGGAGGACTATGGCATGACGCCGGACCGGGCGGCGCGCAGCTGAGACTTCGATAATCAATGAAAAAGCCCGCTCGAAGCGGGCTTTTTTGATGAACTGTCGCAAACCTTACTCGTCGTCCGCATCTTCCTTCTTGGACTTGAGCGCCGAGAGCTTGGCGAACACGGCGTTTGCGTCGAGCTCGGCATCCTCGTCCTTCGGCTTCTCCGGCGCCGGCACCAGGCGCTCGGTCACGGCAGCCGGCAGCAGCGTGTCGCCGACAGGCTGCGCCTGCTCGCGGCCGCGCGAGGCGCGGTTGACTTCCATGTCGAGGTCGATCTGCGAAGCGAGACCCAGCGTCACCGGGTCCATCGGCTGCAGATTGGCCGAATTCCAGTGCTTGCGCTCGCGGATCTGTTCGATCGTCGACTTGGTCGTGCCGACCAGGCGCGAAATCTGCGCGTCCTTCAATTCCGGATGGTTGCGGACCAGCCACAGGATGGCGTTGGGCCGGTCCTGGCGCTTCGACAGCGGTGTGTAGCGGGGACCCTTGCGCTTGGATTCCGGCACCCGCACCTTGGGGTCGGACAGTTTCAGGCGCTGGTTCGGATCCTTCTCGGCGCGCGCGATCTCGTCGCGGGTCAGCTGTCCGGTCATGATCGGATCCATGCCCTTGATGCCCTGCGCCGATTCGCCGTCGGCGATCGCCTTGACCTCGAGCGGATGCAACCCGCAGAACTGCGCGATCTGCTCGAAGGAAAGCGCGGTGTTGTCGACCAGCCAGACGGCGGTCGCCTTGGGCATCAGCAGCGTATTGGCCATTTCAAAAATCCTTCTCGTTCGCCCGCGTTCCCGCGCGGGCGGTGGTTTAGAGCCACCAAAATGGGAAATTCGCGGCCTGTATAACCGCTCCGCTGCCGTTTCGCAATGTTTTTGGCGCAGGGCGCAGCCGTCGGACACCGGACAGCGGGGGAGGCCAGGAGGACCTCGGCTCCGGCGATCATTGATGCCGAGTTGTACAGGGGGTCCAAGACGACAAAACCCGCCGGACAGGGTCCAGCGGGCTCGGAACCGGCGACGGGATACCGTCTGCGGCGGCTCTTGCTTCTGCCGCGTGGTCAGGCCTCACTGGCCGACCATGCTTCGAATTAGATGGCCTTGCGGGCAATCCTCTCGATGTCGCCGCGGCTGATGCCGAGGTCGCTGAGCTGACGGGCGTTGAGCTTGTTCAGCTCGCGCACGGTTTCGTTGTACATACGCCAGTTACGGAAAGCGCGGATCGGGTTCATGGTTGTCCTCCAGTTGTTGGATCAAATCGTTTCGATGACGCTTAGATAGGCAGTGCTGCCCACGAATTGAACAGACGTCTTTGCATAGCCGCAATGCAAATGCTGCATTGCAGCATTAAGCTTCTGTTCATCTTGCCGACAGGCTGAGCGCGGAGCATGGGGCGAGATTCAGGCCAGGCCGAGCCGAGAATGGCGGCTCCCGAGAACCGGCCTACGCCGGCCGTAGCCTTAACTGCCGCAACCCTCATGAGGGCTTCGGCCGGCGAAGGCCGGAAGCGCAGGGAGCCGCCATTCGCAGGCCGGCCTCACCTGAATCTCGCCCCATCTAGCCGACGTCGAGAACGATCTTGCCTATATGCTCGCCCTCTTCCAGGCGCTCATGCGCCCGCCAGGCGTCGGTCAGCGGGAAGATCATGTCCATCACCGGCGCTACCTTCCGGGTGCCGAGCAGCGGCCACACCTGTGCTTCCAGTGCGGCGGCGAGCGCCGCCTTGAACTCGACCGTGCGAGGCCGCAGCGTCGAGCCGGTGTGGGTCAGCCGCTTGACCATGATTTTCGAGAAATCGGCGCTCGCCACCGCGCCGGCCTGGACGGCGATCTGGACGATCCTGCCCTCGACCGCGGCGGCCTCGTAGTTGCGCGCGATATAGTCGCCGCCGACCATGTCGAGAATGACGTCGGCCCCCTTGCCGCCGGTCGCATCCTTGACCGCCGCGACGAAATCCTCCTCGCGGTAGTTGATCGCCCGGTCGGCGCCGAGCTTCAGGCAGGCGTCGCATTTTTCCTTGCTGCCGGCGGTGGTGACGACATAGGCGCCGAAGGCCGACGCCAGCTGGATCGCCGTGGTGCCGATGCCCGATGAGCCGCCATGGACCAGCAGCGTCTCACCCTTTTTCAGGCCGCCGCGCTCGAACACATTGTGCCAGACGGTGAAATAGTTTTCCGGAACCGCGGCCGCCTCCGTGTGGGTGAAGCCGGCGGGCAGCGGCAGCACGCTGCCGGCATGAACCTTGACATATTCGGCATAACCGCCCCCCGGCGTCAGCGCGCAGACCCGGTCGCCGATGCGCCAGCGCGATATCTCGTCGCCAAGGGCGGCCACTTCGCCCGATGCCTCGAGACCGGGCAGGTCGGAAGCGCCGGGCGGCGCCGGATAGGCGCCCTTGCGCTGCTGCACGTCGGGGCGGTTGACGCCGGCCGCACGCACCCGGATCAGGATTTCGCCGGGACCAGGCACCGGCACGTCGCGCGTTTCCGGTTTCAGCACCCGCGGCCCGCCCGGTTGCGAGATTGCAATGGCCGTCATCGTGGCTGGAATTTTATGTCCGCTCGCCATGAAATTTCCCGTCTCGGTCCGCCGGCTGCCAGCTTCTTGCCGGCTGTTTGCATCTACGCCCCTGCCCTATGTATGCTGATTGCCGGATCAGGCAAATGGCCAAATCAGCCCCAATACTGAATAGGGAGGAGCGACGATGGCGATCTTCGACGACGAACCCAAGAAGAAAGCCCGCCCGCATGAGATCGGACAGGATCTGTCGCTGCTTTCGGTCGGTGACCTGACCGAACGGATCAGCATCCTGCGCGAGGAGATTGCCCGGCTCGAAGCCGAGCTCCAGACCAAGGGCAGCACCAAATCGGCGGCCGAAGCCCTGTTTCGCCGCGGCTAGTTTTCGCGTTAGTTTCGGCGTTGAGCATCCGCCGCCGAAAAGCCCGAATGCGCCTGTCTTCAGACCCCGCCACCGAATCTCCAGACGGATCAAACAATGTTTGCAAGCTACAGGCCGATCCTCTCGCTGCTTCGCGGCACCGCTTTCCTGCTCGCGGCTTCGGGATTGCACGGCCTGTTGTTGCCGTTGCGCGGCCAGCTCGAAGGGTTTTCGACCGCATCGCTCGGCCTGATGGGCACGGCCTGGGCCGGTGGCTTCGTCACCGGCTGCTTCTTCGCACCGCGCCTGGTGCGCCGCGCCGGCCACGTCCGGGCGTTCGGCGCCTTTGCCGCTTCGGGCGCCATCGTGGCGTTGCTTACCGGCCTGATCATCGACGAATATGTCTGGATCCTGCTGCGCGCCTTCACCGGCTTCACCATGGCCGGAGCCTTCATGGTCATCGAAAGCTGGCTGAACGAGAAGGCCACCAACGAGAACCGCGGCACCGTCTTCGGCCTCTACATGATGGTCACCTATGCCTCGATCATGGGCGGCCAGATGATCGTTGCCGGCGGCGACGTCAGATCGGCGTCGCTGTTCATGATTACCGGCATATTGTTCTGCCTGTCGCTGATCCCGACCGCGGTGTCGTCGGCTTCGTCTCCCAAGCCTTTGCAGGACGTCAAGCTCGACGTCAAAGGTCTCTACGCCAACTCGCCGGTGTCGGCGATCGCCTGCCTGTTGGTCGGCATCGCCAATGGCGCCTGGGGCACGCTTGGCGCCGTCTACGGCGCCCGTATCGGCATCTCCACCGCCCAGATCGCACTGATGATGAGCCTTGTCGTTATTGCCGGCGCGGCCATGCAGCTTCCGGCCGGACGCCTCTCCGACAAGACCGACCGCCGTTTCGT
Source organism: Mesorhizobium sp. M0058 (assembly GCF_040323095.1). Classification (NCBI taxonomy): domain Bacteria; kingdom Pseudomonadati; phylum Pseudomonadota; class Alphaproteobacteria; order Hyphomicrobiales; family Phyllobacteriaceae; genus Mesorhizobium; species Mesorhizobium sp. M0058. The sequence continues at coordinate 40,487 of NZ_JAMYUQ010000008.1, forward strand.
GCTGGCGGGCGCGGCTTTCGGCGCCGCACTGTTCGCCATCCTGATCTTCCTGTTCGAACCGCGTTCCGCCGTCCTCGTCATTGTCTTCGCCGCCGCCTACGGCGCCTTTGCCTACACGCTCTATTCGATCGCCGTGGCGCATGCCAACGACCACGCCCGATCGGAGGATTTCGTCAAGGTCTCGGGCGGCCTGCTGCTTCTGTATGGCTTCGGAACCATGATCGGGCCCTTGCTGGCTGCCGCCCTGATGGGCTGGCTCCGCCCCGAAGGCCTGTTCCTGGCCACCGCGCTGGCGCATCTCAGCCTCGCCGCCTACACGCTGCTGCGCATCAGCCGCCGCGCGCCGGTGCCTATCGAAGACCGCGACGCCTTCAAGACCCAGCCGGCCGATCGCTCGGTCACCCCTGAAGCACTGCGGCTCAGAAAAGCGGAAGCCGACGGTTGAGATTTGAAAAGCTTTGCCCCACAAGTATAGGCATGATCTTTTCTGACGCCTTCATGGCGATTGCCGACCCCAACCGGCGCTATCTTCTGGAAGAGCTCCGGCGTGGCCCGAAAACCGTCAACGAACTGGCTTCGGGCCTGCCAGTCTCCCGCCCGGCCGTGTCCCAGCATTTGAAAGTGTTGCTGGACGCCGGTCTGGTTCAGGCCAAGGCCGAGGGCACGAGGCGGGTCTATACAGTCAGCAGTGGCGGCTTCCTCAAGCTCAATATTTGGCTTGATCAGTTCTGGGAAGCATAGGCCGCGAATCCAGCTCGCCTCCCTGGCTTTCAAGTGTCCGTTGCCAGCGCCTTGCCCAGCGCATCGAGCAGGAATCCGGTACCATGCTCGCGCGATGACGGTGTGTCGTGCCCATCGAGAAACGCGCCCTGCTCGGTCAGCACCAGACGCGTGCCCGTGCCTTCCGGGCGAAGCTCAATTGTCGCCAGCGAAACCGAGATTCTGACATCACCGAACAGCATGTCGTAGCTGTAGACGATGCGCTGGTTGGGCACGATGTCCTGATAGGTGGCGGTATAGGTGTGGATCGGCCCGTCCTTCGGCCCGCCGGCATTGACCTCCTGGCCGCCGACGCGAAAATCCATTTCGTGCCTGTGGGTCATCGGGTTGCCGGGGTCGGCGAACCAGCGCCGCTTGGCGGCCGGATCGCTGAGCGCGAAATAGACTTTCGCCGGTGCAACTGGATAGAGGCGCTCGAGGACGAAGGTGGAGTGGACGACGGATCGTTCGGCCATAGTCAGGTCCTCTTGGTCAGCTTGATGGTTTCTGCGCGACGAAGACACCGTCGCGATAGGACGCGCCGAAATAGACTTCGACGGCGCGCAACCTGTCGTCATGGAACAGATGCAGTTCGGTGTTGCGGAAGGTCTTTCCGTCCGCCGTCTCGCAGCGATAGAGGACAAAGGCGGCGTCCTCGTCCTCGCATATCCGCTCGATGACGATCGAGCTGAAGGCCGGGCTGTCCGGCCAGCAGCGCTCGAAATAGGTCGCACGGTCGATGGCGTCGTCATAGGGGCTGGTGAAGGTGAAATCGTCGGCGAGCACCGCCGCGACGGCAGCCTTGTTATTCGCCTGGTAGGCGGAAAAATAACCGCGGATCAACTCCGCTCTGCTTTTGCCGGGCATGGTCATTTCTCCTCTGCTTCAGGTCATTCGGTCTCGGCGAGAAAATCGCCGAGCCGGTCGAGCCGACGCTCCCATGTCAGCCGCCGTTCGTTGATCCAGTGTTCTGCGCTGCGCAGCGCCTGCGGCGCGATCTTGCAGGTGCGCACGCGGCCGAGCTTTTCCGAGCGCACCAGCCCGCTTGCTTCGAGCACGTTGAGATGCTGGACGACGGCCGACAGCGACATCGCCAGCGGTTCGGCCAACTGGCTGACCGAGGCCGGCCCACGCGACAGCCGTTCGACCATGCTGCGCCTGGCCGGGTCTGCGAGCGCCTGGAACATCAGGTCGAGCTGGGCGGGATCGTGCAGCATCGCGATCAGCCGTTATTGTAGGGAAAGAACTTGAAGTAGGGCTGCGCCTCCTCGACCACCCGGGCGAAGGACGGCCGCTTGAGCAGGCGGTCGTGGTAGCGTTTCACGGCCGGATAGCTGTCGCCGAACGGCTCGACCTTGTTGGCGTAGAACAGCGCCGGCGAGGCCGCGCAGTCGGCCATGGTGAAGGTGGGGCCGGCCGCCCAGAGTTTCGAACGCATCTCCTCCCCGATGATCGCATAGGCGTTGCGCAATTGCGCGCGCGCCTCGTCGACCCCGAACGGATCGGTCTTGTCCTGCGGGCGCAACCTGTCGCCGACGATCTTCTGCATCGGCGCCTGCACGTAGAAATCGTAGAAACGGTCGGCCTGGCGGACCTGGAGGGCAAGGTCGGCCTCGGCCGGGATGAGCTCGACCGGCCCGGGATAATGCGCGGCCAGATATTCGATGACGATGGTCGATTCCAGCACCGTGCGGTTGCGTGCATCGTCACGCAGCGCCGGCATCTTGCCGGTCGGCGACACCTTCAGGAACGCTGCCCGCGACTGCTCATCGCCGAGGTCGACGATAACCGGCGTGAAGGGCGTATCGTTCTCGTAAAACGCTATCAGCGGTTTCCAGCAGAACGATGCTAGCGGATGGAAATGGAACGTCAGGGACATTTTTTTCTCGTCTGTTTGCGGTTCGTCGATGCTGGAGCGGTGCCAGCCAGCGCCAACACTGAAGCATTTACTTAACTATTTCCGTGAGGCGAATGTGTCAAGGTTCCAGACTGCCTTCAGGGTTTGGTATGCGTGACGATGGCGGCGACGATCGTGCCCCAGTCGTCGGGATGCAGTTCGTGGCCACCGCCTTCGATGCGGACAAGCCGCCCGCCGGCAACAGCGCCGGCAAGGGCTGCGCCATGCTCGACCGGAAAGATCGGATCCGATGTCCCGTGAATGACGAGCAGCGGAACCTTGATCTCGCGCAGGCGTCCTTTCAGATCCTCGCCGCCCTTCAGCATGAAATGGTTGGTCGCGCTCAGGAAGCCGCCGGATCGGTCGTAGTCCCGTTCGACGAACGCCCGCATCACCTTCTCGTCGAACGGATGCGCGGTGCTGGCGATCGCACGCGCGTCCTTGACGACGAAGCCGATCACCTGGTCGCGGTTCGACCAGTCGACCTTGGCGCCACCGGCCGAGTGCTCCATATAGGCTTCGGTCGCCCCCGGCAGCTGCGATGTGTCCATCCCCACCGGTGAACTGCTGATCACCGTCAGCGAGGTGACACGCGAGGGATGTCTCAACGCCAGTCGTTGCGCGATCATGCCGCCCATCGACATCCCGACCACATGCGCCTTTCCTATGCCATAGCTGTCGAGGGCGCGCACCGCATCGTCCGCCATGTCGTCGACCGTATACGGCGGCTCGCCCGGCGCATATTTGGTCGAGAGGCCGGTATCGCGGTTGTCGTAGCGGATCACGAAACGGCCTTCGCCGGCGAGTTTTTTGCAGAGCGCCTCCGGCCACCACAGCATCGAGGCCATGGCGCCCATGATCAGCAGAACGGCTGGATCGCCGGGATCGCCGAACGTCTGGGAGACGATTTCGGGTGCTTCGGCGTTTGTCATGGAACTCTCCTCGCTCCGGCCATCAAACTGATTGCGTTTTGCAATCGGTTGCACGATAATAAAACTGATACGATAATGCAACTGGTTTTTGAGGAGAGTCGGATGAAAACCGAACACCGCTCGGGATGCCCTATCAATCTGTCGCTGGAAGTGTTCGGCGATCGCTGGAGCCTGATCATCCTGCGCGACATGATTTTTGGCGGCAAACGCCACTTTCGCGAACTGCTCAACGGCTCGATCGAGGGCATCGCTTCCAATATCCTGGCCGACCGGCTGAAGCGGCTGATGGAACTCGGCATGCTGACCAAGGCCGACGACCCCTCGCACAAGCAGAAGGCGATCTACAGCCTGACCGAGATGGCCATCACGCTGGTGCCGATCATGGCGCATCTCGGCGCTTGGGGCCGCGTCTGGCTGCCGGTGAGCGAGGAGCTTTCGATCCGGGCCGAGCTGCTGGAGAAAGGCGGACCGCCAATGTGGGAGCAGTTCATGGACGAGTTGCGCCACGACCATCTGGGCACGCCTGTCGCCACACCCGCGCGGCCTTCCGTCCGCGCTACATTGCAGGCCGGATATGAGGCGGTGGTAGCCCGCAAGGCGTCGAGCGGCATCGAGGCCCCGGCCGCTTGACCAACTTATTTCCCCATTATCAGGCCGGCTCTGCTATCAAGGGGCTGAAAAACATAATTTACGGGATTGGATAACGCTCTTGGTCGAGAACTCTAAGGATACTGCCCGCGCCCGGGCGGATATGCGTTTCAAGAAGCAGGAAGAGGCCGCCACGGTGCGGCAAAAGGCGATGGCGGAGTATGTCGCCGAGGCCGACGCCCGCCAGGCCAAGACCAACAAGCTCCGGGCATTGCGCCTTGCCAAGGAAGCGGAAGACCTCGCCAACGCCCCTGCCGTTCCGGTCAAGAAAGCGCCCCGAGCCAAGAAAAAATAGCGCGGCCTTCTTCATCGACGCCCGATCTGGATGCCGGCGGATCGCATCCGCCATGTGCCACGATCAGCAATGCCCGCCATTTCCGCTTTCCCACGCGAAGCAATTTCAACCGCAACCGGGATTTCGCATCCCGCATGTCAGGTCGATGATTGACGCGTTTTGATCAGGAGACAGCCATGACCGCACTGACCCTCGAAAAAGCCAAGCACATCATCGACGCCGCCTTCGCCAAGGGCGCCGAGCTGAAGCTCAAGCCGCTCGGCGTTTCCGTGCTGGACGCCGGCGCGCATCTCGTCGCCTTCCAGCGTCAGGACGGAGCCTCGTTCCTGCGCCCGCAAATGTCGGCCGGCAAGGCCTATGGCGCGCTCGCCATCGGCATGGGCTCGCGCCGTGTCGAGGCTTTCGCCAAGGAGCGGCCGCATCTCGTCGCCGGCATTTCCGACGTCTCGGGTGGACGCGTGTTGCCGGTCGTCGGCGGCGTGCTGATCCGCGACAAGGCAGGCGCCGTCATCGGCGCCGTCGGAATTTCGGGAGATACGTCGGACAATGACGAAGCCGCCGCCATCGCCGGCATCGAAGCGGCGGGCTTCACTGCCGATCCGGGCTGAGGGGGAGCTTCGTCATCCCAGGGCGAAGCAGGAGCGAAGCTACGCGGCGCAGACCCCGGGATGACGACCAGAAAGAGCAGCCACGCCAATCGCGAACGGATGCGACCATCCAACGAAGGCGGCTAGTTCAAATTTATGTCTCTACTCGCCGACCGCATCGACACCGAAAACCCGGCCAGCACATCGAACAGGGCGATCACCATCAGCGTGAAGAAGACGGAGTGCGCCGCGCCCTTCACCAGCAGGAACTCGACCAGGAACGCCACGAAGACCAGCGTCGACAACAGATGGTCCATGATCGAAGCGTTCGTGGTGCGCACCGACTTCACCATTTCCAGGAACAGGAAGATCAGCCCGATCACCACCATCAGGTCGCCGAGCGTCATCGAGAACACCCCGCCCGACATCATGCTGAACGAGAAGATCTCGGTCGCCCACGGATCGTCGCCGCTGCCGAATATTCCGAGGAGTCCGAGATTGTAGGCCACGAAGGGCACGATCAGCAGCGGGATGGCACCGAACATCAGGCGTCTCCTCTAGCAATTCCAGGAAAGCGGTTTCCCAAGGAATTGCCTAAACAATGGGGGCACCTTCTGTAGAATGCCCCGCAGGCACGCCGTCAAGATTTTTCGCTAGCGCCCGCAAACACGGAAAAAGACCGCGCGAAACAACCCTGTCAGCCACAGTTGCCCCGGCTGACCACCGACACGCCGGGATTCAGCGCTTGAACTGGCCTGTCCGCACGGCGGCGCCGATAGCGTTGAGGATGAAAAGGCCGGCGGTCATCGAGGTGATCTCGTTGACGTCGCGCGCCGGCGCGATCTCGACGATGTCGATGCCGACGACACGTCCCTTGGCGAACAGCCCCTTGATCAGTTCGATCGTCTGCCGGTAGCTGATGCCGCCAGGCGCCGGCCCTTCGACCGCCGGCATGACAGCGGGATCGAGACCGTCGGCATCGATGGTCAGGTAATAGCGGCCACCGTCCGGGATGCGCTTGAGCAGCGCCGCCGTACCGATATCCTGCCATTCATTGGCGGTGACGATGTTGGAGCCGTAGGCGCGGGCCGCCTCGACCTCCTCGAGCCGGGCGCTGCCCTGGCCGCGGATGCCGAGCTGGAAAATCCCGGCTATATGCGCCATCTCCGAAGCGCGGCGGATGGGGCTGGAATAGCCTTCCCTGACCCCGTTGACATTGTCGCGCCAGTCGAGATGGGCATCGATCTGAACCAGGGTGATCGGCCCTTCGCCGTCAAGCGCCCGCAGGATCGGGATTGGAATGCCGTGATCGCCGCCAATGGTGATCGGCAAGGCGCCGGCGACGCGGATCTTGCGGATCGCCGTTTCGGCCAACCTGTAGTGGCTGCCGGCGGCATCGCCGGGGACATCGCCGACATCGACCACCTTGACGTCCTGCCCGTCGAACAGGGTTCCGCCGATGTCGAAATCATAGCGGTCGAGCCCGAGGCTGATGCGCTGCGAGGCGCGCCGCACCGCGGTCGGCGCGTTGGTCTGGTCGTTGACCAGCTCGTCGATCGTGTAGGGACTGCCGTAAGGCATGCCGATGATGGCGACATCCGCCTTCAGCGCATCGAGGTCCTCGACCAGCGGGAAGTTCATGAAGGTCTGGAAGACATCGCGGGGTGCTGTGGTGAGCTTGGTCATGCGGTCCCTCTGAAGCCGGTCGATCATCGCGCGGAAGCGCCGCGACAAGGCATGCGGACTCAATACAGCACCGCCGCCGCAGCTTGTATCGCCACGGACGCCCGGTCTTTGGCATAGTTGGCGGCGCGGCGCGCACCAAACGCAAAAAAACCGGCCAATGGCCGGTTCTTTTGGCATCAAACCCTTCGAAAGCTGGTCTCAGCTTTCCTTGGGCGTCAGCACCTGGCGACCGCGATACATGCCGGTCTTCAGGTCGATATGGTGCGGGCGGCGCATTTCGCCGGAATTCTTGTCCTCGACATAGGTCGGGGCCTTGAGAGCGTCGGCCGAGCGGCGCATGCCGCGCTTGGACGGAGAGGTTTTTCGTTTCGGAACGGCCATGGATATGCTCCACTACATGGTCAAAATGCCCCGATAGCCCTCGTGAAAGGGCCGCGTCAGGGCCATAATCTGAGAAAGTCGGGTGCCTATACACGCCCTGCGCCGTTTTGGCCAGCACCGTGGCGATTTTTTTTTGAGGCGGCAGCGGTTCGACCTAATCAAGACAACCGACATACGCGCCCGAACGGCCGGCGCGGCGTTCGATCAGCGACGCCAGCCGCCGCAGACCCGGACCGGGCTTGGCCGGATTGCGGGCGATCGGATTGGGCAACGAGACGGCGAGCAATGCCGCCTGCCGCCGCGACAGCTGTTTGGCCGAAACGCCGAAATGATGCTGGGCCGCCGCCTCGATGCCGTAAATGCCCGGCCCCCATTCGGCGATGTTGAGATAGATTTCCATGATCCGCCGTTTCGACATCACCGCATCGAAATAGACGGCCAGCGGCAGTTCGACCACCTTGCGCACCGAGCCCAGCGGCCGCGACCACAGGAAAAGGTTCTTCACCGTCTGCATGGTGATGGTCGAGGCGCCGCGCGTCGCCTCGCCGGCCAGCGCATCGTCGACGACGCCGCGCAATTCGCCAAGATCGATGCCGCGATGGAAGCAGAACTGACCGTCCTCCGACATGATCACCGAATTGGCCAGCACCGGCGACACATCGTCGATCGACACCCAACGCCGGTCGTAACCGGAGAAGGTCGTGAGGTCTTTGACCATCAAGGTCGATATCGGATGCACGAAGGACGGCAGATAGAGGAAGGTCAGCACAATGGGTATCGCCGCCAGCACGACGGCGACGACCAGGCCGCGCCGTGCCAGGCGCTTCAGACCGGCGCGGTTCACGCGCCTTGGTCGCGCCATCTCAAACCCTTCGGTTTCATGATCGACGATCGGTTCCGTCAAGCCGCCCCCACCCGCGCCACTCTCCCGCCTCCGGCATAATGGCGCGAGGCTTCTTGCGCAACGTCTGAGTGTCGGCTACCGCTCCCGGCCATGACGAAAGACGAGCAATTGGCCTTTGAGGCCGCACTTCTGGGGCGGGCGGCGGCGATCGAGGCCGGGCTCAGGCTGCTGCTCGACGGCCGCACGCTTGCCGGCGAGATCGCCCGACCGGAGCGTCTGATGGCGGCCATGCGCCATGGCGTGCTGAACGGCGGCAAGCGGCTGCGCCCCTTCCTGGTCATGGAAAGTGCCGCCCTTTTTGGCGCCGATGGCGAGGCGGCGATGCGCGTGGCGGCGGCGCTCGAATGCGTGCATTGCTATTCGCTGATCCATGACGATCTGCCTGCCATGGACGACGACGATCTGCGCCGCGGCCAGCCGACCGTGCACAAGGCCTTCGATGAAGCCACCGCCATACTTGCCGGCGATGCGCTTCTGACGCTTGCCTTCGATGTCCTCGCCGATGAGGCGACGGCGCTGCCGGCGGAGCGCAGGGCGGCACTGGTGCTGGCGCTGGCGCGCGCGGCCGGCACTGGGGGCATGGTCGGCGGGCAGACGCTCGATCTCGAAGCCGAGCGCAGCAGGCCGGACGAAGCCGGCATTATCCGGCTGCAGGCGATGAAAACCGGCGCGCTGATCCGCTTCGCCTGCGAAGCCGGCGCGATCATTGCCGGCGCCGCACCGCAGGACCGCGACCGGCTGGCCGAATTCGGCTCGGCGGTCGGGCTTGCCTTCCAGCTTGCCGACGACCTGCTCGACCTGACCGCCGATGCCAGCCAGATGGGCAAGGCGACCGGCAAGGACGCAGCCGCCGGCAAGGCGACGCTGGTGGCGCTGCATGGCGCGAACTGGGCGCGCAGCCAGCTCCATGGGCTGGTCAAGCAGGCCCATGAATTGCTTGAGCCTTACGGTGAACAGGCAGCCTTGCTGAAGGCAGCGGCAAGCTTCGTGGCAATCCGCAACAACTGAGGTTTGGGCGATCGGATGCCGAACCGTTTTCGGAATTTGTCGGCCTTGCGCTGCCTTGCTTTGGTGTCTCTCAAATGCCCCAAAGCAACTGGGCGCGCTATCTGACCTTGACGACGACCTTGCCCTTGGCGCGTCCTGTTTCGACGTAAGCCAGCGCCTCATTGGTCGCTTCAAAAGGAAAGACCCTGTCGACGACCGGGCGAATCGCCCCATCTTCGATGAGGGACGTGATTTTGCTCAGTTGCTCACCTTGCGCCGACATGAACAGGAACGAAAATCCCACGCCCCGGCGCTTGGCTTTGGTCCTGATACCACGGCTCAGCAGCCGCAGCAGCAGCCTTAGCACCACGTTCAGTCCCTGTTTCCTGGCAAATTCGGGATCCGGAGGACCGGAAATCGAGATGAGCTTCCCACCCGGTTTCAGCACAGTCAGGGATTTCTCAAGCGTCTTGGCGTCCTGGCTGTTCAGGACGACGTCGTAGCCCGACAGGATTTTCTCGAAGTCGTCCTTCCTGTAGTCGACGACGACATCGGCACCGAGATCCCTGACCAGATCGTTGCTTGCCGCGCCCGCTGTTGTCGCAACGATCGCGCCGAGATGCTTTGCCAACTGGATGGCGAATGTCCCCACGCCGCCGGAGCCAGCCTGGATGAAGATCTTCTGGCCTGTCTTCAGACCCGCCCTCTCGATGAGAGCCTGCCAGGCGGTCAGACCGACCAGCGGGATCGAGGCCGCCTCTTCCATGCTGAGGTTCGCCGGCTTCAGCGCCACGTCGGCTTCATCGATTGCGATGAATTCGGCGAATGTCCCGATCCGGCCGTCGCGCGGCCGCGCATAGACGGCGTCGCCGGGTTTGAATTTGCGGACTTTCGAGCCCACCCTGACAACCCTTCCAGCCACGTCGTGACCGAGAATGAAGGGCCGGCGATAGGGAAGGATGAGTTTGAATTCACCGGTTCTGATTTTGGAATCCAGCAGGTTCACTCCTGCGGCATGGACCTCGACCAGGACGTCATTGTCCAGCAGTTCCGGCTCCGGCATCTCGGCCAGCCGCAAAATGCCTTTCTTGTTATATTTGTCGACAACGAATGCCTTCATGGCAGTGACTTTCTGAAGTGCCTGTTGGTGTGCCGTTTGTGCGTGAAATTCTCCGTCCCGCCGTTGTTCAGACCGGCAAGCGGAACTGCTTGCGCAAGGTCTTGTCGAACATCCCCGCGGGGGCGAAGCGGCGCAGCAGGCTGACCTGGCGCGCTGCCTTCCCTGCGGTATAGCGCCGTCGCGGACGGGCGTCGGTCGCTGCCTTGACGACCACATCCGCCACCACTTCCGGCCGATCGGCTTTGGGCATCACATCGGCAAGCAGCGCCTTGAGACCGGCGCGCGCCTGATCGTAGTCCTTCAACAGGGAATCCGGCTCGATGCCGTTCTGGTCGAAGACGGTGCGCACGAATGCCGGCTCGATGACCGAGACGCGAATGTTGAAGGCGCGAACCTCATGATCGAGCGACTCCGAATAGCCCTCCAGCGCGTGCTTGACCGCCGAGTAGTGCGCTGAGTATGGCGCGGGCACCAATCCTAGAATCGAGCCGATGTTGACGATGCGCCCTTGGCCGCGGCGCCGCATCGACGGCAACACCGCATTGGTCATGCGCATGACGCCGAACAGATTGACGTCGAACAGAACCTGCACCTGTGCGACCGAAGATTCCTCGGCGCCGCCAAGCAGGCCGACACCGGCATTGTTGACCAAGAGGTCGATGCGGCCGGTCTGGGCCAGCACGGTTGCAACGAGGGCGCTGACGGACTCCCCGTCGGTCACGTCGCAGGTCAGCATGGACACCTTAGCCGGGCCGTTGCCGGCCTTGCTGCGGCTTGTCCCGAAGACGGTATACCCCGCCCGCGCCAAGGCCTCGGCACTGGCGCGGCCGATGCCCGAAGAGGCTCCGGTCACGACTGCGGTCTTTCCAGAGTTCGCATTCATTTTTTATGCTCCAAAGCCACTGGGGCTAGCTTTCGTTCGCTGGTTGAATTATGATCATAATATCAAATTACAACCGTAATGCAATAGCAGAAAGGAATAGCAGCCATGCGCTACGAAAAGGGCCGAAAGGACGCCTCCCGCGATCGCATCGTGGAGGTCGCAGCCCAGCGTTTTCGCGGTGACGGCATCGCCGCGTCCGGACTGGCAGCCATTATGGGCGACGCCGGACTGACGAACGGAGCCTTCTATCCGCATTTCCAGTCCAAGGCGGAGCTCGTGCGTGAAAGCCTTGTAGCGGCACTGGAGAGCCAGGTGCAGCAACTGCAGGAGGTATTGGCCGCCGGTGGTCCGGAGATGGGCATAGCGGCGTATCTGTCAGCTGCGCACCGGGACAACCCGGGAACGGGCTGCGCCAACGCCGCGCTGCTCCCGGAACTCGCGCGTCAGCCGCCCGAAACGCGCCAAGTCTATACCGAACGCTTGCTGGTTCTGGTGCGTCAGCTGTCTGCAGCGCTTCCGCAGGCCAGGGATCCGGAAGGCGTTGCCATGGGCGTCTTTGCGACCCTCATCGGCGCGCTTCAACTGGCCCGCGCGGTGGCAGGGACCGAATTGTCGGATCGCTTCCTTGCGGCAGGAGCAGATGCCGCGCGCAGGCTGATCCAGCCACGTGACGGCGAGAAGGCATCCTAATTTAGAGATAGAGCAGAAGCAGCAAAGAGCCCGACATCCTCATCATGGCGGGCCGCATTACAAGAAGGATCCGCTTTGCCTAAAAGTTGTCAGCCACTGCCAGCACGAGGCCATCTCAACCTGCATCAGGGAATGACCGCATTAGGGGCCGGAAGCGACTGGCAGCTTCAAGGCTCGGAATCGGACGGCCACCGCGACGCAGTCGTAAGGGATAAGTTGCGACGGAGGAATCGATTGGATGCCCGAAAATTGTGCTGATGAGGGAGGGATAACTCACTTTGCCAAGTTAGAGCGGCGTGTTTTCGCCCTTCCGTCACGCCTTGAGACGGAGTGCCTCCACAAGAAGAGCGAACGCTGCAGTGTGCTGGCGTCGGCTGGGATAATAGAGGTGATAGCCCGGGAAGGGTTGGCACCAGTCTTCCAGCACCCGGATCAGGCGTCCGTCTGCGACGAACGGAGCGACCTGGCTTTCAAATGTGAATGCTAGTCCGAGCCCGTCGAGGGCCGCAGCCTCCAGCATTTCCCCGTCATTGATAATGAGTGGGCCATTCATCCTGACTTCAAGTTCCTCACCGCGTTTTTCGAACTCCCAGGCAAAGAGCCCGCCGCCGGTCTTCTGACGGTAGCTGATGCCTTTGTGTTCCCCAAGTTCGCGCGGTGTCTTTGGAACCGTTCGGGTTGCAAAATACGACGGTGATCCAACTACCGCCATACGCAGGTCCGGGCCGATCCTTACTGCCACCATGTCCTTCTGGACCTGCTCGCCGATCCGGATACCGGCGTCGAATTTGTTTGCAACGATGTCAACCAGACCTTCGTCCAGGCTCAATTCTACTTCGATATCCGGATACTCCAGAAGGAGTCTGGCGATGACGGGCCACAGTACTGATTTGGCAGCATACCGGAATGTCGTCAGGCGAATGAGGCCAGTGGGCTTGTCGCGCAGGGCGGCGACGGCGGCGATCTCGCTTTCGATGTGATCGAAGGCCGGTCGCAGGCTTCGCAGCAAGCGCTCTCCAGCTACCGTCACGGACAGGCTGCGGGTGGTGCGTGAGATCAGCCGGACTCCGATGCGCTGTTCCAGCGTTCTGACAGCGTAGCTGAGCGCCGACTGCGATAGACCAAGCTTTGCTGCGGCGCGCGTGAAGCTGCCCGCCTCTGCTACGGCGATGAAGACTGCCAGCTCGCTGAAATCTCCGCGCCTCATTTATCAATCCCATTTCTAACTTCATGCAGATTATAGAGGCTAATCGTATCGAGTCCTATTCCCTATGTCACCTGGCAGACAACGAAACGCTGAGACGGACGTGCCAAGCCAACGCGGCATAAACTGAAAGATACCGACCAGGAAGGATACGACTATGAGTAGAGTATGGATGATCACCGGCGCAGGGCGAGGCATGGGCCTCGACTTTGCCAAAGCGGCCCTGGCCATCGGCGATAAGGTCGTTGCGACCGGTCGTAACCCAGATCGGGTCGCCAAGGGGATCGGGCAGTCGGACAATCTTTTGGTCGTCACGTTGGACGTGACCAAGCCGGCCGACGCCGACGCCGCGGTGAAGGCAACCCTGGACCGCTTTGGTCGCCTCGACGTGCTCGTCAACAATGCCGCGGGCTTCTATGCCGGCTATTTCGAGGACCTGACTCCGGCCCATATCGAACTTCAGCTCGCGTCCACCCTGACCGGCGCCATGAACGTCACGCGCGCAGTCCTGCCGGTCATGCGCGCGCAGGGTTCTGGCAAGGTCATTGCCATCTCATCGACGGCAGGCCTGGTCGGCTTTGAGTTCTGTTCTGCATACGCCGCGGCAAAGTTCGGCGTTGATGGCTGGATCGAGTCACTGCAAGCCGAGGTGGCGCCGTTCGGCATTGAAACGATGATCGTGAACCCCGGGTTTTTCCGCACGGAGCTGCTGACGGACGAATCCACACAATATGCTCCGTCATTCGTCAGCGATTACAGCGAACGTCGCGCCCAGCAGATAACGGGTTGGAAAGCCGCGAACGGCCAGCAAGTCGGCGACCCCGCGAAACTCGCGCAGGCGTTGATCACTCTGGTCGACAAGCCGGAGTTGCCCCGTCGGTTCATCGCCGGCGCCGATGCTCTTGCAATGGTCAGGCAGAAACTCGCTCTGCTGCAGCAGCAGGTCGATGCCCATGAGGAGCTATCCGGGTCGCTGGCCTTCGACAGCTGAACGTCGCATTCAGCACTGCCGTCGTCGCAGGTCTATTTATGAGCGCCGTCGATAGGCTCATGCGAATTTTGAGGGCTAATTCGGATGTCGCGTCCGTGCTCTCCTGAGGGGTTGACCCTTAGGCAACCGGCCAATGACAGGCCTTCGAATAGACGTCCCTTTCCGACCGATGCCGTAGGCTTCGTCGGTCCGATCGATTTCGCGAGAAGTCCCAATCCCGCCCGCCACCGAGGAGACGACATGCCAGAGCCCCGACAGCTAGCCTTGGACATCAACAGCCGGCGCCACCAGTTCAATCTTGATGTACGCGTGACTCTGCTGGACGCACTACGCGAGCATGCCAACCTGCCCGGCACGAAAAAAGGCTGTGATCATGGGCAGTGCGGCGCCTGTACCGTCCACGTCGACGGCGAGCGGGTATTGAGCTGCCTGACACTGGCGGCCCAGGTCGAAGGCCGTCAGGTCACGACGATCGAGGGCCTCCAGGCTGCCGACGGCGTGATGCACGCAGTCCAGACCGCGTTCATCGAGCACGATGCATTCCAGTGCGGCTATTGCACCCCCGGTCAGATCATGTCGGCCGTTGCATGCATTCGTGAGGGCCACGCCGATACGGACGAGGACATCCGCGAATACATGAGCGGCAACATCTGCCGGTGCGGCGCTTACCCCCATATCGTCGCCGCGGTGCGCGATGCCGCCAGCCGCCTGAAGAAGGAGGCAGCACTATGAGACCTTTCGAGTATCTCCGCGCCAAAGATGCCGCGAGGGCGCTTGCCGAGGCTACCAAGCCAGAGACAAGATTTCTCGCCGGTGGGACCACGCTTCTTGACCTCATGAAGCTGAATGTCGAGCGTCCTGCGCGGGTGGTCGACATCACGCGCCTTCCCGGCCTGGACACGATCGAGGTATCGGCGGATGCCATTCGCATCGGTGCGCTCGCCAAGATGAGCAAGGTCGCCGACCACGCCGATATCAAGCAGGCTGCGCCGGTGCTTTCCGAAAGCCTGTGGCGCGCTGCCTCGGCACAGCTGCGCAACATGGCGTCCATCGGTGGAAACTTGATGCAGCGAACCCGTTGCACCTACTTCCGGGACGCGGGCGCTTATTCGAACTGCAACAAGCGCAATCCTGGTTCCGGATGCGCTGCCCTTGAGGGCGTCAACCGCAACCACGCGGTGCTCGGCACGAGCGACGCGTGCATAGCAATCTACCCCGGAGATTTTGCGGTTTCCCTGGTGGCATTCGACGCCACGGTCATCATCCGGGGAGCTTCCGAACGCAAAATTCCCGTCGACGAATTCTTCCTTCTCCCTGGCGATACCCCGCACCTTGAGCATGAGCTGTCGGCCGGCGAGATGGTCGTCGGGATCGAGATCCCGCGTTCGGCAGCCCTGGAACGCTCGCACTATCTCAAGGTCCGGGATCGCGCGTCGTACGAGTTCGCCGCGGCCAGCGCCGCTGTCGGGATCGAATTGGAAGCCGATGGCAAGACAATTCGCGAAGTACGCATTGCGGTCGGCGGCCTCGCCACCAAGCCCTGGCGCCTGCGCGCCGTCGAAAATTTGCTCAAGGGAAAGACGCTCGACGAGGCGACGCTTCGTAGCGCCTCGTCAGCCGCCGGCGACGGCGCGAAGTCGAGCGGACACAACGCATTCAAGATTGAACTGGCACCGAAGGTCGTGGCCCGCGCCCTGATGACGGTAGGAGGTATCGCATGACACATGGTAACGCGTTCGAACTCAACCGCCGCACCGTCTTGAAGCTCGGCGCCGGCGTAGCCGCTGTCGCTGGCGCCGCTGTCGATCTCTCGTCAAAAGCCGCTGCGGCTGAGACCGTCCCCGCCAAGGCGCCAGCTCTCGGTGCCAGGCTTTCCCGCGCCGAAGGCCCGTTGAAAGTCACCGGGCAGGCTCGCTATGCGATCGAGCAGAAGCTGAAGAACCTGGCCTATGGCGTAACTGTCCAATCGACGCGGCCGGCAGGGCGTATCGTCAGTATCGATACGTCCGCCGCCAAGGCTCTACCGGGTGTCCTGGATGTCTACACCGCGCAGAATTCCCTGAAGCTCAACAAGCCGACCGTCTACAGCAAGGGCGGCGGAGCGACCGAGGAATTTACCCCAATTCAAGACGATGTGGTCCGTTTCAACGGCATGCATATCGCGCTCGTGGTCGCAGAAACCTTTGAACAGGCAACGGAAGCGGCAAGCCTTCTCAAGGTCGAATACGAGGACGGCGACCCTATTCTCGACATCAACGATCCCAAGGCAAAAGCGCAGCCCATCGATGAGATGGGTGCCGCGTGGGGCGATGCGGCGACAGCGTTGGCCAATGCCGAGGTCAAGGTAGACGTCACTTACACGACGTCACGCGAATACAATGTGCCGATGGAGCCGCATGCGTGCATCGCTTCCTGGGACAACGGGAAAATCACCGTCTGGGAGCCCAGCCAGTGGGTTGGCGGGGCACGGAGCGTCGTGTCGGAATGGCTCGGCATCGACATCGAGAATGTGCGGGTGATCTCGCCCTATGTCGGCGGTGGGTTCGGGTCCAAGATCGGGGCACATCCGCATGTGGGGCTGGCTTGCGCGGCCTCGCGGAAACTGGGCAGGCCGATCAAGGTTTCTCTCACGCGGCCGCAGACCTTTACCGGCCTTGGCGGCCGACCGGCGACACGGCAGACACTCTCAATCGGAGCCTCGAAGGACGGAAAGATAAGCTCGATCGTCCATGAGAGCTGGAACGAGACGGCGATTGACGAAGTCCATATCGAGGCTTGCAACAATGTGACGAAGATCATGTATGCGACGCCGAACTTTTCTTCACGTCTCAACGTCGTCCCGGTCAATACGGTCCAGCCCGGCTGGAAACGGGGCCCCGGCGAAAACCCCAGTGCCTATGCTGTGGAAAGCGCGATCGACGAGCTGGCGTACGCGCTCAGCATGGATCCGGTCACGCTGCGCCTTGCCAACTGGGCGGAGACGGATCCCAGCAATGGGATGAAGTGGAGCACTCGACAGTTACGCGAAGCCTATGCCGTGGGCGCGGAAGCCTTCGGCTGGTGGAACCGGAACCCGGCCCCTCGCTCGATGCGCGAAGGCCGCGAGTTGATCGGTTATGGAATGGCCGCCGGGTCATACCCCATGATCCGTACCGCGAGCGAAGCCAAGATCGTACTCCATGCCAGTGGACAGATCGAAGTCCTCAGCGCGGGCACCGACATGGGAACGGGGACCTATACCATTCTCGCCCAGACAGCGGCTGACGCATTGGGCGTTCCTGTTGAGACAGTCGCGGTGCGGCTGGGCGATACCCTCCTCCCCAGATCGGCGCTCGCAGGCGGTTCCCAGCAGGCCAACAACCTGACGGGAGCGGTGGACAAGGCGGCCAGGAATGCACGGGACGCCTTGCTGGCGCTTGCCGCATCCGATCCGAAGTCGCCGCTGGCAGCCTCGAAGGCGACTGACCTCACGTTCGAAAACGGCTCGGTGCAACCGACCCGACGGCCGAACGGCGGTATCGGCATCGCGGAACTCTTGAAGGCAGTGGGCAAAGACAAACTGGAAATCGAGGGTAACACCTTTGCTCCCGGCGCCACCGAGGAGATGAAGAACGGAGCTGACCGCAGTTTTGCACAGTTGAAGGGCGCTGTGGAAGGAGGCGTCTCGGCCCATAGCTGGTGTGCGCATTTCGTGGAAGTTCGGATCGATGAGGATTTTGGCACGATCCGCGTCAAGCGCATGGTCTCGGCATTCGATAGCGGCAGGATCTTCAATCCGAAGCTTGCGGAAAGCCAGTGGATCGGCGGTATGGTCATGGGTCTCGGGCAGGCTCTCCTGGAAGAAGGTTACGTCGACCAGCGAGACGGGCGCACCATCAACGCGAATTTTGCCGACTATGCCGTCCCGGTTAACGCCGATGTGCCCGACATCCAGGTGATTTCGGTTGGAATTCCGGACATGCAGGCAACCGCTCTTGGCGGCAAAGGCGTCGGCGAGATCGGTGTCGTAGGGGTCGCACCTGCGATCGGTAATGCCGTCTTCCACGCGACCGGCAAACGCATTCGAAGCCTTCCGATCACGCTGGAAAAGCTCGTTTGAGTTCGGTCGATGCGCCCTGGTGACCCTCAGGCTCGCAAATAGGCGAGCATGCAAAAACAACGATTCTAAACCCAAGGCAAAACTGGGTCGCTAATCCCTGGTCGCCGCCTGTTGTAACGTCACCAAGCAACGCCGGGAAAGTGTGCAACGGTTTTCCCGGCGCGTTCAATTGTCTTTGATCAGCACGATCTTCGCCGGATCGAAATCGATCCCGACCATCGTCCCTTCCGCCACGGCGGGTGTGACATCAGGCGATGTCGCGAACAGTTCGACCGCCGGATCGCTGATCGCGATCCGGTATTCCATGTGGTCGCCGAGATACGAGCTCTTGACCACCTGGCCCTTCATGGTGCCCGCTGGCTGGCCGGGCAAGATTCGCACGGCATTCGGGCGCACAGCGAGCATCGCCGGTCCCGGAGCGTTACCGCGACCCGGCATGTCGAGCAGCAAGGGTCCGACCTTGACCCTTGCACTGGTCGCATTGCTGGAAAGCACCTCGACGTCGAGCAGATTGGCGTCGCCCATAAAGTCGGCGATGAAACGGTTGGTCGGCTCGTTGTAGAGGTCGCGCGGCGTGCCGTCCTGGGCGACGCGAGCGGCGTTCATGACGATGATGCGGTCGGAGACGGCGAGCGCCTCTTCCTGGTCATGCGTGACATAGACCATGGTCAGCGCCAGATCTTGCTGCAGGCCGCGGATTTCGTCGCGCACCCGCCGGCGCAGCTTGGCGTCGAGATTGGACAGCGGCTCGTCGAACAGCAGCACCTTCGGCTCCAGTACGATGGCGCGCGCCACCGCGACGCGCTGCTGCTGGCCGCCGGACAATTCGCTCGGCTGGCGCTTCTCGTAGCCGGACAGGCCGACAAGCGACAGCTTTTCGGCGGCGCGCTCGGCTGCCTGCGCCTTGCCAAGCCCCATCGCCCGCAGGCCGTAGCTAACATTCTCCATCACGTTCATATGCGGAAACAGCGCATAGGACTGGAACACCATGGAGACATCGCGCTCGGCGGCGGACAGCAAGGTGACGTCCTTGTCGTCGATCAGGATGCGCCCGGTGCTGGTCTGTTCCAGCCCGGCGATCAGCCTGAGCGTCGTGGTCTTGCCGCAACCCGAGGGCCCGAGCAGCGTCACCAGGCTGGCCGGCGCGATGTCGAAGCTGACGTTGTCGACGGCGATCACCGCGCCATATTTCTTGGTGACGCCCTCGAACCGCACCGCTGGCCTGTCCGTCGCAACCGGGGCAGCAGTCTTCGCCGTCTGATCCACGCCGCTTCTCCCCATCAGATTGCTGCCACAACGGCTTCCGGACCAGGCCGGCGCCGGCCGAGCCGGCGTTCGCCGACCAGCAGCTGGATGCCGATCAGGATGACCATCATGACGACGATCATCACCGCCGAATAGACAATCGCGATGCCGTATTCGCCGACATCTGCGCGCCCGACAATGTACACCGTGGCAAGGTTGAACCGGCCGCTCGCCAGGAAGATGACGGCGCTGACCGCCGTCACCGCGCGCACGAAACTGTAGATCATCGCGGTCACGATCGCCGGCTTCAGGATCGGCAGGATCACCCGCCGCAAGGTAGCAAAAGACCGCGCCCCAAGCGTCAGCGATGCCTCGTCCAGGCTCTTGTCGATCTGGCCCAGATTGGCGAGCCCGGCACGGATCGCCACTGGCATGTTACGGAAGATGAAGGAGATGACGATGATCAACCCGGTACCGGTCAACTGCACCGGCGGCACGTTGAAGGCAAGGATATAGCTGACGCCGATCACCGTGCCGGGAATGGCGAAACTCATCATGGCCAGGAACTCGAACATGGTACGCCCGGCGAAACGCTGCCGGTCGAGCAGATAGGCCGTCAGGATGCCGAGCGCCGCGGTGAACGGCATCGCCACCAGCGCAAGGCCGATGGTCATCAGCAGCGACGGCCAGGCCGAGCCGCTGAAAAACCAGCCATTGACGCCTTTCTCGATCGAAAAGGCGGTGAGGAAATATTGGAGCGTCGGCGTGTTGTCGCGCCCGATCGATTGCACGAAACCGCCGCCCAGGATGATGCCGTAGACCACGATGGTCAGAACCAGCCACGGAACGACGGCGGCGTAGCAGCCGATCCGCAAGGCCTTGGGCAGCGTCGCCGGTACGCCGCCATCGCCCTTGCCTGCGACGGTGACGTAGCTGCGGCTGCCGATCCAGCGGCGCTGGATGACGAAGGCTGCCAGCGTGAACATCAACAGCACGATCGCCAGCACCGCCGCGCGACCCTGGTCGTGCGCCGCGCCAACCACCGCGAAGAATATATCGGTCGACAGCACGTTGAAATTGCCTCCCAGCACCAGCGGATTGGCGAAATCGGCCATGCTCTCGATGAACGAGATCAGGAAGGCGCTGGCCAGGCCCGGCCGGATCAACGGCCAGGTGACGGTGCGAAACGTCCGCCAGCGGCTGGCGCGCAAGGTCTGCGACGCCTCCTCCATGCTCGGGCTGACCCCTTGCAGCACGCCGACCAAAACCAGGAAGGCGATCGGCGTGAAGGCCAGCACCTGCGCGATGGTGATGCCGGCCATGCCATAGATCCAGCGGCTGCGCGGAATGCCGAGATGCACCGACATGAGGTTGGTGACGATGCCGGCGCGGCCGAACAGCAGGATCAGCGCCAGGCCGATGACGAAGGGCGGCGTGATGATCGGCAGGATGGACAGGCCGCGCAGCAACCATTTGGCCGGCAGCTTGGTGCGTAGCGCGATCAGCGCCAGCGCTAGGCCGAGCGCCGTGCAGAAAAAGCCGACGAGGACTGCGATCGCCACCGTGTTCCACGCCACGCCGCAGGAGCCCTCGCCATAGAGGCAGCGCAGGCTCCATATGTTGGCGCTAAAGATCTTATCGAAGAACAGCGCCGGCACGACATTGCCGTCATTGTCCTTGATGGCCGAGGTGAGGATCGACAGCAGCGGATAGGCGACGAACAGGATCAGCGAAGCAATCACGATTGAGAGCGAGCCGACGACGAAACGGTCGCCCTTGCACCATCCCCGCGCAGCGAGCGCCTCGGCGATGAACATCAGCATCGCCACGGCATAGAGCGCCGCACCCCAGCCGAGCCCCGGCTGTATCGGTCCCGGCGTGCCGGCGACCTGGGTAAGCAAGCCAAATCCCCAGCCCGAATGGATGATGGAAAAGCCTTCGATGGCCAGCCACAGCAGGCCCGCCGCGCCTGCAACCGCCAGGCTCTTGGGGTTGTTGCGCGCCACCAGCCAGCTCGCCAGCAGAAGCGGCAGGATAAGCGGCAACAGCCAGGGCCGGCCACCGAGCGCCAGCATGATGGCCGGCGTCGCATCCGCCGGCTGTGCCAGCCAGTCGAACGAAAGGAAGCCGCCTTCGACCTTGTACCAAGGCAAGAGCACGAAGCTCGCCCACGCGGCCATTACCCAGGGGAGCGCGCTGCGTCCAGGAGCGGAACTGACCATGGAACCGGCCGCGGCCATTCAATGTCTTTCTGTTGCCAAAGGACGGTGCGCCAGCTGCCGCGAAGGGCAGCCGGCGATCAGATGCTAGAGTGAGCGCGAAAGAACGCGCTCAGCCGCCATTGCGGACCTCGTCGGTGAACTTCTTCAACAGCCGCTTGCGTTCGGCCGACGAGCCGTATTTGGCGAAGTCGTAGTCGATCAGCTTGATCTTCGAGAGGTCCGGCGCCTCGGGCGGCACCGGCGTGGCGGTGTTCGACGGGATCTGGAAGCTGCCGTTCGGCGCCGCGAGCTTCTGCGCGTCCGGGCTCAGCGCCCAGTCGTAGAATTTCTGCGCCTCTTCGGCATGCTTGGCGCCCGTCACGATGCTCATCGAACCGATCTCGAAGCCGGTGCCTTCGCAAGGCGACACCACCTTCACGGCAGGGTTCTGTTTCGCGGCATTGATCACGTCGTGCTGGAAGGAGATGCCGATCAGCGTCTCGCCCTTGCCGACGGCGAGCGCCGGCGCAGCCCCTGCCTTGGTGTATTCGGCGATGTTCTTGTTGAGCTGCTTGAGATAGTCGAATGCCTTGTCCTCGCCCATCAGCTGGACGATGGTGGCAAGCATGGTCCAGGCCGTGCCCGATGAATTCGGGTCGGCCATCTCGATCTCGCCCTGGAATTCCGGCTTGACCAGATCGGCCCAGCACGCCGGCGCGGTCAGCCCGCGCTGCTTCAGATCTTCCTCATTGTAGCCGTAGCCGAGCGCACCGAGATAAATGCCGACCGTGCGGTTCTTCGACCTGTCGGCCTGCTTCAGCGCCCAGTCGCGCAGGTTTGCCAGTTGCGGCGACTTGTATTCCTGGGTGAGGCCCTCTTCCGCCGCCTGCAGATGCGGGTCGCCGGTGCCGCCCCACCAGATATCGGCTTGCGGATTGTCCTTCTCGGCCCGGAGGCGGGCGTAGATTTCGCCGGCGCTCATGCGGGTCATGTCGACGCTGACGCCCGTCTCCTTCTGGTAGGTGGTCGCCATCGCCCGGCACCAGGCCTCGTCGACGGCGCAATACATTGTGAGGCTCCGGGCGGCCGCCTGGGCGGCACTCGCCAATCCGAACAAGGCCAGCGCCGCGCCAAGGCCAAGCCAGGCGGCGCGCAAGCCTTGCTTACTGTCAAATGTCTTCATCGATATTCCTCCCTGTCTTCTCACTGGAAACGATCTACCCGTCGTCGAGCGGCACTCCGATCACCTGGGACAATGTCGCCGCAACGCCGGGTGCTGCCGCTAGCACGGGATTGCCCTTCGCCATGCCGTCGCCGTCGAGGAACCGGTTCACACGGCCGCCGGCCTCCTCCACCAGCAGCAATCCGGCCAGGCAGTCCCACGAATTGATGTGCAGCTCGGCATAGGCATCCGAGCGGCCGTCGGCCACATAGGCCAGCCCAAGCGCTCCGGAGCCGGAGCGCCGCACATTGGCGCCGAGTGCCCAGACAAGGCTCACCTTGTCCAGATAGTCGCGATTGGGAATCCTGGGCGACCAGCCGAACTCGACAAAGGCGCGGTCGAACGCTTGCGTCGGCGACACATGGATCGGCGCGCCATTGCGCGTCGCGCCCTGCCCGCGACGGGCAAAGTACGTTTCGCCGATGGCCGGATTGGCAATGCCGCCGATCTCGCTGCGGCCGTCCTCGACGAAAGCTATCGAAATGCAGAAATGCGGAATACCGCGCATGAAATTGGCGGTGCCGTCGATCGGGTCGACGACCCACATGCGGGCAGAGCCGATGCCACCGCCTTCCTCGCCCAAAAACCCGTCCTGCGGAAAAGCGTCTGCCAGCGTCGCGCGGATGTGCTCCTCGACCTTGCCGTCGGTTTCAGTGAGAAAATCCTGCGGGCCTTTCATCGCCACCGGCTGGACGGCGCCCTGCCGGGCATAGCCTTCCATCGCCAGTTGCCCGGCCGTGACAAGCAGTTTCCGGCAGACCTCGGCACGCCTGTCCATCTCGGCCTCGGACAGCCGGTCCGCCTTCGAATGCGCCGCCGCCCTGCTCATGCAGCCGGTCCGGACAGTCGCGCCCTCAATGCCGTCTTCGGCGAAATGGACAGGGTATTCCTCCGATGCCACTCTTGAGCCCGCTTGTATTGCACGGCTGTGCAAAGCTGTTGCATTCCGCCATGCCTGTCAAGTGCGGTGGGTGGCAATGGCAGGAGAGTTGCATTACATTGCACGGGCGTGCAAAGAATCACGAAAACAGCAGCGAGAGCGTTCGCTTGACGGTTCCGAGAATCCGCACCGGATTTTCCAGCGCCCAGCAGGTTGCCGACCTCGCCGGGGTTTCACGCTCGGCCGTGTCACGTACCTTCACGCCCGGCGCTTCCGTTTCCGGGGAAACCCGCGAGCGAGTGATGCTGGCGGCCGAGCAACTCGGCTATCACGTCAACCATCTGGCTCGCGGCCTGATGCGGGCCTCGACCGGCATTGTCTGCCTCATCGTTGCCGATGGCGACACGCCCTATCATGCCCGCCTGCAGAAGGCGCTGACCCAACATCTGCGGGACGCCGGCAAAATGGCCATGGTGTTCAACACCTCCGGCCCCAGCCACCATGTCGACCAGGCGTTGCGCAACACGCTGAACTATCGCGCCGATGCGAGCATCGTTCTGTCCGGCTCGCCGCCGCAGTTGCTGATCCGCACCTGTCTTGAGAACGGCCAGCGGCTGGTGCTGATCAATCGCGATGACCGCTTCGACGGCCCGCACAATATCGGTGTCGACAACGCTGCAGCCGCAGAGGCAGCGCTGCATGCCTTCATCCGGGCCGGCTGTACCCGCCCCGCTTTGGTGACCTCGGCTGCCGGCACGCCCAGCCTGCTCTCCCGCGAAACCGCCTTCCTTACCGCCGCGCAGAAGGAAGGGCTGGAGGTGACCGTGTGGCGCGAGGGCCGCACCGGCTATGCCACCGGAGCCGATGGCGCCAGGCGGCTCTTTTCCGGCCGGCAGCGGCCGGATGCGGCGTTCTGCGTGACCGACCTGATTGCGTGCGGCTTTCTCGATGCGGCCCGCCACGAGTTTGGCATCAACGTACCCCGCGATCTCTGCGTCATCGGTTTTGACGACATCGAGCAGGCCGACTGGGCCTCTTACCGGCTGACGACGTTCTCGCCGCCGATCGAGGAGATCGCCAGGCGCGCCGTGCGGCTCGCGACCGGCGCGCGGGAGGAGGCTGGCAGCCGCCTGATCTGCCATGCGCCCATGGTCTGGCGCAGCACGGTGAGGCCGGGCCAGGGCTGATTGGAAACATGTGTCGGTCAAGACGGGAAACGTACTGATGTCCAAGAAAAAGGCCAGGAAGACCCGCCAGGCGGCAAGACCGGTGGAAATAGCTGTAGGCCCCGAAATCCGGAGCATGATGCGCAAGTTTGGCCTGACCGAGGAAGAAGCACTGCGCATGATGCGCGAATGCGATGCCACCCTCTATGGCGCCAACTCCGGGCACGTGCAGCCAGGATCTTGACGGCCCGCCAGGCGCGAACGGAATTTTAATGTAAATCAAGCGTAATCCCGACCGTTAAAATGATGCGTATGTGTTGGGGTTGCGCATGCCGGAATATTCTTTCTTCATCCGCTCGATCCGGATCCGCTACATCTCGGGATTGCTCATCTTTGCGCTGGCTTCCACCGCGGTGATGTTTGCGCTCAATCGCGTCAATTCCTTCCGCCACGACATCGACGCGCTGAGCAGCAATCTCGTCGTCTTCACCCGCGACCTGCGCAACGCCTCCAGCTTTGCCGAAACCGCCAGCACGACCTGGCGCACCGAAACCCGTGACGGCCTTGCCGCCGCCGCGCGCGGCCATTCGCAACGCCTGACCAGCGAGATCGAAACACTGTCCGCGGAGTTGGCCGCGATCAAGCCGAGCCTATCGGCCAAAACGCTGGACGAACTCTCGTCGGCCGCCGTCAACGGCGACCTGTTCTGGTCGTCGCGCGACATCGTGCGCAACTTCAACCTGATGTCGGCGGCGCAACAGACCGACGAATGGAGTTCGCGCGAAATCCTCAACCAGAACGACCTGTTCGTCCAGCCGATGCTGGTGCGTGTGCGTACCGCCATGGATGGCGAACGCCATCTGGCCGACGCCTCCAGCGACAGGCTGCTGTTGTGGGCAAGCGGCCTTCTGTTCGCGGTTCTTGCCATCGTTGCCCTCTGGATCTTCCGGCCGATGGAAAAGGCGATCCGCCGCGCCTTCACCGAATCCGCCGCATCCTTGTTCAAGGCCGAAGCGGCCGACCGCGCCAAATCGGAATTCCTGGCCAATATGAGCCATGAGATCCGCACGCCGATGAATGGCGTGCTGGGCATGGCCGAACTGCTCGCCAAGACCGAGCTTAACGCGCGCCAGAAGACCTTCACCGAAGTCATCGTCAAGTCCGGCAATGCGCTGCTCACCATCATCAACGACATCCTCGATTTCTCCAAGATCAATGCCGGTCAGCTGACGCTCGATCCTGCACCCTTCCGGCTTGCCGAAGCGGTCGAGGACGTGGCCACACTGGTGTCGGCGCGCGTCGCCGAAAAGAACCTCGAGCTGATCGTGCGTGTCGACCCGCGCCTGCCTGCCCATGTCGTCGGCGATGCCGGACGGTTTCGTCAGATCGTCACCAATCTGCTCGGCAATGCGGTGAAGTTCACCGAGAAGGGCCATGTGCTGATCGATGTCGGCGGCGAGGTGGTCGACGGCATCGTCCAGCTCAAGGTCCGCGTCGAGGACACAGGCATCGGCATTCCTGCCGAGAAGCTCGAGAACGTGTTCGAGAAATTCGCGCAGGTCGACGGCTCGTCGACGCGCCGCCATGAAGGCACCGGCCTCGGCCTTGCCATCGCCGCCCGCCTCATCGACCTGATGGGCGGCAAGATCGGCGTCGAAAGCGAGATCGGCCGCGGCTCGGTGTTCTGGTTCGCCGTGCCGCTGCCGGCGCATCAGCAGGACACGCGCAACGAGGTCGTGCCGGTCGATGTCACCGGCGCCCGCGTGCTGGTCATCGACGACAACCCGGTCAACCGCGAGATCTTGCTGGAGCAGCTCAGAAGCTGGAGCTTCGACTGCGCGGCCGCCGAAAGCGGCGCCGTCGGCCTCGCCTTTCTAGACCGGGCCAGCCAACTCGGTGCTGCGGTCGACTGCATCATTCTCGACTACCAGATGCCCGGCATGAACGGCGCCGATGTCGCCAAGGCGATTTCCGCCGACAGCCGTCTCTCCGCCATCCCGGTGGTGCTGCTGACCTCGGTCGATCAGGTCGATTTCGGCAAGATGGTCATCGATTTCGGCATCGCCGCGCATCTCACCAAGCCGGCGCGCTCGGCCATCCTGCTCGGCACCGTCATCTCGGCCATCCAGAAAGCGCGGGCCCAGATCGGCAAGGCCCAGTTCGTTCGCGAGCCGGTTGTCACGCAGGCCGCACCCACACCGCCTGCCTTCACCGTCATTCGCGGCCCGGTGATGCCCGTGGCCGCGACACTGGAATTGACTGTCACGGCAAACGGCCCGATCGATATTCTTATCGCCGAGGACAATGACGTGAACCAGCTGGTGTTCGGCCAGATCCTCAATGGGCTTGGCCTCAGCTACCGCATCGCCAGCAATGGCCGCACGGCCGTCGAGATGTACCGGGCGCTGCGGCCGAAGCTGATCCTCATGGACGTCTCCATGCCGGAGATGAACGGCTACGAGGCGACCCGCGCCATCCGGGCGGCGGAGGCAGCGAGTGGCAATCACACACCAATCATCGGCGTCACCGCGCACGCACTGAAGGGCGACCGCGACAAATGTATCGAGTCCGGAATGGACGACTATTTGCCCAAGCCGGTGTCGCCCGACCGTCTCGGCAGCAAGATCGGCACCTGGCTCAGCGAGACGGTGGCGGTAAAGAGGGCTTGATCAAATCGCCGCGTCCAGACGATAGCGGCTCATCCAGTCGAGGCTAATCTCGTCCGAGAGCTTGGCGACGCCAGGCTTTATGTCGGCGGCATTCGGCGCCGGAACACCCAGGGCCTTGCAGATGGATGCCAATGCCGCTGGCGGATCGGCTGACAGGCGCTTATAGCCGATTCGCAGCGGGACGATCCCCTGCTCCGCGAACCAGACGTTCCAGGCCGCGTCATAGGCTTCGAGTTCGGCAAGCTCGCGCTGGATCCGCTTGAAATCGTAGCGGGGTTCCTGCGGCGGTGCGACCCGTTCGATCTCGGTTCCGTCGGGCGCGATGTGCCAAAGCCCGGTCTGCTCGGCCTTGATCAGCGACACCGCCTGCGCCAGCTTGTTTTCGCGCGAAAGATGGATGTAGAGGACCCGCCCGAAGGCCTTTTCAAAGCGTGCTTTGTCCGATGGCAGGTCTGGGTAGATCCGGTCGAGGATGGCCGAGAGTTCACCCAGGTTCTCCCGCATCAGGCGCAAGCCGAAGACGGCTGTTCCGCCCTTTCCCGCGCTGATTGCCGCCTTGAGGTAGGCGACATCGAAGTCATGCGCGCTCATCGTATCGGGATGCGGCAATTTCCACTCTTCTGCCCATTCCGCCTTGTCCTGCCGCCGGTAGAACGAGTGCGGATCGCCGGCTGTTTTCGTCGAGGCCAGAAGGCCGCACAGCAAGGTGCTTCCGGTTCTCGGCGTGCCGCAGATTATGTAGCCGTCACGCATCTCGGGGCTCTGTCGCTTGTCATGGATTGGGCTAACCTCGCCAGGCGCGGTGACACGCGCGCTTCGCGAAGGACTCCAGTCTAGCCGCGCCGGAAGGGGTAGAGGAATTGCTGCCAGTATCCGTTCGGAACGGGATGTCCGTGAATGCCGTAGCCGTTCGGCCAGCGCCCTTCGGGCATATGGTGGGTACCGAACAGCCGGTCGAGCAGCGGGAAATGGATGGCGAAGTTTACGTCGATCGCTTCTTTCTCGAGGCCGTGATGCCAGTGGTGGTAACGCGGCGACACCAGCACCTTTTCGACTGGACCGAAACTGGTTCCGATGTTGGAATGGATGAACGACGAATAGACGTAGACGATCAATATATACGTCTGGATAGCCGATTCATCGAACCCCAGCACGAACATCGGGGTGGCCGTCAGGCTGCGCAGCATGATGATTTCCAGGAAATGCATGCGCGCACCGGCAATCCAGTCCATCGACTTGGCGGAATGGTGCACGGCATGGAACTTCCACAGCCAGGGAATGCGATGAAAGGCCCGATGCACCCAATACTGGGCAAAGTCGGTCAGGAACATTACCGCCAGCAGTTGCACCAGCCACGGCAAGTCGTGGACCCAGGCGCGCACCGAACCAAGGGCACCCTGCGCATTGACGAAGTTGGACGGCGCCAAGGTCAGGTAGGTCAAAATCTGCACCAGCAGCGATGAGACCAGATAGTAGAACAGGTCCTCGCGCCATTCGTCGCGGAACACGGTCTGATCCTTGTTGCGCGCGAAAAGACGTTCGAGCGGAACGAACAGCACACCCATGAACAGGGCGTTCAGGATGAAGAAATCAAGCCCGAAGAACACCCCTTCGATGTGCAGTTGATGGCGCACCGGAAGCATGCCGACCAGCGACGCCAGCAGCACAGTGAACATCGCTGCCGCGCCGAGCGTCTTTTGCCTGCGCAGCGTCATGCTGAGGATCGCCAGGATATAGCCGGAGATGAGGACGAAATAGAGCACCGGCTTGAAGAACAGCATCTGGTGGATGGGGGCCAGATCCGGCATCGATGTAAGCGACGGGTAGCGCAGCACGATGACCATCAGCAGGGCGGTGACCCCGGCAAGCAAGCCAATCGAGCCGGACAGCCAGCCAGAACCGAACGGCCGTTTGGCGCGCGGCGTTTCAAGTTCACGTACAACGCGTCTAAGGAAATTTGTCACCGGCATGATTTCCCCCGTTAACGGCCCCAAAGGTCTCGCCGGAAATTTCGACCCGTCTTACTACAGCAAGGCTCATAAATATTTAATCGACACGACTTTGCAGGCCAGAGACGGCTATCGGCGTTTTGGGCAATTGGTAAAAGCTGCGATCGTGTCAAAGACACCCGGCCACTATAGTCGGAATCTTTCCTGGATGCGACGGGCGCATTCAAGCGGCGTCAGCCGGCTGGTGTCGACTTCGAGGTCGTAGTCCATGCCCTTGTGGACGCGTCCATATTGCCAGCGCGCCAGGCCAGGCAGCCTGTCGGCGCGCGCGGCCTCGCGCGCTTCCAGCACCTCCAGCGGCGCCATGACGCCGACCAGATGCAGGTCAAAGCTCGACAGCAACTTGCGGTGCTCCGCTATCTCGTCATTGAAGATCACGTCGTCGACAATGAGATTGTTGCCTTGCCCGGCCATGGCGGCGATGGCATGGCGCATGCCGCGCATGGCTCGCGCGCCGACCGGCCCGCTCCTGATCACCACCGACGGCTTGCCGTCTTCCAGCACGGTCTCAAAGGAAAACCCGTCGGCATGATCCTGCAGCGCCGGCGGCAGCATGTCGATGAAAGCATCCATCTGGACATGCAGGAAGGGCTCGGTGGCGATTGTTTGCAGCGCCCTGGCGATCGAGCTTTTGCCGGCGCTGCCGACGCCATTAAGCAGGACGATTTTGGCCGTCATGTCGCCCCCTATCGGTTGCGCACGACGATACAGGCGCCGCCGACGCTTTGCAGTTTCTGGCAGATGACGTTGGCGGCGGCACGGTCGTCGACACCGATCCTGACGGCGTAGATGCCGCGTCGGCCGATCGGCGTGCGCACCCGGCTGACCACCGGGTCACGACCGGAAAGCAGCGCCGGAAACCGGCTCCTGACCCGCAGCCACTGATTGATCGCAGCTCCCCTGCGGAAATTGCCGGCCACCTGGACGCCCCATGGCTTCACATTGATCGACGCCATCGCCACGGTTCTCGACATGATCACCGGCAGCTTGCGGCAGGCGACGGCAAAGCTGGTTTTCGCGTCGAGCGGCTCGACCGTCCCGGCGTAAGCGCTGTCGGAAAACTTGTCGACGGGTTCGCCCATGACGTCGAAGACATAGCTCTCTGTCTCCATCGGCAGGAAGCCGCCCGAACCCAGCCAGCGCGACACCCGGTTCTCGCCGGCATTGTAGGCGGCCGCCGCCAGGCCGAGATTGCCGTAGGCGAGCTTCATCTCGCCGAGATATTTCGCCGAAGCCGGGATCGCCTGGTCGATGTCGAAAGGATCGGCCAGCCCGCGCATCTTGGCGGTGCCCGGCATGAACTGGGCGATGCCTTCGGCACCGACCGGGCTAACCGCATTGGGATCGAAGCGGCTTTCTTTCCAGATCAGCCGGGCGAAGTAATCCTTCGGCAGGCCGTTCCGCTCGGCATGCGTCTCGATCAGGTCACAGACACGGCCGATCAATCGTTTCGCCGCCGAGCGCGATTGCGGCGGATCGGCGAGCGCCTGTCCGGCACCCAGCCCGCAGAGCAGGATCACACCGGCTTTGAGCAGCCCCCGCATGGGCTCATTCGGCCGCGGCTTTGCCGTGCTGTCCAAACCGCTGCTCGATATAGTCGGCAACCATTTTTTCGAAATCGGCGGCGATCGACGGACCGCGCAGCGTCGCTGACTTCTTGCCGTCGACGAAGACCGGCGCGGTCGGCGTCTCGCCGGTGCCGGGCAGCGAGATGCCGATATCGGCGTGCTTGGATTCGCCGGGGCCGTTGACGATGCAGCCCATCACCGCGACCTTGAGGTTCTCGACGCCGGGATATTTCTCCCGCCAGACCGGCATGTTCTTGCGCAAATCGGCCTGGATGTTCTGGGCGAGTTCCTGGAACACGGTGGATGTCGTGCGGCCGCAGCCGGGGCAAGCGGCGACGATCGGCACGAACTGACGGAAGCCCATGGTCTGCAGCAGTTCCTGCGAGACCTGCACCTCGCGGGTGCGATCGCCATTCGGCTCCGGCGTCAGCGAGATGCGGATGGTGTCGCCAATGCCTTGCTGCAAGAGGATGCCCATGGCAGCCGACGAGGCGACGATGCCCTTGGAGCCCATGCCGGCTTCGGTGAGGCCAAGATGCAGCGCATGGTTGGAACGCGTGGCAAGCTCGGTATAGACGGCGATCAAATCCTGCACGCCGCTGACCTTGGCCGACAGGATGATCTTTTCGCGGGCGAGGCCGATCTCTTCGGCCATTTCGGCCGACAGGATCGCCGACTGCACGATCGCCTCGCGGGTTACTTCCTGCGCCGTCAGCGGGAAGCCTTGGCGCTGGTTCTCGTCCATCAGCCGGGTGAGCAGTTCCTGATCGAGCGACCCCCAATTGACGCCGATGCGCACCGGCTTGTCATGCCTGATCGCCATTTCGACGATCGCCGCGAACTGGCGGTCTCTCTTGTCCTTGAAGCCGACATTGCCGGGATTGATGCGGTATTTGGCCAGCGCCTCGGCGCAGTCCGGATGGTCGGCCAGCAGCTTGTGGCCGATATAGTGGAAGTCGCCGACCAGCGGCACATTGATGCCGAGCCGCTCGAGCCGTTCGCGGATGCGCGGCACGGCGGCAGCGCTCTCGTCACGATCGACGGTGATGCGCACGATCTCGGAGCCGGCGCGATGCAAAGCCGCAACCTGCGCGACGGTCTGGTCGATATCGGCCGTGTCGGTGTTGGTCATCGACTGCACGACGACCGGCGCGCCGCCGCCGACGACCACGCCGCCGACATCGACGCCGACCGATGTCCGGCGCGCAAAGGGGGAGGAAAAATACCCGGTCATGCCGGCAGCCTCTTGATCACCCGAGCGACATACGTCCACGTCGACGCACGCTCAAACAGCTATCAGCGCATAGCGCTGAGGTTCGGGCATGAGGTGGAGGAGCAAAGATGGCTTGTCAATGGCGACAGACAAGCAGAGCCGCCAAATCGCAGCAGCGCGGCGACCCCACAGACGGGTTTCGCCGGCCAACAGTATCGGAATCAAGTAGCAAAAACAGGCCTCCGGCGGCATGTCGCCACCGGAGCGATAGTCACGCGCCAAGGCGGCGCGTCTAATCCTGGAAGGGCGTCAGTGTCTCGTCGGTTTCGCCTTCAGTTTTTCAATCTCGTCCTTGAGTGCCAGCTTGCGTCGCTTCAGATTCACGATTTCGAGGTCGTCGACCGATGGATGGTTCATCGCATCGTCGATCTCGCGTTCGATATCACCGTGTTTCCGCTGCAACTCATCAAGATGGGATGCAAGAGACATGATTGGTTCTCCCTTTCATGGTTTCCTCGATTGCAGCCGTCAAAGGCACGTCCACCGCAGGTCGCATCTGTGACGGCACCATGACAGTCTGCCACCATCCGGCTGCGATGTCGAATGCTGCGTGGTAGCATTCCACGACAATGTGATATGTGATATTGGCTGCGCGCCGGCGGCAATTGATGCCGCCCCCGCCCAATCATGCCCATTGCCGGGCGCCGCAGACATGCAGACGGTAGAGAATGTCCGACCAGGAAAAGGCCGATGTCCGCCTCGAATTTTCCCGCCTGAAGCAGGAGCATGCCGATTTCGACGCGGCCATCAATGCGATGATCGCCATGGGCTGCGACCCCTTGCAGATCCAGCGCATGAAGAAGAAGAAGCTTTTCCTCAAGGACCGGCTGATGGCGCTGGAAGACAAGATCATTCCGGACATCATCGCTTAGCCGACGGCCTCGGGGCCCAACTGCTCACCCCGCTATCGACAGCCGCGCCGCGCGATGGCGCAGCAACGTCAGCAATTCGTCGGTCTTCTCCGCTGAAGTGTCGATCGGCACCACCAGGCACATCGTCGCCTCGACCTTGCCGGCGGCCGCGAAGACAGGGGCGGCCAGGCATTTGGTGTAGGCGTCGACCAGCCCCGAAGTGATGCAATAGCCGGTCGTTCTGGCCGTCGCGATATCGGCAATGAAGTCGTCGAACTGCAGCCTGCGGCCGTCGGGCAGCAAAAGGTCGTCTTCCGAGACCATGTCCTGGATGGCGGCCCTTTCCAATCCGGCCAGAAGCAGCCGCCCCGATGCCGTCCATGGCAGCGGGATCTGCAGGCCAGTGGCCGAGCTGATGCGGAACGGCCTGGTGCCGGGGCTGGAATGGACGATGGTATAGCGCCCGCTTTGCAGCATGCACAATTCGGAGGTCTCGCCGGTCTCGCGCGACAGATTGTCGACCTCCTGCCGGCCCCGCCTAAGCAGGTCGTTGCCCCTGACATAGTCCATCCCATAGAGGTAGAGCTTCTTGCCGAAATAGACCCGGTTGCCGTCGCCCTCCATCTCCAGGAGACCCGCATCGACCAGCGAACGCACCAGCGTATAGGTGGTGGAGCGCGGCGCATTCACCCCCTTGGCTAGATCGCCAATGCCGATGGCGCGCTGGGTAACATGCAGGAAGTCCAGGATCTCCAGCACCCGGTTGAGGCCCTTCTCGCGCGAGCCGGAGGTCTTGTCGGGCGTCGGGCTCTCGGCTGGACCAAGCTCCGCCCGATCCGTGAGTCCATTGCTGTCTTGCATAACTGATTCCTGATGTTAGTATCTGTCTTGTACAGGATACATGTGTCTATTGTAAGAGACAATTCAGGTCGGCGACACGTGTGTCTGTAAGGGGAACTCAAACAACAGGAGGTCGCAGTGAACGACGCATCCAAGCGAGATTTTCTGAAACTGGGCATGGCCGGGCTTGCAACGGCGGGCGTGATGACCGCTGTCAGCGCCGAAAAGGCGGCGGCACAAGCCGCATCCGACAGCGTTCTGCGCACCGCGCTTGACCGCGGCAAGCTGATCGTCGGCACCGGCAGCACCAACGCGCCATGGCATTTCGAAAACGATGCCGGCGAGCTGGTCGGCATGGACATCACCATGGGCCGCATCCTGGCCAAGGGTCTGTTCGACGATCCGAGCAAGGTCGAGTTCGTCATGCAGGATCCGGCGCAGCGCATCCCCAATGTCACCACCAACAAGGTCGACATCACCATCCAGTTCATGACCATGACCGCGCAGCGCTCGCAGCTGATCCATTTCTCCAGGCCATACTATGTCGAGGGCGTCGCCCTGCTGACGCTGCCGACTGCGGAAAACAAGACCTTCGACAAGCTGCTCGCCGGCGGCTCGGCGACGCGCATCTCGATCCTGCAGAATGTCGATGCCGAAAGCTCGGTCCATTACGCCCTGCCGGAGGCGCAGGTGCTGCAGATCGACACCCAGGCCAATGTGCTGCAGGCACTGGAATCGAAACGCGCCGATGCCGCCGCTGTCGATCTTTCAACCGTGCGCTGGCTGGCCTCGCGCAACCCCGACAAATATTTCGATGCCGGCAAGAGCTGGTACTCGATGCTCTACGGCGCGGCGGTCAGGCAGGGCGACCTGGACTGGCTGACCTTCGTCAACCAGACCTTCACCATCGCCATGTTCGGCCATGAGACCGCACTCTACGACGCCGCCTTCAAGGACTATTTCGGCCAAGAGCCGCCGGCCCGCCATCCCGGTTTCCCGGTTGTCTGACAAGCGCTGGCGGAAGGGTTAGCCCTTCCGCCTTCTAGTTCGCATCCCCTTGGTTATTGCGGGAGACGCATGGGCTATACGCTCAACTTCAACCTGATCTGGCGCCATTTCGACAAGCTGTGGGGCGGCCTTCTGCTCAGCCTCGAGCTTGCCGTGATTTCGATTGCCATCGGCGTCGTCATCGGCCTGGTGCTGGCGGTCTGGTATGTCTCGGCCGGACGCGTGGTGCGCGCCATCATTGCGGCTTACGTCGAATTCATCCGCAACGTGCCGCTGATCCTGCTCGTCTATCTTGTCTTCTACGGCCTGCCGACGGTGATCGACGTCGCCTACGACGCGCCGACCTCGTTCGTGCTGACGCTGTCGGTCTATAGCGGCGCCTATCTGGTCGAGGTGTTCCGCTCCGGCCTCGAAGCCGTGCCGCGCGGCCAGCTCGATGCCGGCAAGGCGATCGGGCTCACGCCCTGGCAGCGGCTGGTTCATGTGCGCCTGCCGACCATGCTGCGCATCACGCTGCCGGCGCTGTCCAACACCTTCATCTCGCTGTTCAAGGACACGTCGATCGCCTCGGTGATCTCGGTGCCCGAGCTCACCTTCGGCGCCCAGTGGATCAACTTCAACACCTTCCGCATCGTCGAGGTCTATCTGGTGACGACGGCGATGTATCTCGTGACCGGCTACACCCTGCTGTTCGGACTGCGGCTGGTCGAACGCCGGTTCAGGGCTGCGCGCTGACATGCTGAGCCAGATCCTCTACGCCGTACCGTTCCTCGCCCAGGGCTTCGCCATCACCTTGTGGGTGTCGCTGCTGGTCGTGGTGCTGTCGCTGATTGCCGGCGTCGCGCTCGGCGTCGGCCTGGTCTACGGCCCGGCGCCGCTGCGCTGGGCCGTGCGCATCTTCTCCGACACCATCCGCGGCATCCCGATCCTGGTGCTGATGTTCTTCGTCTATTACGGCCTGCCGGCCATCGGCCTGCATCTGCAATCCTTCTCGGCGGCGGTGCTGGCGCTGACCTTGTTCAAGACGGCGCAGGTCATTGAGTATCTCCGGGGCGCCGTCGGCTCCATTCCCAAGGGCCAGTCAGAAGCGGCGATGGCCATTGGGCTGACTTTTCGCCAGCGGCTCACCTACGTCATCTTTCCGCAGGCCTTCCGCCGCTTCCTGCCGCCCTGGATCAACGGCGTCACCGACGCGGTCAAGGGCAGCGCCCTGGTCTCGCTGCTCGGCATCACCGACCTGATGCAGGCGATCAACCAAGTCATCGGCCGCACCTATGAGGCGATGCCGCTCTACATCCTCGGCGCCTTGATCTATTTCGCCGTCAACTATGCGCTTTCCTACGCCAGCCGGCGGCTGGAACGGCGCTTTGCCTTCATCCGGGACTAGCACGATGGCCACAAGCTCGAACGACAATGCTGCCCTTCTCGACATTGCCGGGGTCTCGAAAGCCTTTGGTTCGGTCGAGGTGCTTCGCTCGGTCAGCCTCAAGGTGGACAGGGGTGAGGTGGTCACCGTCATCGGCCCTTCCGGCAGCGGCAAAACCACCCTGCTGCGCTGCGTCAACTTTCTCGAAAGCTACGACTCAGGCTCGATCCGAATCGACGGCAAGGAGGTCGGTTTTCGTGAGGCCGGCGCGCGCCAGCGCCGCAGCGAGCGCGACCTTGCCAATATGCGCGCCGAAACCGGCATGGTGTTCCAGAGCTTCAACCTGTTTCCGCACCTCACCGCCGCCGGCAACATCATGCTCGGCCTCACCAAGGTGCGCGGCAAGAGCAAGGCCGAGGCGCGCCAGATCGCGGAGCATTGGCTGAGCCGCGTCGGCCTCGCCCACAAGGCCGACAGCCTGCCTGGGGAACTCTCCGGGGGCCAGCAGCAGCGCGTCGGCATAGCGCGGGCAGTCGCCATGGAGCCGAAGATCCTGCTGCTCGACGAGATCACCTCCGCGCTCGATCCCGAATTGGTCGGCGAGGTGCTGGCGGTTGTGCGCAGCCTGGCCGAAGACGGCATGACCATGGTGATGGTGACGCACGAGATGGCCTTTGCCCGCGACGCTTCGAGCCGCATTGTCTTCATGGCCGATGGCGGTGTCAGCGCTGTTGGCCCGCCGAAGGAGATCCTTGCCGAAGAGACCACCAATGAGCGCCTGCGCTCTTTCCTGGCGCGCTTCCGCGCCTCCCATTTCTGACATGGGCGGCCCAAAGCAATTCCAGGAAAAGTGTAAGCGGTTTTCCCGGGAAAAGCGCGAAGCGCTTTCCCTTGGGAATTGCGTAAAACAACAGGCCGGCCCAAGGAGAATTCTTCCATGACGCCTTACATCCGGCTCGCCGAGCTCGGCCTGACGCTGCCCGAGCCGCCGACACCGATCGCCAATTTCGTCACCCATGCCGAGAGCGGCCGGCTGATCTTTCTTTCGGGTCAAGGGCCGCTGCGCGCCGACGGCACGCTGTGCACCGGCAAGGTCGGCGAGGACGTCACCGTCGAGCAGGCCTATGAACATGCCCGCCTCACCGGCCTCAACCTGCTCGCCGTCATGCACGCCGCCGCCGGCGATCTCGGCCGCATCGTGCGCGTCGTCAAATTGCTCGGCTTCGTCAATGCGACGCCGACCTTCAGCGACCACCCGAAAGTGGTCAATGGCTGCTCGGACCTGTTCGCCAGCGTCTTCGACAAGATCGGGGGCCATGCCCGCTCGGCGATCGGGGTCGGCTCGCTGCCTGGAAACATAACCGTCGAAATCGAAGCGGTCGTCGAGATCGCCGCCTGACAGTCAAGGGATATGCTCCAAATGAAAACCTATTCCGACACCGGCTCCAACACCACGATCCGTGAACGGCTGGGACTGAGGCCGATCATCAACGTCTCCGGCACGATGACGACCCTCGGCGCCTCGATCATCGTTCCCGAGGCGATCAGCGCCATGGCCGAGATCGCCTCGCAATGGGTGGAGATGGACGATCTGCAGCGCGCCGCAAGCGTGATCACCGCCCGCCTCACCGGCGGCGAGGCCGGCTTCATAACCGCCTGCTGCGCCTCAGGCATCACAATGGCGATCGCCGGGGCAATGACCGGCACCAATTTGCTCGCGATCGAGCGGCTGCCCGACGACACCGAAGGGCTGAAGTCCGAAGTCGTCATTCAGCTTGGCCATATCGTCAATTACGGCGCGCCGATCGACCAGTCGATCCGCGTCGCCGGCGCCAAGGTCATTCCAGCCGGTACCGTCAGCGTCACCCAGGATTATCATGTGCGCGAGGCGATTAACGAGCGCACGGCGGCGGCGCTCTACGTCGTGGCGCACCACACCGTGCAATACGGCATGCTTTCCCTCGAGGAATTCTGCGATATCTGCCACGCCAGGGGCGTGCCGGTGATCGTCGACGCGGCTTCCGAATATGATCTGCGCAGCTTCCTGGCGCGCGGCGCCGACATCGTCGTCTACAGCGGCCACAAATTCCTTTCGGGGCCGACCAGCGGCATCGTCGCCGGCCGCAAGGATCTCGTCCGCGCCGCCTATCTGCAAAACCGCGGCGTCGCCCGCGCCATGAAGGTCGGCAAGGAAAGCATCGCCGGCACCATGGCGGCGCTCGAAGCCTGGGAAAAGCGCGACCATGCCGGCATCCGCCGACGCGAGGAAGCGGCGCTCCATCTGTGGAGGGATTCGCTGCAGGGAATAGCCGGCATCGTCGCAAACATCATTCCCGACCCGACCGCCAATCCGCTCGACCGGCTGCAGATCTTCGTCTCCCCCGAAAGCCGCTTCAGTGCCGCCGGCCTCGCCTCGGCATTGGCGGCCGGATCGCCGCCCATCATCGTGCGCAACCACGAAGTCGAGCGTGGCCATTTCTTCCTCGACCCCTGCAATCTGCACCCAGGCGAGGCCGAGATCGTCGCCGAACGCCTCCGCGCCGTGCTCACCGCGGCCGACAGGCCGGCGGATGCGATGAGACAGCCGCGAAAGGATTCATCCGGCGCCCTGCGCTGGCCGGACTAGGCTGCGGCGGCCGCCATCCTTGCGGGCCAGCCCGAATTCCGCTAAGGCGCGCCTTTACCGCCGGGAGCATGCGCTTGACCGACCACCGCGCCGACGTCGCCATCATCATGGGCAGCCAGTCCGACTGGGCGACGATGCGCCACGCCGCCGAAACGCTGGACGCGCTGGGCATCCCGCACAAGCGGCTGATCGTCTCCGCCCACCGCACCCCGGACCGCCTCTATGATTTCGCCAAGGGCGCCAAGGCGGCCGGCTACAAGGTGATCATCGCCGGCGCCGGCGGCGCCGCCCACCTGCCCGGCATGACGGCGGCGATGACGCCGCTGCCGGTGTTCGGCGTGCCGGTCGAATCGAAGGCGCTGTCCGGCCAGGATTCGCTGCTCTCCATCGTCCAGATGCCGGCCGGCATTCCGGTCGGCACGCTTGCCATCGGCAAGGCGGGTGCGGCCAACGCCGCCCTTCTGGCGGCCGCCGTGCTGGCGCTGAACGACGAAGAACTTGCCGCCCGCCTGGATGCCTGGCGCGCCGCCCAAACCGCCAGGGTCGCCACCGAACCGACGGACGCGCCGTGAGCCTGCCCGCGGGATCGAGCATCGGCATCATCGGCGGCGGCCAGCTCGGCCGCATGCTGGCTGTTGCCGCAGCGCGCCTCGGCTACCGCACAATTATCCTCGAACCGCAGGCCGATTGCCCGGCGGCTCAGGTCGCCAACCGGCAGATCACCGCCGCCTATGACGATGCGGACGCCCTTGCCGAACTGGCGGCAGTCAGCGCCGTCGTCACCTACGAATTCGAGAATGTGCCGGTAGCGGCTGCCGGCGCGCTCGCCGCCAAGGTCCCGGTCTATCCGCCGCCCAGGGCGTTGGAAATCGCCCAGGACCGGGTGGCGGAGAAGCTATTCCTGAACGGCATCGGCATCAGGACAGCGGATTTCCGCTCCATCGACAATGACGACGAGCTGACGGCGGCGCTGAGAGAGTTCGGCGGCAGCGGCATCTTGAAAACCCGCCGCATGGGCTATGACGGCAAGGGCCAGCGCGTCTTCCGCAACATGGAGACGGGCGGCTTTGCCGGCACATGCGAGACCATGGGCAATGTGCCGCTGATCCTCGAATCCTTCGTCGCTTTCGAGCGCGAAATCTCGGTCATCGCCGCGCGCGGGTTGGACGGCGCGGTCGCCGCCTACGATCCGGCTGAGAACGTCCACCGCGACGGCATCCTGCATACCTCGACCCTGCCGGCCCAGATCAGGCTGGAGACGGCGGCGACGGCACAGGGGGCGGCAGCGAAAATCCTGTCGGCCCTCGACTATGTCGGCGTCATCGGCGTCGAGTTCTTCGTTCTTGCCGATGGCACGCTGCTGGCCAACGAAATGGCGCCGCGCGTGCACAATTCCGGCCACTGGACGGAAGCCGCCTGCATCGTTTCGCAATTCGAGCAGCATATCCGCGCCATTGCCGGCCTGCCGCTGGGCAACCCTGGCCGGCATTCAAACTGCGTCATGGAAAACCTGATCGGCGACGATGTGCTGCGCGTACCCGCTTTGCTCGCCGAGCCCGATCTGATGCTGCATCTCTACGGCAAGGCGGAAGCGCGCCCAGGCCGCAAGATGGGCCATTTCACCCGCATCAGCCGCCGTAGCTAAGCCATTCCGGCACTTTGCGCGAGGGCGTGGATCGAGCCCTATTGCAGCTCGTCGTTCAGATCCCCGTCCTCGTCGGGGCTGGCGCAACTCGCATCGCCTTCCCTACAATTGGCGCCCGCGGTGAGCTGTTTGATGCGCTGGTCCGTCAGTTCGGTCAGGCATTGTGAAACCTCCATCGGATGGATGGAGCCGCCCTCGCTGTCTCTCGTCGTATAGGCGCATTCGGCGTCGCGGAAGGCGATCCAGGCGCGTTGCGCGACCTGCAGCAGCTTCCTGCCCTTGTCGTCGTTGCGACCGACGAGATCCTTGTAGGCCTGGTTGAGCTTGGCATCGGCGGCCCGATAGTCCTCGCCGGCGCAGATGTTCATCATCTGCTGGCTGTCGTCGTTGCGGTCGCATTCCTGCGCCTGCGCGATGGAGGCGGCTGCCAGAACGGCAAGGCTCGCGGACACAAACAACAGGCGCATAGAGGTCTCCAAATCGGCTTGCGGGTGCCGCACCATTCCAGCCCGCCTTCGGCCGCGCAATGGCGTGGAGCCGAGATGGCGGATATTTGATGGCCAAAGCCATTCTCGGCCTCTATCCAGCACGCTTGCGGTTGACACGGGCAAGGCTCCTCGTTTATGAGCCACCGCAAGTTCAAAGGCGCGCTTTTCAGGCGCGCCTTAATAATTCGGCCCGGACAGGGCCCAGACCGACGGGCAAGACCATGAAGATCAAGAATTCGCTCAAGGCGCTGAAGGCGCGTCACCGCGACAACCAGCTGGTTCGCCGCAAGGGCCGCGTCTACATCATCAACAAGACCGCTCCACGCTACAAGGCGCGCCAGGGCTGAGTGTTCGGCCGGAGGCTCGTTGCCTCCGTCCATATGATGGTAATTGCCTGGTTCCAGGCACTTTCACGCTAATTTCAG
Source organism: Mesorhizobium sp. M0058 (assembly GCF_040323095.1). Classification (NCBI taxonomy): domain Bacteria; kingdom Pseudomonadati; phylum Pseudomonadota; class Alphaproteobacteria; order Hyphomicrobiales; family Phyllobacteriaceae; genus Mesorhizobium; species Mesorhizobium sp. M0058. The sequence continues at coordinate 82,032 of NZ_JAMYUQ010000008.1, forward strand.
TTTGACGATCCGCCGTCCGGGGTTAGATTCCGGCGATGCGGATTCTTTTTGCATTTTTGGCCACCCTGTTTCTTTTCGGCGTCGCTCCGGCGTCGGCGGACGATCCGCCGGCAAAGCCGCCGGTTGCCCTGACCAGGGAAGCCAGGCTCGACCAACTGTTTGCCGAGCTGAAGCGCGAGCGCAACGAAAAGGCGGCCGAGCGCATCGCCGGGCGCATCTGGGGCGAATGGTTCCAGTCCGGCAGCGCCTCGATCGACCTGATGATGCAATGGTCGCAAAAGGCGATGGACGACGAGAAGTTCGACGTCGCCCTCGACTTCCTCGACCAGGTCGTCATCCTTCAGCCAAAATATGCCGAAGGCTGGAACCGGCGCGCCACCGTCCATTACATGATGAAGAATTTCGGGAAATCGATGTCCGACATCGACCAGACGCTGCAGCTGGAACCACGCCATTTCGGCGCGCTTTCCGGCCTGGCCCAGATCATGGCCGCCACCGGCCACAAGCAATCGGCGCTCGAAGCCTGGCAGAAGGTGCTTACCATCTATCCGATGATGCGCAGCGCCCAGGACCAGGTCGCGGCAATTTCGGAAGAGCTTGCCGGCGAAGGAATTTGATTAGGCAGTAGGAATTAGGGATTAGTCAGTAGTCAGTAGTCAGTAGTCAGTAGAGAAGATTGGTCGAGACGCCACCTCCCTACTCCCTACTCCCTACTCCCTACTCCCTACTCCCTACTCCCCACTCCCTACTCCCTACTCCCTAGAACTTATCCCCCTCCACCCCCGTATCTCCGCGCATGAACCTCATTTACGCCGCCTGTGCTTTGCTCCTCGCGCTCGTCTTTGCCCTGGCCGGCGTCACCCGCGCCGGCGCGTGGCTGATCGAGTGGCGAAACCCGCCGGCCGGCGAATTTGCCGACATCGGCGGCACCCGCATCCACTATGTCCACGTGCCGGCGCCTCAAAATGCCGAGCTGCCGGCCATCGTCTTCATCCACGGCGCCAGCGCCAATCTCAGGGATCAGATGCTGCCGATCAGGCCTTTGCTCGAAGGCCGCGCCGAGATGGTCTTCCTCGACCGGCCGGGCTTCGGCTGGTCGGCACGCGGCCCCGGCAATGAGAGCCCGTCGGCGCAGGCCGACACCATCGCCAGGCTGATGGACCGTCTCGGCATCCACAATGCGATCATGGTCGGCCATTCGTTTGGCGGCGTGATCACCGCCGCCTTTGGCCGCGAACACCCGGAGAAGACGCTCGGGCTGGTCTTTCTGTCGCCGGTCAGCCACCCCTGGCCGGGCGGCGCGACCGCCTGGTACTACAACCTGACCGCCACCCCCATCATCGGCTGGCTGTTCTCGGAGACATTGACCTATCCGGCAGGCACGCTGCAGATGGACAGCGCCACGGCCTGCGTGTTTTCTCCCAACAAGGTGCCGGAAGGCTATGTCGGCAATGCCTCGATTCCGCTGGTGCTGCGTCCCGGCGCTTTCCGCGCCAACGCCATCGATGTCGCCGGCCTCTACGACTATACGCTGAAGGCCGCGCCGCATTACCGCGACATCACAGCGCCGACCATTGTCATCTCGGGCGACCGCGACAAGGTGGTCTATGCCTCGATCCATTCCGTCGGCCTGGTCAGGGACATCCCCGGCGCCGAGCTGATCTGGGTCCACAATCTCGGCCACAAGCCGGACTGGATCGCCCCCGATCTCGTCATCGGCGCCATCGAAAAGGTCGCCGGCAAGGTCGTCGACCTGCAGGCAATGGCAAAAACCGTGGAAGCACGCATCGCCGGCGATGCGTACAATGAGGGGCGATGCCCCGACATCACCGTGCCCGACGCGGAACTGGCCCCGACCTGATCGCAATGTATGTCCTGAAACACGGCATCAAGGGAAACCCGGAGAAGCGATGGGCGTTGCCGGACCGCATCTTCTTCGGCTATGGCGCGTGCGCCATTCTTGCCGGCGCCTTTCTCGAGCGTGCTCCTCTGGACGGCTTTTACGGCGAACGGATCATTCCTGGCGAGGGCTTTTCCGGGAACCATATTTACGCGACGAACGGCGTGATCGCGTTCGACTACCACGGCTATTCCGCCCGCGAGCGGCTTTTGGAACACCACAAGAGGGGCTGGGCGTCGCGCAATCCCGGGTGGCACTGCACGATCGCCACGGTCGATTTCGATCTGCTCGACACAGTCGACCTCAACCGGCGAAAGAGGCTGGGGCCGGACCAGTATCTGCACGACCCCGTTCCCCGGGCACGCCGCTTCCTTCAGCGCATCGATCACGCCGAAGGTGCGGCAAGAGCGCTGCGAACTGTGATGAGTTGAAGCCTCTGTCAACCTATGTTGCGGGTGGCCTGCACGTCCGACCCGACATAGGCGATGCGCAGCATGTTGGTCGAACCCGGCGTCCTCAGCGGCACGCCCGCCGTGATGATGACACGGTCGCCCGGCTGGCCGAACCCCTCTTCGAAAGCGATGCGGCAGGCGCGGTCGACCATGTCGTCGAGGTCGCTGGCGTCGGGCGAGACGACGCAATGCGTGCCCCACAAAAGCGACAGCCGCCGCGCCGTGTTGAGGATCGGCGACAGCGCGATGATCGGCACTTGCGGCCGCTCGCGCGCGGCGCGCAGGCCGGTGGTGCCCGACGCCGTATAGGTGATGATCGCCGACAGTTTCAGCGTCTCGGCAATCTCGCGGGCCGCGAGCGAAATGGCGTCGGCGCCGGTTGCTTCCGGTTCCGAGCGCTGCGCGTTGATGATGCCGGCATAGGTCGGGTCGGTTTCGACCTTGGTGGCGATGCGGTTCATCATCGCCACCGCCTCGACCGGATAGGCGCCGGCAGCGGATTCGGCTGAAAGCATGATGGCGTCGGCGCCCTCGAACACGGCGATCGACACGTCGGACACCTCGGCGCGGGTCGGCACCGGCGCGGTGATCATCGATTCCAGCATTTGCGTGGCGACCACCACCGGCTTGCCGGCGCGGCGCGCGGCGCGCGTGATCTGCTTCTGGATGCCGGGCACCGCTTCCAGCGGCATTTCCACACCGAGATCGCCGCGGGCGACCATCAGCGCGTCGGAGAGTTCGATGATTTCGGCCAGCCGGGCTACCGCCTGCGGCTTTTCGATCTTGGCCATGATAAGCGCCCGGCCGCGCGCGATCTTGCGGGCTTCCGCCAAATCCTCCGGCCGCTGCACGAACGACAGCGCCACCCAGTCGACGCTTTCCGCCAGCACCGCATCGAGGTCCTTGCGGTCCTTTTCGGTCAGCGCACCGACCGGCAGGTCGGTGTCGGGCAGGCTGACGCCCTTCTTGTCGGAAATGGTGGTGCCGGCGACGACGGTGCAGGTGATCGATTTGCCGTCGCTCTTCACCGCCCTGAGCTCCAGCTTGCCGTCGTCGATCAACAGACGGTGGCCGGCCTCGACCGAACTCAGGATTTCGGGATGCGGCAGGTAGACGCGGGTCGACGTGCCGGGCTCGGGATTGTTGTCGAGGGTGAAGGTCTGGCCCGGGGTCAGCACCTCCTTGCCGTTGGCGAACTTGCCGACGCGCAGCTTCGGTCCCTGCAAATCGGCCAGGATGCCGATCGGACGGCCGACCTTTTCCTCGACCGCGCGGATGCGGCCGACCAGCGTGCGCATCAGCTCGTGATCGGTGTGGCTCATATTGATGCGGAAGACATCGGCGCCGGCTTCGAACAGCTTCTGCAGCATCTCCTCGGACGAGGAGGCAGGACCGATGGTGGCGAGGATCTTGACCTTGCGGCTACGTCTCATTGACTGTTTGTTCCCGGGGCGGCTGGAGCGCCTCCCGTTGTGGACTCATCGGTCAGCTGGACCATCCAGCTTGCCTGCTCGCCCGTGTCATATTCCTGGAATCCGGCGCGCTGGAAGCCCCGGGCGACGCAATCGGTAACGCCGGCAATCTTGAATTCTTTTTCGGCCACGCACATGTTGATCGGGCCATCCCAGCGCCCGCCGCGCTCGGCGTCTTCTGCATAAAGATAGTAAAACCTCGATGACAGCGGACCTTCGATCAGCGTCTTGCAGCTCGATCCTTCGATGTGCCACCACCCCTCGGTGATCCAGCCTGCCTTGGCGCGGTAGCCGATGCCGACGCCGACCAGGTTCTGCGTGGCGTTGCAGACGCGGAAATCGGCGCGGGCGGGCGAAGCCGCGACCAGCGCGGTGAGCCCTAGCGTCAGGGTCAGGAGCGGCACGGCAAAGGCGGTGCGCGCACGCGGCCTGCCGGCGGAACCCATCCCGAAACCCCTCAATAACGTCATCTGCATCTCTCAACGCCCCTTTTCGGAAAAGTCCGGGCGCATGTCAACGCGCCGTTCTGTCCAATTCCAATCGATTTAGAAAGGCCCCCGACACGCGATCTGCCGCGCGTGACCGGATTTTCGCAGAAACCGTGGCCAAACAACGGCATTGCGCAACCGTCCTCTTCGTGGGAATGACGATACCACCCTCCCCGGAAGCCAGCGAACAGACCTTTCCAGCCAATGACCCGATCCACAGTTTTCGCGCCTTTCGATATCGTCGAAGGCGACCGCAAGCGAGGCATCGTGCTTGTCGCCGACCATGCCCGCCGCGACCTGCCGGAGGAGTATGGCAGTCTCGGCTTGCCGGCGGCGGAACTCGATCGCCATATCGCCTACGACATCGGTGTCGAGACGGTGACGCGCGAACTGGCCGCAGCGCTCGACGTGCCGGCGGTGATCGCCAATTTTTCGCGGCTGCTGATCGATCCCAATCGCGGCGAGGACGACCCGACGCTGATCCGCCAGCTCTATGACGGCACTGTCGTGCCGGGAAACTACCCTATGGCGCCGCAAGAACGCGAAAGGCGGCTCGACGGCTTCTACCGGCCTTATCAGGACGCGGTCGGCGCCATGATCGCGTCGGTGGCGCACGCCTCAGGCAAAGCGCCGTTCATCTTCTCCGTACACTCCTTCACCCCTGTCATGCAGGGCTTCATCCGCCCTTGGCATGTCGGCATATTGTGGGACCTCGACGACCGCGTGGCGCGGCCGCTGATCGACATGCTGGCGCAGGATAAAAACCTCGTCGTTGGCGACAATGAACCCTATGACGGCGCGTTGCGCGGCGACACCATGTTCAAGCACGCCATCGTCAACGGCTTTGCCCATGCGCTGATCGAGATCCGCCAGGACCTGATATCAGACCGCAAGGGGGCGCTGGCCTGGACGGAACGGCTGGCGCCGATCGTTGACGCCATCGACCGCCGTCCCGATATACATCAGGTGAAGATGTTCGGCTCGCGCACCGGGCCGCTGTGAGGATCCAAGGCAATGACCGAACTCAGCGATGACCAGAAACGCGATTTCGAGGCCGCGGCCTTCCGCCGGCTGGTCGATCATCTGCGCGAGCGCAGCGATGTGCAAAACATCGACCTGATGAACCTCGCCGGCTTCTGCCGCAACTGCCTGTCGAACTGGTACCGCGAAGCGGCCGAGGCTGAGGGCGTCGATCTCGGCAAGGACCAGTCGCGCGAAATCGTCTACGGCATGCCCTATGCGCGATGGCAGGCGCTGAACCAGACCGAGGCTTCGGACGCCAAGAAGGCGGAATTCGAGGCGAGGCGGCCGAGGGATCATTGACGATTGGCTAGGCCCTACGCGACTTCGTCATCCTAGGGTGGAGCAGTCGCGAAGCGACGTCGCGGAAACCGTAGGATGACGAAGAGAAAGGCGCTTGACGAGAAATTGAATCGATCTAATTTGCCGCGCAAAGCCATTCCTTGACCGGATTCGGGCCATGAACGCGCAAGACACCATGCAGAGCGCCCTTCAGGGGCGATGGGCCGTAGCCGCGATCTTCCTCGCCAACGGCTTCCTGACCGGCAGCTGGGCGCCGCAGATTCCGGTGTTCCTGACCCGGCTCGACATCTCGAAATTCACCCTCGGTCTGCTGATCCTTCTGTTCGGCGTCGGCGCGGTCGCGGCCATGAGCTGGTGCGGCCATCTGATCTCCAGGCATGGCTCGCGCGCCGTGTTGCGCTGGTTCGGCCTGTGCGGCAGCCTCGGCCTGCTGATCGTGGCGCTGGCGCCCAACGTGCCGCTGGCGGCGATCGCCATGATCATCTTCGGCGGCTCGATCGGCGGCATGGATGTCGCCATGAACGCCAATGCCGTGGTGGTCGAGCGCCGGCTCTCCCGCGCCATCATGTCGTCGTCGCACGGCTTCTGGAGCCTCGGCGGTTTCGCCGGCGGCGGTCTGGGCGGTTACGCCATCCAGACTTACGGCCACCTCGCCCATGCGGCTGTCGTCACGGTCATAGCCTTTGCCGTCATAGCCGTGGCGGTCGGCTACCTCATCGCCGAGGACAAGCCGCAGGCGGCCGAGCATCACAGATTTACGCTGCCGGCCAATCCGCTGGTCTATCTGGTCGGGCTGATGGCGCTGCTGACGATGATTTCCGAGGGCGCCGTGCTCGACTGGGCAGCGCTTTATCTCAGGCAGGAGCTCGGCGCCGACCTCGCCATCGCCGGCCTTGCCTACGCCGCCTTCTCCGGCGTCATGGCTGTCATGCGCTTTTTCGGCGACGGCGTGCGCAACCGCTTCGGCGCGGTGGCGACGCTGCGCGGCTCGGCGGTGGTCGCCGCCGCCGGCATGCTGGTCGCCGGCCTGTCGCCTTCGCCCTGGATCGCCATCGCGGCTTTTGCCCTGTGCGGCTTCGGCATCGCCAATATGGTGCCGATCATCTTCTCGGCCGGCGGCAACCAGGAAGGCATGTCGTCGGGCACCGGCATGAGCGTCGTCACCACCATGGGCTATTCCGGCATATTGGTAGCGCCGTCGGCGATCGGCTTCGTCGCCGAGCATTCCAGCTTCGGCCCGATTTTCGTCGCCATGTCGGCGCTGCTGGTCGTCGTGCTGTTGATGGCCGGGCTCGCTCACCGCGCCGAATTCGCGGCCGCCCCCGCCGAATAGCGCTTCAGCTCCTCATAGAGGAAATCCGCGACGCGGCGGATGCGCACGCTGGTGCGCACGTCGCGATGCATGGCCAGCCACACCGGCAGGCTGGGCAGTGGCAGGCCGGGCAGCAGTTTCTCCAGCGACGGGTCGCTGTCCGCCAGCGGCTCCTGGCCAAGACCGACGCCGTTTCCCGCCCGCAGCGCTTCCCACAGAACGATCTGGTTGTCGGCCCTGAAGCGGAAGCTGCTTCGGGTGACGGGGATGCCGGCCTGGGTAAAGCCGCGGATCATCTCGTCGCTGCGGTCGAAGCCGATCAGCGGATGGTCGAGAAGGTCGGCGGGCTTGAGCGGGCGGCCGTGCCTGTCGAGATAGGATTTCGCCGCGCAGCAGCAGAGTTTGATATCGCAGACCTTGCGCGCCGTCAGCTCGTTCTGCGCCGGCTTGACCATGCGGATGGCGATATCGGCATCCCTTCGCAGCAGGTTCTCGACCTGGTTCGAGGCGACGATCTCGACCTCGATGCCGGGCTCCTCGATGCCGAGCCGCGCCGTCATCCTCGGCAGCACATAGGCAGCCACCACCTCGCTGGCGGCAATGCGCACCGTGCCTTCGATCGCCTCGACCGAGCCCAATGCCAATAGCGAAAACGCGCTCGCCTGCTCGCTCACCGCTCTGCCGCGTTCGAACAGCGTGGCGCCTGCTTCCGTCAGCGCATAGCCGCGCCGCCCGCGCCGGAACAAGGTGACGCCCAACGCCTGTTCGAGCTCACCGATGTGACGCCCGAGCGTCGGTTGGCTGGCCGACAGTTTGCGCGCCGCGGCCGACAGGCTGCCGGTCTCCGCCACGGAGACGAAACTCTTGATCAGGTTCCAGTCGATGTCTTCCATTCATTTATGAATAACAAATCTGCATCCATAGTCAATTTTCATTCGCGTATGAACGCATCATATTCGCCGTGCAAACCCAGACACGGAGAAGAAAATGACCAAGATCGCAATTCTGGGCGCCAATGGCCGGCTCGGCCGCGTGGTTGGCAAGGCCTTCATCGACGCCGGTTTCGATGTCCGCGCCGTCACCCGCAGCGGCAAGGTCCCGGCCGAACTCAAGGGCGCCACCGCCGTCGCCGGCGATGCGCTCGACCGCGAGGCGCTGATCCGCGCCACGCAAGGGGTCGACATCATCTTCAACGGCCTCAACCCGATCTACACCGACTGGGGCAAGTGTCTGCCGATGGCGGAGAACGTCATGGCCGCCTGCCATGCCAATGGCGCGCTGCATTTTTTCCCCGGCACTGTCTACAATTACGGCTCGCCGATGCCTGAGGTGGTCACCGAAGACACGCCATTCTGTCCGACCACCGAGAAGGGCCGCATCCGCTGCGCCATGGAAGCGCTGTTTCGCCGCGAGGCCGATGCCAGCCGCGTCCGCACCATCATCCTGCGCGCCGGCGATTTCTTCGGCGGCACCGGCAGCGGATCATGGTTCGACCTCGTCGTCGCCGCCAAGATGAGCAAGGGCGTCTACACCGCGCCTGGCCCTGCCAACCTCGTGCACGAATGGGCCTATTTGCCGGACTTCGCCATCGGCTTCGTCGGCCTGGCGCGTAATCAGGGCAAGCTCGGCTTCTTTGAGGCGCTCAACTTCCCCGGCCACGCCGTCACCGACATGGACATCAAGGCCGCGGCCGAGAAGGCGCTGGGCCGTCCGCTGAAACTGACCTTCATGCCCTGGTGGGTGCTGCGCGCCGGCAGCCCGTTCGTGGCGATGTGGCGCGAGATCGTCTCGATGTCCTATCTGCGCTTCGAACCGCACCGGCTCGTGTCCGACCGGCTGGAAGGCATCATCGGCGAAGTCCCGCACACCCCGCTGGACGAGGCCGTGGCCGAGGCATTGAAGGACATCGGCATCAGCCTCGACAATGCAAAAGACGCCGCTTAAATGCATGTCGCCCAGAAGTGTGCGCGGTTCTGGGACAACGACATGCATCAAAACAAAGACTTTAGACAAAAATCTCTCTCGCGGTGCTGGCCCAATCGCTGGAAATCAGCAACCGGATGGTCATTATGAGGAGACTGTTTATAACGGTCGGCGAGATCACCATCACCAAGGGGAGACGATGCGTTACATACGTCCGCTTTCAATCGAAGACGCCGTTGGCCTGCTGGCCGACGCTTCCGGCACATCAGCCATTCTCGCTGGAGGCAGTGACCTCCTCGTTCGGATGAAGGGCGGGTTTGTCGATCCCGACCTGATCGTCGACATCAAGGCGATCGAGGGCTTGAGCGAGATCAGGGAGACGGCCGACGGCTTCAGCATCGGCGCCACCGTCCCCTGCGCCGTCCTGGGCGAGAGCTCGGTTCTGAAGAAGGCCTGGCCCGGTGTCGTCGAAGCGTCGAAGCTGATCGGCTCGAAACAGGTCCAGGGCCGCTGCACCATCGTTGGCAATCTGTGCAACGCATCGCCGGCCGCCGACAGCGTCCCGGCATTGGTGGCCGCCGCCGCAAAGGCCGTGGTTGCCGGTCCCTCGGGCAAGCGCACCATTCCGGTCGAGGCTGTGCCGATCGGGCCTGGCAAGACCTCGCTCACCAAGGGTGAGATCGTCGAGGCGATCCTGCTCGACAAGCGCGCGCCGCGTTCGGGCGACGCCTATCTCAGGTTCATTCCGCGCACCGAGATGGACATCGCCGTGGTCAGCGCCGGCGTGAAGCTGTCGCTCGACGAGCATGGCGTCATCACGGCCGCCCGCGTCGCGCTGGGCGCCGTGGCGGTGACGGTGCTTCTGGTGGAAGAGGCAGCCGAGGCGCTTATCGGCAGGAAGCTGGATGAGGCGGCACTCGAGCGGCTCGCCAAGGTCTGCGCTGGGGCCTGCCGCCCCATCGACGACAAGCGCGGCACCATCGAGTTCAGACGAAAAGTTGCGGGCGTGCTGGCCGGACGGGCCGCGACGACCGCCTACGCACGCGCAGGAGGCAAATGATGGCCGGTGTAGCAGTTTCAACGACAATCAACGGCGATCACGTCGAATACCTTTGCCAGCCCGACGAGACGTTGCTCGACGTCCTGCGCGACCGGCTCGGGCTGACCGGCGCCAAGGAAGGCTGCGGCACGGGCGACTGCGGCGCCTGCTCGATCATTCTCGACAACCGGCTGGTCTGCTCCTGCCTTGTGCTTGGCGCTGAAGCCGAAGGCCGGCATATCGAGACCGTCGAAGGCATGGCGCATGGCGATCAGTTGCATCCGCTGCAGCAGAAATTCCTCGAGCATGCAGCCTTGCAATGCGGCATCTGCACGCCGGGCTTCCTGATCGCGGCGAAGGACCTTTTGGCCAAGAACCCCGATCCGACCGAGGAAGAAATCCGCTTCGGCCTCGCCGGCAACCTCTGCCGCTGCACCGGCTACGACAAGATCGTGCGCGCGGTCCAGGATGCGGCCAACGTGATGAAGGGAGCGCACGCATGAACTTCGATCCACGCTTTTCGGGCCGCAAATTCTCCTCCGTCGGCACGCGGCCTATCCGTCCCGACGGCGTCGACAAGGTGACGGGCCGCGCGCGCTACGGCGCCGACTTCAACATGGCGGGACAGCTGGTCGGGCGTGTCCTGCGCAGCCCGCATGCGCATGCCAGGATCCTCAAGATCGACACTTCGAAAGCGGAAAAGCTCGCCGGCGTGAAAGCGGTGATCACCGCCGCCGACCTGCCCGATCTCACCGATGGCGATGCCGCCATGTACGACGTCCTCGACAATTGCATGGCGCGCGGCAAGGCGCTCTATGACGGCCACGCCGTGGCCGCGGTCGCCGCCGTCGATGCCCGCACGGCCAGGCAGGCGCTGAAGCTTATCGAGGTCGAGTACGAGCTGTTGCCGCATGTCACCGATGTCGACGAGGCGATGAAGCACACCGCGCCGTTGATCAACGACACGATCTTCACCGAGGGTCTCGAGGTAAAGCCGGTAAAGCCGTCCAACGTCACCAAGCGCAGCCAGTTTGGCCATGGCGATGTCCATCAGGGCTTTGGCCACGCCGATGTCATTGTCGAGCGCTCCTTCAAGACCGAGCAGACGCACCAAGGCTATATCGAGCCGCATGCCTGCGTGGCGAGCGTCTCGTCCGACGGCACCGCCGACCTCTGGGTCTGCACGCAGGGCCATTTCGTCTACCGCCAGCATTGCGCGCAACTGCTCGGGCTGGAAGCCTCGAAGCTGCGCGTCACCTCGTCGGAAATCGGCGGCGGCTTCGGCGGCAAGACCCATGTCTGGGCCGAGCCGGTGGCGCTGGCGCTGTCGCGCAAGGCCGGCCGCCCGGTGAAGCTGGTGATGACCCGCGACGAGGTGTTCCGCGCCTCGGGTCCGACCAGCGCCACCTCGATCGACGTCAAGATCGGCGCCCGCAAGGACGGCACCATCACCGCCGCCGAAGCGACGCTGCGCTACACCAGCGGCCCCTATGCCGGCACCTGGGCCGAGATCGGCGCCATGACGGCATTCGCCTGCTACAAGCTCGACAACGTCAAGACGGTCGGCTTCGAAGTGCTGGTCAACCGGCCGAAGACCGCGGCCTATCGCGCGCCCTCCGCACCGATGGCGGCTTTCGCGGTGGAAAGTGCCGTCGACGAGCTGGCCAAGGAACTCGGCATGGATCCGGTCGAGTTCCGCATCAAGAACGCCGCGCAGGAAGGCACCAGGTCCTCCTATGGCCCGGTCTACGGCCCGATCGGCATCGGCCCGACGCTGGAGGCGGCCAAGCACCATCCGCACATGAAGGCCCCGCTGGGCAAGAACCAGGGCCGCGGCATGGCTTGCGGCTTCTGGTTCAATTTCGGTGGCCAGACCTGCGTGGACCTGAACATCGGCATGGACGGCTCGGTGTCGCTGGCTGTCGGCACGGTGGACGTAGGCGGTTCGCGCGCTTCGCTGTCGCTGGTGGCGGCGGAGGAGCTCGGCATCGACTATGCCCAGCTCAAGGCGGTGGTCGCCGACACGTCCTCGCTTGGCTACAACGACATGACCGACGGCAGCCGGGGCACCTTCTCGTCCTCGATGGCGACCATCTCGGCCGCCCGCAACGCGATCAAGATCCTGCGTGAGCGCGCCGCCCAGACGTGGGACATCCCCGTCGACGACGTGGTCTGGGAAAACGGCCACGCCATCGCCAAGGGCGAAAAATACGGCAATCTTGCAGCCCTGTCGCTGAAGGAGATCGCCGCCGCTTCCGGCAAGACCGGCGGGCCGATCGCCGGCCACAGCGAGCTCGTCGCCGACGGCGCCGGCGTCTCCTTCGCCACCCACATCTGCGACATCGAGGTCGACCCCGATACCGGCTCGACCAGGGTGATCCGCTACACGGTGATCCAGGATGCCGGCAAGGCGGTGCACCCGACCTATGTCGAGGGCCAGTACCAGGGCGGTGCGGCGCAAGGCATCGGCTGGGCGCTCAACGAGGAGTATATCTACGGCAAGGACGGGCGTCTCCAGAACGCCGGCTTCCTCGACTACCGCATCCCGGTCTGCTCGGACCTGCCGATGATCGACACGCAGATCCTCGAGATACCCAACCCCAACCACCCCTATGGCGTGCGCGGCGTCGGCGAAACCTCGATCGTCCCGCCGCTGGCGGCCATCGCCAATGCCGTCTCGAACGCAGCCGGCGTGCGCATGACCCACATCCCGATGTCGCCACCAAGGGTCCTCGCCGCGATCGAGGCGGAACGGGGAGGCTGAGAGGCGATTGACGGTTCCCGGCAGGCTCGAATGAAGGTCCTTCACTAGATGGTCGAAGTCACGCTCTGGGGCGCGCTGGGCCAGCTCGCCGGCGGCCAGAGCAAGGTCGAGGTCGAGGCCAAGGACATAAGGGAGCTGTTCAGGAAACTGGCTGAACAGTATCCCGGCATTGAGCCCTGGATCGAGAAGGGCATTGCCGTCGCGATCGACGGGACGATCTATCGCGATACCTGGTCGAAGGAATTGCCGCCGGGGGCGGAGATTTTTCTGCTGCCGCGGCTGGCTGGAGGGTGAGGGCTGGCCGACCCAATATGATATACTCTACGCCAATTATGCAGCACAGCGCCGACGACATTTCGATTAACTGCGCTTACTAAACGGAAGATCACTTTTGTCCGGAACGATCAAATACGCCGCCTGCGACACTGCGTAGGTGACACTATCTACTCGCCTTACTTCGGAATGCCCTTCGTCAAATTCGAACTTTGTGGGATAGAATACGCAGATGTTGCTGCCATCAGAGACAGAGCTACGATATCTTACACCGTCGAAACCGCGACGTAGAAGTATTTCGGCTAGAAGCTGAGTCGAAAGGTATGGCGTTCTTTCATCAGGGGTGACTGGCTGGCTCATCAAACGGTCAAATGCCTGGATGGTCGCGTAATGGCTTAAACGTGCATCGCTACTCGAAAAGAGCTCGATCTCCGGATTGAAATCCGCCAACCGAAGCGTCTGTTTGCTCGTGAAGCCGCCTATCGAAACATGATGACTGGGATGGGGGCGAATCTCGGCTACAGCGGTGGCAGCGTTCGATGCGAGATAAAGAACTGATACGCCTGACCGATTCATGCGCCCGATTCCGGCTTTGAGCGGCGGAGGCGCGCCAATGTCAGCTCCAAGCCAAGGTTGTCTCACAATGCTTGACTGAAAGCCGGCTACGTCATAGCGCAGGAAAACTTCTTTCTGACCCAATCGCGCGCGGTACCAAAGTTCGCCTGCAGGGAGCACGATTTCGATGTCAGCTAGGAATGGGTCGATCAACGCCTCCAGAGCTGGCTCGACCTGAAAAAAGTTCTCTGTGAGAAGGCGGTGCTGGATCTCCACAAAAGGACTCGGGTTTGTTCGCGAGATCGCGAAGTTCATCCCTCGAGCGCCATCATTGTGGCCGGCGTAGATCGCGACGCCTTTGTCCCAATCCGGATATGGTGGCCACTGAAGCCACTCATCGAAGTCGTCCAAGTAAGCATTAGAGGTAGGGGGCTTTAAGATCGGATTGTCTTCGTGCTCAAAAAGCGAAAGGACACTTTCTCCACCCCAGTGGCGGTTGTATTCCTGCTCGTCATAAAAAAATCGGATGAGTGCTCGAAGGAGCATAACCAGAGCTTCACGTGTCTCTGGATTTCGGACTTGGACATCATCACGGGCGCAAAATGCGCAACGTCCATTTATGCAGTCCGCGGCTACTATCCGTTTGATGCTTGGATGACGTGCGCAATCGGCACAGAGGCTCGTTTGCACAGCATCGTCGTCGTCAGCGAAATCTTGCTCTTCCTTAGGCATTCTAGTCCTTTGCCCGATGCGACACATGCCACGTGTCGCATCACAACGCTTCTCGATCGGTCAGTTGTTTGGTGTTCACCAAAGATGCAAACACTAGGCGATGCCCGATGCCCCAAGCCAAGATGGCGGCACTAGCGCATCTTCGCCACGCAACTCCGCAATTCGAAGGACACTCACAAGACGGAATTTTGCGCCTCACCTTTGACCGCAAGCTGTCGAAGATGCAATCTCCTCCTAGTTGGGGGTCAAGCATGGTCGATGCATTCTTTCAGTTGAAGGGGAAGACTGCCGTTTTCAAGGATAGTGAGGCTCTCTTCGCGCGTCTAGCCGACCCGAACTTGAGCACGGTTGCTAATTCTTGGTATGAGCCTGATCTCTTGCAGTCCCCGATTGCACCGCGCATCTGGCGCATTCGAGACAAGCATTTCTCCAATTTTAGCTTATCGAAAACTGATGTCAAAGACATCGAATTCAAGAACTGCGCTTTCAAGGACTGTCTTTTTATTGGCAGCACATTCACTAACTGTCGCTTCACAGATTGCACCTTTACAAACTGCAACGTCCATCGTTTTGAGCTGCGCGATGTTTTCGTCCACCCCAAGACCTTTGCGAAATGCATTCCGAGTAAGAAGTACGCGAATATAGGCGTTCATCTGTTCCAAGAGCTCCTACGAAACAGCCGGATGCAGGCTCAGCCTGACTATGCCGACGAAGCTCAGTACATGTTCCGACGATGGCAGCGGCTTTTGAACGAGGATGAGCTCGCGAAAGTGCCTAACGGTCGAAAGCCGTGGAAGGTCGCGGCCATCGCCGGAGCTTGGACCTTCGAATTTTTCCTTGGTTCTGGAGTACGACTTCGCAATCTCGCCGGGACCACCATAGGATTACTGCTAGCTCTGACGACAATTCACTGGATGTTCAGGCGAGAATTGGGCCTAGCGGGAACGGAATCGAATATCCAGAATCTGTGCGACGCCTTTTACTTTACGGCGGTCACCTTTACCACGCTAGGGTACGGCGATATTACACCAACCACGGAAATCGGCCGAGTGGTTATAGGCTTGGAGGCGCTGCTTGGGTTTGTCTTACTCGCGACGCTGGCATCTACCGTGTTCCGCAAGTTCTCATCATAGAAACCGAAACATGATCTCGATCTGCGTATACGGCTCCCAGGCACGAAATCGAACGGATCAGTTCAGTGACCGCGACGTTCTGATGGTGGCAAGGTGTTCTCAGACCGTTGAGGATTATCGCCGGCATTGGGAAGCGTCTGGCTGGAACGTCTCTTTCTTCACTTGCGAGCATTTTGAGCGGCTAGTTGATTTCAAGTCACTCTTTATCCAACATCTGAAGCTGGAAGGACTCATCATTCGAGATGATGAAGCGTTCTTGCAGCGTAGGCTGACCAATTTCCAACCTGCGCAAACCTACATAGAGGAGTTGAAAGACGCCCTATTGCCGGCGACATGGGAAAATGGCGAAGAGGCAAATTATTGGGCCGACCTGTGCCTAGGCGACATTCTTTTCGTCGCGATGCGAAACGCTGCCATCCTGCACTCCGCGACAAGCGGAAAGCATATCTATGACTATAAGCAGCTTATTGACCACGTCACGGCGGCTTTCAGATTGACAAGATTGCAGCGCGCCGCTCTGCTTGGTCTTCGCACAATGAAGGCCGCATACCGCTCACGGCGACACGGGGTCGAGCTTGGTACGATCCTTCCCCAAGCTATTGGCGCAATGCAAAACATTCGCAACGTTGTTCTCCCTCTGCGGGACGTTTCGACCACCGGATTTGTCCCGAATAACTACCATGCCCTTCGAAAAGCGGAGCTAGACCTCGTTCGTTTTCACGATCCCCGTTATCTGGACAAGCTTGATCCGTCTGAAGAGGCGTACGGATTATGGCAGTTGGTGTGCAACCCCGCAGACTACCCAAAGATGCGTGCCGCTCCTCGAGCGGTAATACGTCCTTGGCTAAGCTACAAGGACGCACAGCGCTAGCCATGCCTCGATATTTGGCAGAAGGCCAAGCGCGTACTGAACTGAGCTCTAACTCATTTGTGCTGAAAGCAGTCGCCATGCCTTCAGCGGGTCAGTCATGCCCGCTTTGAGCTAAACTCCAGGCGAATGCGATTTCCGAGGCCGAGCTTCACATTGCCGAATGTGGCCTCGTCCTAAGCCCCCAGCGTCGGCTCGGTATTCACCTCCAGCGCCTCTTCCGCTTCATCCTCTTCACCCAGCACCTCGCCATGAACCCCCAGCGGGCGCCCGATCCAGAGGGGATCAACCAGATGGTCGCGCTTGGGGTTGGTGGTGTTGGGGTGGATGAGGATGCTCAGGCCGCCATGGTTCAGCATCAGCCATGGGACGAGGGTGGCGAAAATCTCGGTGGCGAAGGAGACCTGGTACATGGCCCGCTCATGCGGGCCGACCGGCTCGTCGCGCCAGTTGCCCAGGCGCACGCGGAAGCGTTCGCCGATGCGCAGACGCAGCCATTCGGCCTGCTGCCGCTCGGCCTGCCCGTCATAGTAGACGTGGGCGTGATAGCTGGCGATTTCGGCGAGGGGTCTTGGCGGGCTGGCGGTGTTCACCTTGATGGCTCCCTCGGTGATTGTGGTGAGCGCAGCGTATACGCAAGGGAGCGGGGTGGCCAAGGGGGGCACAGCGTGTGCTCGTCATCTCGATTTCGGGCCAATCGCATAGGGAGTTCCCCCACTCCGTCTCGGCTTCGCCGAGCCACCTCTACCCCCACATTCGTGGGGGAGAGGAAATGCTAATCGCCGAGGCTGCGGCCTTTGAAGACTTGGCATTTCCTCTCCCCCATGGACATGGGGGAGAGGTGGCCGCCCAGCGGCCGGAGTGGGGGCGGGCGCCGCCGTGTGCTTATTGCCAGCGCTTCATCGGGAGAGGAAAGCTAATCTCCGACATCTCAACTCCAATCAAACCCTGCCCATCAGCACCAGGATCAGCAGCACCACAAGCACAGCGCCGGCGATCCCTGATGGCCCATAGCCCCAGGAGCGCGAATGCGGCCAGGCCGGTACGGCGCCGATCAGGATCAGGATCAAGACAATGATGAGAATGGTGCTGACGGTCATTAAGAGTCCCTCGCCTTGCTGGTCGGATACGAGGGGACAATGCAAAAGGCCGCCCGGTTGTTCCGGGCGGCCTTTTGTCCGACTGGTCGAATGCAGCTATTCCGCGGCTTTCGGGAAGGCGATTGCCGGCTCTTCGAGCGGACCCGGCCCCGTGGACGCATCCCGTTTCTTTTCGCGCCCGAACAGCCGGCGGAAGAAGGCATAGAAGCGGCTGTTCTTGCTGCGCGTGAAGATCATCAGCATCGACGGCGTCACCACCAGGGTCAGCAGGGTGGCGAAGGACAGGCCGAAGACGATGGCCGAGGACAGCGAGATCCACCATTGCGTCGACGGCGCGTTGATCGTCGTCTCGTGATGGAAGATTTCAAGGCCAAGGCCAAAGGCGATCGGCAGCACGCCGAGGATGGCCGACACCGCCGTCAGCACCACCGGACGGGCACGCTCGCGGCAGGTCTGCAGCACCGCCTCCATCTTGTCCCAGCCCTCTTCGCGCAGCCGGTCGTAGGTGTCGATGAGAACGATGTTGTTGTTCACCACCACACCGGCCAGCGCGATGACGCCGATACCCGACATGACGATGCCGAAGGCTTCGCCTGTCAGCAGCAGCCCCAGGAACACGCCGATCGTCGCCATGACCACACAGGACAGCACCAGCAGCACGCTGGTGAACTTGTTGAACTGCATCAAGAGCACCAGGAAGATCAGGAAGATCGCGGCGCCAAAAGCCTTGCCGAGGAAGGCGCTGGCTTCGGCGCTGTCCTCGTTCGAGCCGGCGAGCTTCCAGCGTATGCCGTTGTCGAGCTTCATGTCGGTGACCGCCTTGGTCACTTCCGCCTGCACCGCCGCAACCTGGTTACCGGCGGCGACGTTGGCCTGGACGACCACGGTGCGGGCGCCGTCGATGCGGTTGAGGATGCCGACCGTCGGCTCCGGCTTGCGCACGACGAAGTTCGAAATCGGCACCGAGCCTTGCGCGGTCTGCACCCGGAGCTCGTCGAGCGTCGACAGCGTGCGCCGGTCTTCGGGCAGGCGCAGGCGGATATCGACAGCATCGTCGGCGCCGGCGGGCCGGTACTCGGACAGCTTCAAGCCATTGGTCACCAATTGCACCACGGTGCCGACCGCGGTCGGGCTGATGCCGTACTGCGCCGCCTTGGCGCGGTCGACCTCGAGCGCCCAGTCGACGCCGGGCGGCGGCAGGCCGTCGGAAACGTCGATGACGCCGGGCACCTTGGCGATGCGCGCCGCGACCGCACGGGCCTGGTCGTCAAGCCCTTTTGGATCGATGGCCGAAAGCCGGAGCTGGACCGCCTTGCCTGTGGGAGGACCGGCCTCCGGCACGCGCACTTCGACATCGACGCCGGGAATGCCGGCCATGACGGTGCGCAGCTCATCCAGGATATTGTTCGCCGATTTGCGCTCGCGCCAGTCGATGAACTCATACTGGATGACGCCGACGACGTCCTCCGGCACGTCCTGTCCGCCGCCCTGCGTCTTGCCGACGCGGGTATAGACCGATTTGACGCCAGGCCAGCCAAGCAGCCGGTTTTCGGCGATCCTGGTTGCCGTATCCATTTCGGCCAGCGAGAGATTGCCGCGGGCATGCACATAGAGCAGGCCGTAATCGGGCTCGACGCTGGGGAAGAACTCGACGCCGGCGCCATATTTCGAATAGGCGAAGCCGACGCCGGTCAGCAAGACGGCGGTGAGCACCAGCACAGTAATGGGGAAGCGCACCGCCTGCTTGACCAGCGCCATGTACCAGCCGTCGCGATTGTGTTCCTCGTGATGCTCCGGCGCCTTGGCGAAAAGCGCGCCCAGCGTCGGCGCGAACACCAGCGCATAAAGCATCGAGGCCGACAGCGTGACGATCAGCGTGATCGGCATGTATTTCATGAAGTCGCCGATGATGCCGGGCCAGAACAGCAGCGGCGAAAATGCCGCGATGCGCGTCATCGTCGCGGCGATGACGGGGCCGGCCATGCGCTTGGCGGCCAGCGTGAAGGCTTCCGCCTTCGGCATGCCTTCGCCCATGCGCCGTTCGGCGAATTCGGTTACGATGATGGCGTCGTCGACCAGCATGCCGACCGCCAGGATAAGGCTGAACAGCACGATCATGTTGATCGTGTAGCCCATCATGGCAAGCAGCAGGATGCCGATCAGGAACGATGACGGAATGGCAAGCCCGATCAGCAGCGAGGCGCGGCCCGACAGCGCATAAAGGATGACGATGAACACCAGGATGACGGCGATCATCACGTGGTTCTGCAGGTCGCCCAGCAGCTGGTTGACGAAGACAGACTTGTCCTGCGTGTAGGTGATGTTCATGCCTTCCGGCATCGTCTTGACGTAGGCCTCGGACACTTCCCGCACCTTGGCCAGCGTGTCGATCAGGTTGGCGCCGATGCGCTTCTTGACTTCGATGGCGATGGCCGGCTTACCGTTGAGGCGGGTGATGGTCTCGGCGTCGGCGAAGGTCGAACGCACCGTGGCGATGTCCTTCGCCTGCACGACGGCATTGGGGCCGGCGACCACCGGCAAGGACGCGACATCCTCTGGTGTTTCGATCAGCGACGGCACCTTGACCGCGTATTTGCCTTCCGAACCCTCGATATTGCCGGCGGCGACCAGGCTGTTGGAAGCGCCGACCGCGCCGATCAGTTGGTCGAGCTGCAGGCCGTAGGAGGACAGCTTCATCGGGTCGATGACGACTTCGACAAGATCGTCGCGCGCGCCTTGTATGGTGCCCTCAAGAACGCCCGGTACTTCCTCGATGCGGTCGCGCAGTTCGCGCGCCGCCGCCGTAAGCACACGCTCGGGCACATCGCCGGACAGCGTGACGACCAGGACGGGAAACTCGGAAATGTTGACCTCGGTAACAACCGGTTCTTCTGCCGCTTGGGGAAGGTCAGCCTTCGCGTCCTGAACCTTCGAGCGTGTATCAGTCACCGCGGTGTCGACTTTTATAGACGGCAGAAACTCAAGGAAGACAAAGGCACCGCCCTGATAGGCGGATGATTTCATCTCCTTTAACCCCTTGAGACTCTTAAGCTTTGCCTCCAGAGGCCTAAGCAGAAGTCTTTCAGCGTCTTCGGGCGCGATGCCTTGATAGGCAACATTTATATAAACATAAGGGGTAGGAACGTCGGGTTCCGCTTCCTTCGGTGTCGACTGATAGGCGACCCAGCCCGCCAGCAGCAGGAAGACCAGCACCGCAATGGTCAGCCGGGCATTGTTGATCGCGAGTTTGACGATATCCATGGCCTGTTCTCAAGATTTCAGGAGCCGCATGGCGGCCGGTTGTCCCCGCCCGGGGCCACCCGGCGCTACTGCGTTGTCGCTTCGCCCAACAGTTTCTGGATGGTCGCCTGGTCGGCCTCGACCGGCTTGACGACGTCCCCTTCCTTGACGAGCTCCTGGCCGGCGACGATGACGCGGGCATCGGCGGGAATGCCGCCAAGCACGAGGCCCTTCGGCGAGTCGTCAACGAGGTCGATCGGGAAGAACACCACCTTGTTGTCCTTGTCGACGGCACGGATGCCGAGATCGCCCTTGTCGCCCAGCGTCACCACGGAGCGCGGCAACATGACGGCATCGGTCGGCTGCGCGCTGAGCGAAATCTCGGCCGTCATGCCCGCCGGCACGGAGCCATCGGCATTGGGCACGGCGATCTCGACGCGGAAGGTTCGGGTGGCCGACGAGGCGTCGCGGCTGATGTAGCGCACCGTGCCTTCGACGGTCTGGCCGCTGACCAGCCGGACAGTGGCCTTGTCGCCGAGCTTGAGATAGCCGAGGTCGCGTTCGCTGACTTCGCCGCGCGCAATCACCGGATCGAGCTTGAGGATGGTTGCCACCTCGCCGCCCTGCATGACGGAACTGCCGAGCTCCACCGGCACCCGGTCGATGACGCCGTCGAAGGGCGCCTTGACCAGATTGCGGTCGAGCTCGGCCTGCGCCGTTTCCAGCTGCGACTGCGCAGCCGTCAGATTCGAACGCGCCGTGTCGAGCTGTAGCTTGGGCAGATTGCCGGTCTTCATGAGCCGCAGCGATGCGTCGAGTTCAGCCTGGCGCTGCACGACGAGCTGCTTGGCATTGTCGACCATCGAGATCTTTTCTTCCGCCGCAAGCATCAGCACCAGATCGCCGGTCTTGACGTGATCGCCCTGCTTGACCGGCAGCTTTTCGATGACGCCGGCGACACGCGTCGCCAGCACGGCGCGCTTGTCGGCCTCGGTCAGCCCGGAAATGCGGATGGCGCGGGCATAGGTCTTGCGCGGCGGCGTCACCACCGCGACGGTGCGCAGCGGCGCCTTCGGTTCGGCCTCGGCCGCCTTGGCTGCATCCGGTGCCTTGGCCTGATCGCCCGGCTTGGCCTGATCGCCTGCCTTGCCAGCACCTTCGACAGCGGCGCTGCCGACGGACGAGAACGCGCCTGTTCCCATCCAGGCGGCGAAGCCGATGAGCACGACAATAGCGGCAAGCTTGTGAAACCTGATCTTCGGCATCATTGTTTTTCCACTGCGGGGTTCGGCCAAGTCGTTATCCAACAGGAGTCCGTCGTCTAACAGCTACCGTGTCTTCCAACTCGGGCGCGTCGCCGATATGGGTGCGCGCCAGGCCGTGTTCAATTTGCCGTGAACGGCGAAGCCGGGCTTCTACATCAAAGTAGCATCGCAATACAGTCGAAAAGTTGCAGGAACATTGTGCCAGGCGATGTAGTGTGGCCAACGGGAAACGGTTTTGTCAGCGCCCCGTCAGGCGGCGGAACCACAGTCTCGGAACCATACGGATGTTGGAGGCGCTTTGTTTTCAAGGCGTTTTGAGCACTTACATTCCCCTGTACCCGCACTAGTTTTGACGCTCAAATGTGGGCGCGCGCTGCGTCGTCGCGACTTGGATGGCAGTAGGCGTCAGTATGATTTTGTATACCGTCACACGCAACGATTGTTCCGGGACGGAAAGTCATCGGCGCTACTCCGATTTTCCGAACACTTCGCTGATCGTCTTGATCGATCCGGGCGGACTCAGGCCCGCCGGCGTTCCGCCTCCGGCTTCTTGCGGGCGGCTAGAAATTCCTTCACCCGCCGTCCCGGTGCCGGCCCGCGCACCGGTTTGAAGCCGTCATCGAGTTCGCCGGAAAGATCGAGCGTCGGCCGCTTGCCGACGGCGTCGTAATTCTCCTCCAGCCAGTCGCTCGCCGCTATGCGGCCAAGGTCGCGCAAATAGGTCAAAAAAGCCCATTCGGCGTTGACCTTGGATGACGCCGACAGATCCTTGAACGCTTCGGCATCGATGCGGTGCATGCGGATGTCGCGGTATTCGCCAGGCGGCAGCCGGCCGGCGGCGATCAGCTCCTTGACGAAGGCGATCGAGCGGAATTCGTTCAGCAGCCCGGCATTGAAGGTGATCTCGTCGATGCGGTTCTGGATTTCGTTGGCGCTTTTCGGCGTGCCCTCGCGCACCACCGGATTGATCTGCACCAGCAGCACATCCTCCGTCGCCGCCGTCTTGAAGAACGGAAACAGCGCCGGATTGCCGCCATAGCCGCCATCCCAATAGGGCACGCCCTTGATCTCGACGGCGCGGAACAATTGCGGCAGGCAGGCCGAGGCCATCACCGTGTCGAGGTCGATCTCGCCGTCGGAAAAGACGCGCAGCTGGCCGGTCTCGACATTGGTCGCCGAAATGAACAGCTCCATCGACTTGCAGGCGTGAACATTTTTGAAATCGATCTCCTGCTCGACCACGTCGCGCAGCGGGTTCAAGCCCAGCGGATTGGCGACATAGGGCGAAAACACTCGGGACATGGTGTCGAAGAAGAAATAGCCGGGCGTGTTCTCGATCGACCAGTTGCCCCAGGCGACGTCCCACGGCATGCGCTGCACCGGGCTGAAGCGGCCCTTGGCCGCCACCGCGCGCCAGAAGTCGTCGAGCTTTTGCCGTGCACCCTCGACGCCGCCGCGCACAAAACCATCGGCCAGCGCCACCGCATTCATCGCGCCGGCGCTGGTGCCGGACACGGCTGAAATGTCGAGCCTGCCATCCTCCAGCAGCCGGTCGAGTACACCCCAGGAGAAAGCCCCGTGCGAGCCGCCGCCCTGCAGCGCGATGTTGATCTTCTTCGTTTCCTCCGCCTTGCCGTTTTTGGTCATGGCGTTCCTGTTCGGTTTGGTCGCTGCTGCCTCATTCCGCCCGGAAATCGGGCGGGTTCGACGGCAGCGGACTTATATTGCAGTGCAGCATATAAGGGATGACCAAGGCAAGAACACGAACACGGTCGCGTGATCACATGAAATTTCGGTCATGAAGAAAGCCCCGCTTTGAAGGGGCTGCTCCACCGAAACAGGCGGGCCTCAGGCCACGAGGTCCGGCACCGGCCCGACATAGCGCGACTGTGGACGGATCAGCCGCCCCGTCGTCTGCTGTTCGCGCGCATGCGCGATCCAGCCGGCGACACGTCCGGCGGCAAAGACATTGCTGAACGCCTGTGGCGGAAAGCCAGCCGCCTCAAGCACAAGCGCTGTGTAAAACTCGACATTGGTCTGCAGCGAGCGCTGCGGCTTGGCGATCCGCAGCACTTCGAGCGCCGTGTGCTCGACCTGTTCGGCGAAGGCCAGGCGGCGGCCGGCTTCACCCTCGCTGCCGAGCTGCCGCACGACGGCTTTCAGTACATCGGCGCGCGGATCGCGCACGCGGTAGATACGATGGCCGAAACCCATGATGCGCTCGCCATGCGCGACCTTCTCGCGCAGCCAACCGGCCGCGTCGCCATGCGCCTGGATTGCATCGAGCATCTCGATCACCGGGCCGGGCGCGCCGCCGTGCAGCGGCCCCTTGAGCGCGCCGAGCCCGGCCAGCACCGACGATGTCAGCCCTGCCAGCGTCGATGCGACGACGCGGGTGGCAAAGGTCGAGGCGTTGAGGCCGTGATCGCACACGGTCACCAGATAGGTGTCGAGTGCCCTTGCCAGCGCCGGCGACGGGACGGATCCCTCGAGCATCCTCAGCATGTCGGCGGCATGATCGGCCTTGGCGTCAGGTGCGGTCGGCTGCTCGCCGCGCGCCAGCCGCAGCAGAGCCGGCGTCAGCACGGCGGGCGCCGCGATCAGCCGCAAGGCGTCCGTCAGCGTCTCGCCATCCGGCAGCAGCGCCATGCCGGCGCGCATGGCGCTATAGATCTCAAGCGGTGCGAGCAGCGGCAGCGAGGGCGCAAGCCGCTCGAACAGCTCGACGCGAGCCTTGCCCAGCCTCGCTGCCAGTTCGGCATCGCCGGGAAGGCCGTCGAAGAAGCCGTCGAGCAACAGGCGAACCACTTGCGCATAGCGCCAGCGTCCCGCCAATTCCGGCAGCGAATGACCGCGGATCGTCAGGCGGCCGCCAAGGCCATCGACATCGGAGAGCACGGTCTCCGCCGCCACCACATCATCGAGCCCGTTCGCCATATCTCATCTCCTTGCAGCTTTTCTGCATGGGAGATAAGGGTTAGGCTGCGCCTCGATCAATCTTGATCAATATAATCAATGTATGGGCTGAAAATGTCCGAATGGCTGTCGCGGGAAGAGGCGCTGGAAAGGCTCAAGGTCCGGCCGCAGACGCTCTACGCCTATGTCAGCCGTGGCCGCATCGGCATGCGGCCGGATGAGAGCGACCCGCGCCGCAGCCAGTACCGCGCCGACGACATCGCCGCACTGGCGACCCGCCGGGCGCGCGGCCGCAGTCCGTCGGCCATCGCCGAAAGTGCGATTGCCTGGGGCGAACCCTCGATTATCACCGCGATTTCGACTGTGCTGCACGGTCGACTGATCTATCGAGGGCAAGACGCCGTTGCGCTCTCCAAAGCGGCGACGCTGGAGGAAACCGCTGCTGTGCTCTGGGCCTCGCCTGAACCGGTGGCTTTCAAAGCTCCGTCATCTGAAGCGCCTCATCCAGTCGGCCGCGCCTCGGCCTTTGCGCAGCTTGCCATGCTTGCAGGCCACGGGCGGCCTTCGCTAGGACGCAGCGCCGCCTCGCTGTGCACCGAGGCCGCGCGCACAGTCGGAGCGCTGGCGCAGTCGCTGGGCGCCGAAACCGGCACAGCGCCCGTCCATAAGCGCCTGGCGCAGGGCTGGTCGGTGGATGATGCCGGCGCGGAAGCGATCCGCTGCGCCCTCGTCCTGCTCGCCGATCATGAACTCAACGCATCGACCTTCGCCGCCCGCGTCGCAGCGTCCACAGGCGCCTCGCCTGCCGCATGCCTGCTGGCCGGCCTGGCAACGCTGTCCGGTCCGCGCCACGGTGGCGCCGGCGAAGCGGTGATGCAACTGGCTGAAGATGCAGCAGCCCACGGCGCGGATGCGGCGATCCGGCGCTGGCTCGGCCATGATCGGCCCTTGCCGGCGTTCGGCCATCCGCTCTATCCCGACGGCGATCCCCGTGCCACCGCACTTCTGGAAGTCATCCCTGTCGACGAGACGCTGCAACAGCTGCAAAAAGGCGCCATGGCGGCGGCCGGTGCCCAGCCCAACATCGACTTCGCCCTGGCCGCACTAACGCGCGGCCTTGGCTT
Source organism: Mesorhizobium sp. M0058 (assembly GCF_040323095.1). Classification (NCBI taxonomy): domain Bacteria; kingdom Pseudomonadati; phylum Pseudomonadota; class Alphaproteobacteria; order Hyphomicrobiales; family Phyllobacteriaceae; genus Mesorhizobium; species Mesorhizobium sp. M0058. The sequence goes on from NZ_JAMYUQ010000008.1 coordinate 107,911, forward strand.
GCCGCGCGATGCACCGTTCAGTTTGTTCGCGCTTGGACGCAGCGTCGGCTGGGCCGCGCATATGGTCGAACAGATTGCGAGCGGCAGCATCATCAGGCCGCGTGGCCGCTATGAGGGACGCGTGACTTAAGCCGACCTGGCCGTGTTCCCGAAACGCGCACGGTACGCGACGGGCGTCGTGGCGAATTGCCGGCGGAAGTGATGCCGCAACGTGCCTGCCGCGCCAAAGCCGGCGGTCTCGGCAATCCGTTCGATCGGCATGGCGGTGTCTTCCAGCAGCGTGCGCGCCCGCGAAAGCCGTTCCGACAGCAGCCAGCGCGCCGGCGTGACGCCGGTTGCGGCCGCAAAGCGGCGCAGAAACGTCCGCTCGCTCATCCCGGCAAGCTCGGCCAAGATGGCGACGGGATAGTCGGCAGAAATATCGGCGCGCATCCTGTCGATCAACGGTCCAAGCCGGCTGCGCTCATGTGGCTCGGGTACGGAACTCTCGACATACTGCGCCTGGCCGCCGTCGCGATGCGGCGGTACCACCAGACGGCGCGCCACCATGTTTGCAGCCTTGGTGCCGAAGTCGCGCCGAACCAGATGCAGGCAAAGATCGATGCCCGCGGCACTGCCTGCCGATGTCAGCACATTGCCCTCATCAATGTACAAAACGTCCGGGATCACGGTGATGTCGGGGTACATCTCCGTCAGCTTCTCGCTGTAGCGCCAATGCGTGGTCGCCCTTTTGCCCGCAAGCAGGCCGGCGGCGGCAAGCACGAACACGCCCGAACAGATCGAAAGAATGCGAGAGCCGCGCTCGTGTGCCTTTCGAAGCGCCTCGATCAGCGCCGGCGGCACCGGAGCCTCCGTTCCGCGCCATCCCGGTACGATCACCGTGCCGGCCTGGCCGATCAGATCGATCCCGCCGTCGGCAACAATACGCACGCCGCCCAGCGCGCGCATTTCACCGCCATCGATCCCGGCAACGGCAAAACGGTACCAATCCTCACCCATTTCCGGCCGGGGCAAGGCGAAGATCTCAACCGCCACGCCAAACTCGAACGTGCACAGGCCGTCATAGGCAACGGCAACGACAAGAGGGTTGGCAGGGCGCGGATTGGCAGAGGATGGCATGATCTTGACGATATATGGCAAAGCTGCCAGCTGCAATCGCCCTGCTTCCTGTCTTATCTCTCCGTCGCATCAGCAATGGAGATACGAGGATGAGCCACGTGACAGACATTCCGGCGGCATCGCCGGATATCGCCCGCGACCATTTTCTGCGCCGGCTTTCCGTCGAGACCGACTGTTCCGACGTCGCCGCCGCACTGCGTGCCGGAGAGCCGGACTTTGTTCTCCTGCATGTGGTCGGTTCGCCGGAAGCCTATGGACGCCGCCATGTGCCGGGCGCGCTGCATCTGCCCCACCGCGAAATATCGGCCGGGCGGATGGTGCAATGGCCCGAAAGGACGCTGTTCGTCGTCTATTGCGCGGGACCGCATTGCAATGGCGCGGATCAGGCGGCCTTCAAGCTGGCCAGCCTCGGTCGTCCCGTGAAGATCATGATCGGCGGCATAACCGGTTGGCAGGACGAGGACCTTCCTTTCGCTTCAGGCAAGGAGCCCGGTGTCTTGCACGCGTGAGGCCACGCGATATGGTCGGCCTTGAAGACTGAGCAAGCATGCAGAAGGCGATGGTTAGAATTCGTCCATTCGAGCGCCAGGATGTCGGTGCGGTGCTCGCCCTCATGCGGGCGCTAGCCGTCTTCGAGGGTTATGACGACAAGCTTCGCGTCACCGAAGCGAACCTCATCGAGCACGGGCTGGGGCCATCGCCCCGGTTCGGCGTGTTGGTGGCGGAGCGAGAGGGCGTGATCGTCGGCATCGCCGTCCACTACCTCATCCCCTGGACCTACGACCTGAAGCCGGTTGTCTGGCTGAAGGAACTCTACGTCACTGAAGCGACGCGCGGCATGGGGGTCGGCCATGCGCTTGTTGAACAGCTTCGCCAACACGCTTTGAGCATTGGCGCCTCCGCCATCAAATGGACGGTGCTGAAATCCAACTCGCCGGCCAAAGCCTTCTACCGCTCGCTCGACGGCCAGCCCGACGATATCTGGGAACCGTGGCAGCTGAAAATCGACCCGTGACAGCCGCCTCGACCAACTGAGGGCGGTCGACCATGCGGCGGTCGCTTACGACATGGTGTCAAGCTTGCGCTGCATGGCGGCGATCTGTTGCTTCAGTTCCTGAAGGTCGTCGCCGCTCTTTTCCGGGACATCCTTGCGGGCCGGCTCGGGTGCAGCCGCGGCCGCAGCATTTGTGGCGGCGGTCGGGAAGGGCGTGAACAGGCGCATCGCGTTCTGGAACATTTCCATGTTGCGGCGTGTCTGCTCTTCCAGCGCCTTGATCGGCGTGGCGATCTTCATCACATCCAGCGGCGACTTGCCGATCGCGCCCTTCATCTGCTCGCGGAACCGCTCCTGTTCCTTGGAGAAGGCCATCATCGACTGTTCGAGGAAGCTCGGCACGATCTGCTGCATCTGGTCGCCATAGAAAGCGATCAACTGGCGCAGGAACGGGATCGGCAGCATGTTCTGCCCATCCTTGTTCTCCAGTTCGAAGATGATCTGCGTCAGCACCGGATGGGTAATGTCGTCACCGGTCTTGGCGTCCTGGACGGTGAACTCCTCGCCCTTCTTGACCATCTCGGCCAGATCCTCGAGCGTCACATAGGTGCTGGTGCCGGTATTGTAGAGCCGGCGATTGGCATATTTCTTGATAATGATAGGGTCGTCTTTCGCGGCCATCAGCATCCTCCCGGGACACCGGCGCGCCTGAGTAAGCCGCCGGTAACGATTGCGCCATTTTTAAGGATATGCGCAAAAGCTCTATAATTCCAAGCGCTTTGTGCAGTGCGGCATCATTTATTGCTGCATGGCCGGCCAATTATGCTGCGCAGCAAAGGTTGGGCGATCGCGCCGGCCGCTCGCGCCCTGCTTGCGGCGCTTGGCCGGCATGCCCATTTCCGGTTTGACTTGGGGTGTGGAACGGGCAAGAAAAGTCCCAACAAGCCCCCAAGAACACGACACCTCGAAGTCTGGAGAGAAAAATGTCCGCTTCCAATTCAATCGTCGTTGCCAGCGCCGCACGCACGGCTGTCGGCTCCTTCAACGGCGCCTTCGCCGCCACCCCGGCGCATGAACTTGGCGCCGTCGTCATCAGGGAGCTTTTGGCGCGCGCCGGCGTCGAGCCGGGCGAAGTCGACGAGGTCATTCTCGGCCAGGTGCTGACCGCCGCGCAGGGCCAGAACCCCGCCCGCCAGGCGTCGATCAATGCCGGCCTGCCCAAGGAGACCACCGCCTGGGGGCTCAACCAGGTTTGCGGCTCTGGCCTGCGCGCCATCGCGCTCGGCATGCAGCAGATCGCCGCCGGCGACGCCACTGTGATCATCGCCGGCGGCCAGGAATCGATGTCGCTGTCGCCGCACGCCGAGCACCTGCGCGCCGGCGTCAAGATGGGCGACTACAAGATGATCGACACCATGATCAAGGACGGGTTGTGGGACGCCTTCAACGGCTACCACATGGGCAACACCGCCGAGAACGTCGCCCGCCAGTTCCAGATCACCCGCGACGACCAGGACCAGTTTGCGCTCGCCTCGCAAAACAAGGCCGAGGCCGCGCAGAAGGCCGGCAAGTTCAAGGACGAGATCGTCGCCTTCACGATCAAGGGCAGGAAGGGCGACACTGTCGTCGACCAGGACGAGTACATCCGCCACGGCGCCACCATCGACGCCATGTCCAAGCTGAAGCCGGCTTTCGACAAGGACGGCACCGTGACCGCCGCCAACGCGTCGGGCATCAATGACGGCGCCGCCGGCGCGCTGCTGATGAGCGAGGCTGAAGCCACAAGGCGCGGCATCACCCCGCTGGTGCGCATCGCATCCTGGGCGACGGCTGGCGTCGATCCGGCAATCATGGGCACCGGACCTATACCCGCGTCGAAGCGGGCGCTCGAGAAGGCCGGCTGGTCGGTCAAGGACCTCGACCTTGTCGAGGCCAATGAAGCCTTCGCCGCGCAGGCCTGCGCCGTCAACAAGGGCATGGGCTGGGATACGTCGATCGTCAACGTCAATGGCGGCGCCATCGCCATCGGCCATCCGATCGGCGCGTCGGGCGCCCGCGTCTTCAACACGCTGGTTTTCGAGATGCGCCGCCGCGGCGCCAAGAAAGGCCTTGCCACGCTGTGCATCGGCGGCGGCATGGGCGTCGCTCTGTGCGTGGAAGCGCTGTGAAAGAGAAGTGAGTAGTGAATAGGGAGTAGTGAATGGGGAAGAAGGAGCAGCGCGGCGGGATATCGATCCCTACTCGCTACTCCCTATTCCCTATTCCCTTCTTCCGACCAAAGGGAGGAAGAACTTTCAATGACCAAAGTAGCGCTCGTCACCGGTGGATCGCGCGGCATCGGCGCCGCCATATCGATCGGCCTGAAGAATGCCGGTTACACCGTTGCAGCCAACTATGCCGGCAATGACGAGGCAGCGGGGAAGTTCAGCGCACAAACCGGCATCAAGGCCTACAAATGGTCGGTCGCCGACTACGACGCCTGTGCCGCCGGAATCAAACAGGTCGAGGCCGATCTCGGCCCGGTCTCGGTGCTGGTCAACAATGCCGGCATTACCCGTGACGCCATGTTCCACAAGCTGACGCGCGAGCAGTGGAAGGAAGTCATCGACACCAATCTGTCTGGGGTCTTCAACATGACGCATCCGCTGTGGGGCGGCATGCGCGACCGCAAATTCGGCCGCGTCATCACCATCTCCTCCATCAACGGCCAGAAAGGCCAGGCCGGCCAGGTCAACTATTCCGCCGCAAAGGCCGGCGACATCGGCTTCTCGAAGGCGCTGGCGCAGGAGGGCGCGCGCGCGGGCATCACAGTCAATGTCATCTGCCCCGGCTACATCGCCACCGAGATGGTCAAGGCGATCGACGAGAAGGTGCTGAATGAACGCATCATTCCGCAGATCCCGGTCGGCCGCCTCGGCGAACCGGAAGAGATCGCGCGTTGCGTCGTCTTCCTCGCCTCTGAGGACGCCGGTTTCATCACCGGCTCGACCATCACCGCCAATGGCGGCCAGTACTTCGTCTGAACGACAGCAATTTCGCCCGGTAGGACGGGCCGCCTTATGGCCCGTTTTTCATCGCCGGCCGGCGATGTTCCCCGGGCTGCGCGCGAGACATTGACCCGTTCCGGCACGCAAAGATTAACGATTTTTAGGCGCCCTGTGCAAAACCCGGTTCGCAAGCTGTGAATTCTCGGTGGACAAGCTGTGGATAACACAAGATGTTGGGGTGAACAAACCAGGAAAATCCCGCCATCGCTGATTCGTCACCCATTCGTTCCGGCTTTGAGCGGAACGTTAACGACCAAGGCCGAATACCACCGGAAAATGGTTAAGGCCGATTAAGAAAATTCAGCAATTTCATAATGTTGGCCGAGGCGTATCGGATCACGACGATGCCCGGCCGGCAAAGGTTAACGCCAATGGTCGCCTTGCAGGAATCGGGCCAGTTTCCGCGATTCAGCATATGGTGAGACTCAGGCTCGCAAAATCCACATGTAGCCGTGAACAAAAGCTGAATCTGCCGGAGTCACTGATTCGTCTCCGATTCGTTCCAGACTCGTTCCAACTGTTAATTGAGACCTCAACGACGAACCGTGGGACTGCCGGCCGGAACATTCCGCTTTCGCTTCGCGCCTGAAATCCCTATGTGTCGCCTGTCATACGCGCCACGCGAGGCGCGCTCCCGACAACACGATGCAGAAAGCCTCATCTCCAGGCCGATGAACATCCAGCCGAAACACACCGAGCCGCTGATCCTGTCGGGCCGCGACGTGACTGCCGTGCTGGGTCCGACCAACACCGGCAAGACCCATCTCGCCATCGAGCGCATGGTGGCGCATGAGAGCGGCATTATCGGGCTGCCGCTCCGCCTTCTGGCGCGCGAGGTCTATGCCCGCGTCTGCGAAAAGGTCGGCGCCCACAAGGTGGCGCTCATCACCGGCGAGGAAAAAATCCAGCCGCCCGGCGCGAAATATTCGGTCTGCACCGTCGAAGCCATGCCGCGCGAGACCGACGTTGCCTTCGTCGCCATCGACGAGGTGCAGCTCGCCGGCGACCTCGAGCGCGGCCATATCTTCACCGACCGAATCCTGCACCTGCGCGGGCGCCAGGAAACGCTGCTGCTCGGCGCGGCCACCATGCATGGCATCCTGCAAAAGCTGCTGAGAGGCGTCTCGGTGGTGACGCGCCCTCGCCTGTCGCACCTGGCCTATGCCGGTTCGAAGAAATTGACCCGCCTGCCGCGGCGTACGGCGATCGTCGCTTTCTCCGCCGACGAGGTCTATGCCATCGCTGAGCTGATCCGCCGCCAGCAAGGAGGAGCGGCGGTCGTGCTCGGCGCGCTGTCGCCCCGCACCCGCAATGCCCAGGTGGCAATGTTCCAGGCAGGGGACGTCGACTATCTCGTCGCCACCGACGCCATCGGCATGGGGCTCAACCTTGATCTCGATCATGTCGCCTTCGCCCAGAACCGCAAATTCGACGGCTACCAGTACCGCAACCTGACGGCGGCCGAGCTCGGCCAGATCGCCGGCCGCGCCGGCCGGCATCTGCGCGACGGCACCTTCGGCGTCACCGGCCAGGTCGATCCGCTGGACGAGGAACTGGTCAAGCGCATCGAGGGGCACGAGTTCGATCCGGTGAAGGTGCTGCAATGGCGCACCGCGCATTTCGACTTCGCCAGCCTCGACGCGCTGAAGCGCTCGATCGAGGCCAACGCGCCGGTCGAAGGCCTGACGCGCGCGCTGCCGGCGGTCGATGCGCAGGCGCTCGAACATCTCTCCCGCGACGAGGACATCCGCGCGCTGGCTACCAATGCCAAGCGCGTCGCGCTGCTGTGGGAAGCCTGCGCGTTGCCGGACTACCGCAAGATCGCGCCGGCCCAGCACTCCGACCTGATCGCTTCTATCTACACCGACCTCGCCAAACACGGCCATGTCGACGAGAACTACATGGCCGAGCAGGTGCGCCGCGCCGATACGACCGAGGGGGACATCGACACGCTGTCGCACCGCATTGCGCAGATCCGCACCTGGACATTCGTGTCCAACCGGCCGGGCTGGCTGGCCGATCAGGCACACTGGCGGGAAAAGACGCGCGAAATCGAAGACAGATTGTCGGATGCGCTGCATGAGCGGTTGACGAAACGGTTTGTAGACCGCAGGACTTCCGTCCTCATGCGGCGCCTTAGAGAAAATACAATGCCTGAAGCCGAAATCAGTCCTACCGGAACCGTCCTTGTCGAAGGCCATCATGTCGGCGAGTTGCAAGGGTTCCGCTTCACCGCCGACCAGAGCGCCGGCGGCGAAGACGCCAAGGCCGTGCGTACGGCAGCGCAAAAAGCGCTGGCCGCCGAGTTCGAGGCGCGTGCCGAACGCTTCGGCGCCTGCGCCAATGGCGACCTTGCGCTCGGCTCCGACGGCACGCTGCGCTGGATCGGCGCGCCGATCGGCACGCTGGTTGCCGGCGAGGACGCGCTGAAGCCGCGCCTGGTGCTTTTGGCCGACGAGCAGTTGACCGGCCCCGCCCGAGACAAGGTCGCCGCGCGCGCCGAGCGTTTCGTCAATTTCCAGATCGAATCCTTGCTGAAGCCGCTGGTCGACTTGAAGAATGCCGAGCAGATCGCCGGCATCGGCCGTGGCATCGCCTTCCAGCTCGTCGAGCATTTCGGCCTCATCAACCGCCGCGACATCGCCGAGGAAATGAAGTCGCTCGACCAGGAGGGTCGCGCCGCCTTGCGCCGGCTCGGTGTGCGCTTCGGCGCCTACCACGTCTTCGTGCCGGCGCTGATCAAGCCGGCGCCCGCCGGACTGATTACGCTGTTGTGGGCGCTGAAGAACGACGGCAAGGACAAGCCCGGCTTTGGCGACGTGGTGCACGCGCTGGCCTCCGGCCGCACATCGGTGGTCATCGACCCGGCCTTCGACAAGAGCTTCTACAGGCTCGCCGGCTACCGCAATCTCGGGCGCCGCGCCGTGCGCATCGACATTCTGGAACGGCTGGCCGACCTGATCCGGCCTGCGACCAACTGGAAGCCCGGTCTGGGACAGCGCCCCGACGGCGCTTATGACGGCCAGTCCTTCATGGTGACGCCGCCGATGATGTCCATCCTCGGCGCCACCGCCGACGACATGGAAGAGATCCTGAAAGGTCTCGGCTATCGCGCCGAGCCGAAGCCGCCCGCAGAGGTGAAGGCGCGGCTGGAAGCGCAGGACAATGCCGCGCGCGAAGCCGCGGCGGCAAAGCTGGCGGAAGCGGCAGCGAAGGCCGAGCAGGCCCAGACGGCGGAAGCCGCTGCAGGCGAAGCTGTCGCTGAAGCGCCGACCGACAGTTCGGAGCCGGATGCGGCTTCCGCCACTGAGGTTGCGGCTGAGGAGCCCGTTGCCGAAGTCGCATCGGAGGCTGTTGCAGACGCTCAGCCGGAAGCGCCTGCCGAGGGTTCGGAGCCAGCTGCGGCCGTTGAAGCTACCGCCGAGGTCCCAGCCATCGACGAAACAACTGCAGAGCCTGCAGCGCAAGAACACGCTCCGGCCGTTGCAGAGGCTGACGACACTGTCACCGAAAGCGCCGACGCTTTTACCTCCCCCTCGATGGGGGAGGTCGCGGCGCGAAGCGACGCGGGTGGGGGTGACAGCGCTGACGAAACCGATAGTGCAGACCGCGTAGCCGATGCAGGCGCAACCGCCGACGCCGGCGCTGCCCCCACCCCGGCGCTGCGCGCCGACCCTCCCCACGAGGGGGAGGGTGGAAGCGCTGAGCCTGTCCCCGAGGCCGAAGCGCCAAAGCCCATCTTGCTGTGGCGGCAGGGTCGTTTCGAGCAGCGCCCGCGCCATCGTCAAGGCCGGGACAATCGCCCGCGTAACGGCCAGGCTGCCCGCGCCGATGCGCCGGCCGACGCTGCCGGCGGACAGCCGGCAACGGGCGAGCGGCCGGCCTATCAGGGCCGGCGCGACCAGCGCGACGGTGCCGCCAAGCCACGTTTCGACCGTTCGAAGTTCAAGCCCAAGCCGCAGGCCGAGGGCGAACAGCGCCGCGACGGCAAGCCGCAAGGCGAGCGTCCGCGCGAGGGCCGGCCTGACTGGAAAGGCGGCAGGCCGGAAGGCAAAGGCGGACCGCAAGGCGCCAAGCCGGCCTTCCAGGCCAAGCCACGCGAAGAACGGCCGGTGCGCTTCGATCCGGACTCGCCCTTCGCCAAGCTCGCCGCCTTGCGCGACCAGCTGAAGAAGTAAGCTCTGAGCATGATCCCGAAAAGTGGAACCGGTTTTCGGACAAGATCATGCTCCAACAAGAAATAACTCGCTGCGATGGTTGCTGAAGGTCGTCAGCGCATCGACAAGTGGCTGTTCTTTTCGCGCGCGATAAAATCGCGCTCGCTGGCGGCCAAGCTGGTTGTCGCGGGACGCGTCCGCATCAACAGCGACAAAGCAGCGCAGGCCTCCGATCTGGTCAAGCCTGGCGACGTTTTGACCATTACGCACGAGCGCCGTATTTTCATTTGGAAGGTGCTTGGCACCGGCGTGCGGCGCGGTCCGGCCGAGGAAGCGCGCACGCTCTACGAGGACATGTCCCCGCCGCCGGTCCCAAAAGGCGAGGCTGTTGCCGATGCCATTCCGGCGCTGCGCGACGCCGGCAGCGGCCGGCCGACCAAGAAAGAGCGCAGGCAAACCGACCGGCTGTTCGGCGAAGACTGAAGCCTTGGCCGTCTGCGCCATGCCGGCGGTCTGGAATTTCATTCCGGACACGCGGGCCCCGCCTGCAATGGCTGCCCTTGCAAGCGGCAGGCAAAGGCGTTACCTCACCAAAAAAGCCGCCGCATCGGCGCGAAAATCGGAAATCGATTTTTCGGAAGGCACGATGCGCAGATTCAAAGTGTTAGAGCGTACTTTGTGCGTCCAAGTGGACGCACGTCGCTCTAGCAAGAACGGGACGTCCCGGAGCCGACCAATGACCTATGTCGTGACCGACAACTGCATCAAATGCAAGTACATGGACTGCATCGAGGTCTGTCCGGTCGACTGCTTTTACGAGGGCGAGAACATGCTTGTCATACATCCCGACGAGTGCATCGACTGCGGCGTCTGCGAACCGGAATGCCCGGCCGATGCAATCAAGCCCGACACCGAGCCGGGCCTCGACAAATGGCTGCAGGTCAACACCGAATACGCCGAGAAATGGCCCAACATCACCGCCAAGAAGGAGCCTCCGGCAGATGCCAAGAGCTTCGACGGCGAGGCCGGCAAGTTCGAGAAATATTTCTCCGCCGAGCCCGGCGAAGGCGATTGAGCGCATGACCCTGGAATCGGAATCGATTTCGGAAAGGGTGATGCGCAAAGAAAAAAAGTGCGGCCTATTGGATCGTCATAACGCTGCGTAACGCGCATCATACATTAACTGCCTTGACAGGCGGCGATGTCGCTCGACCTTCGCGTTTGCAGCAAAACCTTGATTCTTCCGACTTTTTGTGCTACACCAGTTGAAACATGCCGGTGACACAACGTCGATTTATGGCGCAAGCGCCCCAAATCACTGAAAGGTGAAATCCCCAATCGGACCAGAGCGATCTGGGCCAGGCAGTCGCTATGTATGCGGTTTGCCGGTCCCGGCTTTTTCCGATGGGTTCATCTTGTTGTGCGGCTAACGATCGGTGTCCCCGGTCGCATGCGTTCGGACCGGCAGGCCGCCGGTGCCACAACAAGGAGTTCAGGGCGTAATGGCAACGATCACCCCGCAGAAGAAGTCCACCTCGGCACGCCACGGTTTCAAGACCGGCGAGTACATCGTCTATCCGGCACACGGCGTCGGCCAGATCGTCTCGATCGACGAGCAGGAAGTTGCGGGCCACAAGCTGGAACTGTTCGTCATCGACTTCCAGAAGGACAAGATGCGCCTGAAGGTTCCGGTCGCCAAGGCGACCTCCATCGGCATGCGCAAGCTGTCGGAAGAGGATTATGTCGAGCGCGCGCTGAAGGTCGTGCAGGGCCGCGCCCGCGTCAAGCGCACCATGTGGTCGCGCCGTGCGCAGGAGTATGATGCCAAGATCAATTCGGGCGACCTGATCTCGATCTCGGAAGTCGTGCGCGACCTCTACCGTGCCGACAACCAGCCGGAACAGTCCTATTCCGAGCGTCAGCTCTATGAGGCGGCACTCGACCGCATGGCGCGCGAGATCGCGGCAGTCAACCGCATGTCGGAAACCGAAGCCGTGCGCCTGATCGAGGTCAACCTCAACAAGGGCCCGAAGCGCGGCGCCAAGGCCGACAATGAGGAAGCCGAGCAGGAAGAAGCTGCCTGATCGCTTTCACCGTCGAATTCATGAAAAACCCGGCCTTGTGACGGGTTTTTGTTTTTACCCTCCCCTTGTAAGGACGTGCGAGACCCGCGGCTCGCCCAGGCAGGTCGCTGCGAAGCAGCGAGGATGGGGACGACCCGCCCCGGACCTTCCGTCCGACCTCCCCACAAGGGGGAGGTAGAAGGCTCAGCCGCCGGCTTCCTTCTCCGCCTCCTGCTTCAGCGTCGCGATAAAACGCTTGGTCCGTTCCCGCTCCGGATTGCTGAACACCACGGTGGACGGCCCCTTCTCGACGACGACACCAGCATCGAGGAACACCACCTCCTGCGCGATCTTGGAGGCAAGGCGAAGGTCGTGCGTGGCCATCACCATGGTGGTGCCTTCGCTGGCGAGCTTTCCGAGCACGTCGACCACTTCCTGCGCCAGTTCCGGATCGAGCGCCGAGGTCGGCTCGTCGCAGAGCAGAACCTTGGGCGACGGCGCCAGGGCGCGGGCGATGGCCACACGCTGCTGCTGGCCGCCCGACAGCGTTGCCGGCCAATCGTCCGCCTTGTGCGCCATGCCGACCTTCTCGAGCAGCGCCAGTGCCCGCTCGCGCGCCTTTGCCGTCGGCCATTTCAGCACCGTCACCAGGCCTTCCATGACGTTCTCGATCGCGGTGCGATGCGGGAACAGCTGGAAATTCTGGAACACCATGCCGGTCTGCAGCCGCAGGCGCTGGATGTCGCGGCTGGGGATCTTGACGCCGGGACGGAATTCCAGCGTCTCGTCGCCGATGCGCACCATGCCCGAGGTCGGGATCTCCAACAGGTTGATGCAGCGCAGCAGTGTGCTCTTGCCGCCGCCGGAGGGGCCGACAAGCGCAGTGACGCTGCCTTCGGCAATGGTGACAGTCACGCCCTTCAGCACCAGATTGTCGCCGAAGCGCTTTTCGATATCGGTGAGGCCGATCATGAGCGCGCCTCCAGGAAGCCGCCATAGCGGTTGAGCCGCTCCTCCAGCCGCGTCTGCAAGGCCGAAAGCACCGAGCTCATCGCCAGATAAAGGATCGCCGCCTCGACATAGAGGATCAGCGGTTCATAGGTGGTGGCGACGATGCGCTGCGCCGCCTGGAACATCTCCGGCACGGTGATGGCGGCGGCCAGCGACGTATCCTTGACCAGCGAGATGAAGGTGTTGGACAGCGGCGGCACGGCGACGCGGCCGGCTTGCGGCAGGATGGTGCGCCGCATCGCCTGGCTCCAGGTCATGCCGATCGAATAGGCCGCTTCCCACTGGCCCTTCGGCACCGAGCCGATCACGGCGCGGATAATTTCCGAACTGTAGGCGCCTATGTTGAGGGTGAAGCCAATCAGCGCCGCCGGAAAAGCATCCAGCAATATGCCGACCGAAGGCAGGCCGTAAAAGATCAGGAACAGCTGCACCAGAAGCGGCGTGCCGCGAAAGATCCAGACATAGAAGCGGACCACGGCAACCAGAGGCTTGGGGCCGAACAGCCGCACCAGGGCGACAACCAGGCCGACGAACAGGCCGAGTGCGAACGATAGCAATGTCAGCGGTACGGTGAAGATCAACGCCGCCCACAGCAGTGTCGGCAACGAGTCCAGCATCAGGTGTAGCCAGTGCGGCACGAACGGCTCCTCCTTCACAGACCGCCGCGGTGACGGCAGTGCGATTGTGTGCTTCTCATATCATGCGAAAAACGGCGAGCCGTCAAAGACGGCCCGCCGCTATTTGTCATTGCCGGCAAACCGCCGGGAGATGGTCTTTACTGCGAGACATCCTGGCCGAAATAAGTATCGGCGATCCTCTTGTAGGTGCCGTCGGCCTTGATGTCGGCCAGCGCCTTGTTGATCGCCGCGACCAGCTCCGGATCACCCTTGCGCACGATGACGCCGGAATAGTCGGCGTTCTCTTCCTGCGCGGCGATCTTCACATTGGCGTCCGGCTTGTGCTTCTTGAAGTCGAGGAAAGACAGGCTGTCATTGATGGTGGCGTCGGCGCGGCCGGTGAGCAGCAGCTGGATCGACTGGTCGAAGCCGTCGGTGCCGACGAGTTCGGCGCCGTTGGTCTCGGCGAGCTTGCCGAAATTCGATGTCAACGACTGTGCCGACTTCTTGCCCTTGAGGTCGGCGAAGGTCTTGATGTCGGTGTTGTCGCCGCGCACGATCAGCACGGCCTTGGAGGCGATGTAAGGATCGGAGAAATCGTACTTGGCCTTGCGCGCGTCGGTGATGCCGACCTCGTTGATCACGGCGTCGTAGCGGTTGGCGTCGAGGCCGGCGATCAGCCCGTCCCATTTGCCTTCGAGGAACTCGACCTTGACGCCGAGCTTGTCGCCGATCGCCTTGGCGATCTCGACGTCGAAGCCGACCAGCGCGCCGGAAGCATCATGATAGGTGAAGGGCGCATAGGTGCCTTCGGTGCCGACTTTGAGGGTGCCGGCCTGCTTGATCTGGTCAAGATTGGCGCCGGCATGGCCTGATGTAACAGCCAGAACCTGAAGCGTTCCGGCGACGATGAGCGAATTGAGCCATTTCATTTCTGTGTGATCCCGTCCTTGGCCGGTGTCCGGCGCTTGTGAGAGCCGGAAACTGACAGATACAGCGCAGCAAAATAAGGAACCAGATTTCAAAAAAACGGCGATCCAGAAATCAGATTCTCACAGCAGCTCGGATCGGTGCCAATAGTCCCGATCTGCGGTGTCGATGCGCCCTGTCGGACCGCACAAAACAACCGCCCTCGGCGGCGGAACCAATCCCCGGTATGGCACGTTCATGGCTTGTTGTAGGGCGCCGCGTTTCCATTTCAAGAACCCTTGGCTGCGCTAGGCCCGAAGCAATTCCAGGAAAGTGGGAAAGCGGTTTCCTTCGGAATTGCGTCAAACAGAGATAACGGCCGCCAGGTCGTCCGAAAATGTCCGGGAGCAGGAGCGCGGCATGATCGAAGACACGGCAGGACGGACCATGGTCCGCACGGCAATGAAAGCCCCTTACCTCGAGCGCGATGAGGAACATGTTCTCGCCTTGCGCTGGAAGGAAGACCAGGATCAGCAGGCGCTGCATCAGATTACCGTCGCCCATATGCGGCTGGTCATCTCCATGGCTTCGAAATTCCGACATTACGGCCTGCCGCTCGGCGATCTGGTCCAGGAGGGCCATGTCGGGCTGCTGGAAGCAGCCGCGCGTTTCGAGCCGGAGCGCGAGGTGCGCTTCTCGACCTATGCGACATGGTGGATCCGCGCTTCGATGCAGGACTACATCCTGCGCAACTGGTCGATCGTTCGCGGCGGCACCTCTTCGGCGCAAAAGGCGCTGTTCTTCAACCTGCGGCGCCTGCGCGCCCGTCTTGCCAATGGCGCCGAGCCGATCTCCAACGCCACGCTTTACCGCGAAGTCTCGGTAGCCCTCGGCGTCTCCGAGGCCGATGTCGAGAAGATGGATTCCAGGCTTTCAGCACCTGACTCTTCGCTCAACGCACCGCTCGCCGATGAGGCCGGTACCACCGAGCGGATGGACTTCCTGATTTCGGACGATCCATTGCCTGACGAGGTCGCCGGCGACACCATCGACGTCGAACGGCGCCTGATGTGGCTGAAGACGGCGCTCCGCGCGCTCAATGCCCGCGAACTCAGGATCATCGAGGAGCGTCGGCTGACAGACGAAGGTGCGACGCTTGAGGCGCTCGGCGAGACGCTCGGCATTTCCAAGGAGCGTGTCCGCCAGATCGAAGCCCGCGCCATGGAAAAGCTCAAGCTCGCGCTGGTCAAGCAGAACCCCGAATTCATGGCAGCGTGAGATTGCCAGGAACAGGGGTACCGCCCCGAGTTATCTCAGAAAAGTTATCTCAGAAAAAAGCACTACGAAGGCTGGGGTTTCTGACGAAGACCGGCGCTATCTGTCCGTGACGATCTTGACCTTGTCGCCGGCCGAAACCGAGGCGCCCGGCGACATCGCGTTGAGCACGCGGAACAGATCGAGCTTGCGGTCGACGCCGACCATCTGCGCCGAAAGTGTGCCCATCGTCTGCCCGGCCTGTACCGTGACGACGCGGATATGCAGCGGCTTCAGTGCCGCTTTCTCGGCGGGGCTGAGCACGCGGAACGAACCGCTGACCGAGCGTGCCACCGGATCGAGTGTCGTGCTGGCCGAGGGGGCCGCTGTCAAAAGCCGGTAGACTTGGCCGCCGGCGCGGATCACCGCAATGTCGAACTGCCAGCCATCGGCGCCGGCGTGCGCTGTCGCCGCCTCGTTGCCGTCGATCGTCTCCTGGCGCACACTGGTCTCGTCGAGACCGGCCACCCAGCCGCTTCTGATGTAGTCGGTCAGCGCACGATCCTTGTCGATCGACACACCGTCGAAGCGGATCGCCATGTCGCCGGGACCGGTCGCCGTCACCGCCGCCGCCGAATTGTCGATGATGAAGCCGTCGGGCACCGTGAACGAAACGCCGAGGCCCGGATGCAGGAAGGTCTGGCCGCGCACATAGCCCTCTTCCGGCGTGTCGCCATAGAGC
Source organism: Mesorhizobium sp. M0058 (assembly GCF_040323095.1). Classification (NCBI taxonomy): domain Bacteria; kingdom Pseudomonadati; phylum Pseudomonadota; class Alphaproteobacteria; order Hyphomicrobiales; family Phyllobacteriaceae; genus Mesorhizobium; species Mesorhizobium sp. M0058. The sequence continues at coordinate 123,824 of NZ_JAMYUQ010000008.1, forward strand.
AGGCCGTCTATCCCGGCCAGGAAGGAATCGCGGTCGCGGGTGCCGATGCCCGGCGCGCCGAACTGGCGGGCGTGGCGCTGCGCCAGATCAATTCGCTGCGGCGTGTTGGGGTGCGTAGCCAGGAAGTCGAGGCTGGCGTCGGTGGCGCCGCTGATCGAGCGGAAATCGGTATAGGCCGACATCGACTGCAGGAAACGCCCGGCGGCATAGGGATCGTAACCCGCCTCGCCGATCGATTTGATGCCGATCGCGTCTGCCTCCAGCTCCTGGTTGCGCGAGAACTGCGCCAGCCTCAGCTTGCCGCGGATCAATGCCTGCTTGGCGGTCGGACTGTCGCCCAGCACATCGGAGACCACCTTGGTCGCCAGGCCTTCCTCGGCCTCGAGCTGCTGTCGCTGCAGACCGTGATTGGCGGTGACGTGGCCCATCTCATGCGCGATGACGGCGGCGAGTTCGGCCGAATCATTGGCCAGCGCCAGCAGGCCGCGGGTGACGTAGAGATAGCCGCCCGGCAGCGCGAAAGCGTTGACGTTTGGCGAATTGAGGATGGTGATGCGATAGGTCTGGGTCGGATTGGCCGACACCACGGTCAGGCTGCCGACAACCTTGGCCACCATGCGCTCGAGCTTGGGATCGGAATATTCGCCGCCATAGGTGGCAAGGATGCGCGGATGCTGTGCCTTCGCCAGTTCGGCAAGCTTGCTGTTGGCGGCGACATTGTCGACCGTGATCGGCTTGTCGGAAGGCTGGAAGCCAGATTCCTGCACTTCGGGAGGCGTGAACATCTGGCAGCTGGCCAGCGCCACGGCAAGGCCGGCCAGCGCGAGGAAGCGCACCAGCGGTCTGCGTTTCAAAGTGTCAGTGCCGGTCGGCAGCACGGCGTTCCTTCAGCTCTCGGCGCATGATTTGGACCGGGGTCCGCGCCAGCGAAAAATCGGTTTTCGTTGGCAATCCTGCACACATCAAAAAACCTACAGCGTTTACGCATCCGGCCGGATGCGGCGCTGTAGGGGGCAAATCACGGCTCGTGCCGGACCAGTACTAAGCGGACCTAGCCACATCAGCTGGACCATGGCAAGCAAGCGCCACATCACCTGTAGCCGGTTTGGTCGTAAATTATGTCCGCTTCCGGGCAATATCGCGTGATCCGCCCGAACTTGCGCCGATATAGCGCCGAAACGCTTCAGGGCCAGTGCCGTCGAAAAAATCGGCGGCAGGTCCCGTCGCGGCAACCCTGCCATTGTCCAGAAAAACCATCTGCTCGCCGATACGGCGAGCGTCTTCCGGCTGATGCGTGACGAACAGCACCGTCATCGCCCGCTCGGCATGAACGCCGGCCACCAGGTCGAGCATGTCGTCGCGCAGTGCTGGCCCGAGCGAAGCGAACGGCTCGTCGAGCAGCAGCACTGGCCGGTCGCGCACCAGAACGCGGGCGAGCGCTACGCGCTGCCTTTCGCCGCCGGAGAGTTCGCGCGGCAGGCGCATCTCCTTGCCGGCCAGGCCGACGCGGTCAAGCGCCTCGGCGATTGCGGCGCGATCGGCGTCGGTCAGGTTGAGCGATGGCGAGCGGCCGAGCCCGACATTCTTCTCCACCGAGAGATGAGCAAACAGATTGTTTTCCTGGAATACCATCGACACCGGCCGCGCCGAAGGCGGCTCGGCGCCGACATCGGCGCCGCCGATCAGCACACGACCGGACTCCGGCGTCTCGAAACCAGCCACCAGATTGAGCAAGGTCGATTTGCCCGAACCACTTGCCCCCATGATGGCGGTGATCTTAGATGTATGGAATTCGACATCGAACAGGAATGACGTTTCGCCATAGCTGAACGAGACCTTGTCCAGCCGGACAGTCGTGCCTTTCTCCACAGCGGACGTCACGATCTCTCTCCCCGTCCCAGCCAGTCTGCCGCGACCACCAATGCAAGGCAGACCGCCCCGAGCAGCAAAGCCAGCCCGGCAGCATCGGCCGTGCGATAGCTGCCCATGCGCGCCAGCAGGAGATAGGGCAAGGTCTGTACCGAATCGCTGCCGAACAGCGCGATGACGCCGAGATCGCCGAGCGACAGTGCCATGGCGAAGGCAAAGCCGGTGGCCAGCGGCCGCCGGAGCGATGGCCAGTCGACCAGAAGCAGCCGGTTCCAGCCCGCAATGCCGAGCTGCGCGCACAGCTTTTCGTGGCGCTCGCTCGCCGCATCATAGGCCGGGCGCATCGCGCGGATGGCAAAGGGCATCGCCATCACCGCATTGACGATGACGACCATGACCGGCGCGATGGCAAAGACATCGCTGACCGTGCGCAGCAGGAGAAACCAGCCGGCGCCGATGACAATGGGCGGCACGACGAGGACGAAGCCGGCGCCGGTGTCGGTGGCATGTTCGAGCAATGAACGGGCACTGGACCGGCGGCGCAGCGACAGTGCCCGCCGAGCCATGATCAGCGACAGCGACAGCGCCACCGAAAGTAGCGCCGCCGAGAGGGCGAGACCGGCGCTGGTCAGGGTCGCCTGACGCACGGCACTCTCGCCCGCCAGCCGGCCGAGATCGGCGCCGAGGCCGGACGCGACGGTGGCCGCCATTGGTCCGGCGACGAACAGCAAGGCGAGCACGATCAGGACGGCGTTGAACGCTGTTTCTGCTTTGCCGGCCAAGTGATAGCGGCGCGGCGCGACAGGCAAATTGGCGTCGCCGGTCACATTGGCGCCGAGCCGCGTCAGCGCCAGCATGACGGCGAAAGTCAGCGCGATCTGTAGCACCGTCAGCGTCACCGCTCGCGCCGGATCGAAGTCGAAACGCAGCGCCTGATAGATGGCGACTTCCAGCGTCGTCGCCGCCGGCCCGCCGCCGAGGATCAGGACGATGGTGAAGGAGGTGATGCAAAGCATGAAGACAAGCCCGGCGACGCCCGGCAGCGCGGCGCGCAGCACCGGCCACTCGATCAGCCGGAAGGCTGGCCTCGCCCCCATGCCGAGCTGGCTCGCCAGCCGCCATTGATCGGCCGGCACCGTTCCCAGCGCTTCGAGGAACAGCCGGGTGGCCAGCGGCAGGTTGAAGAAGACGTGGGCGACGAGGATGCCCGACAGCCCATAGATGTCGGGCCAGCTCTGGCCACCGATCGCGGCGAAATAACCGGCGCGGCCATAGAGCGCCAGTATTCCCAGCGCTCCGACAATTGCCGGCAAGGCAAGGGGCACAGTGAATAGCTGCAGGATGAAGCCGCGTCCGAAGAAGCGCGGATGCCGCGACAGCGCCCGGGCGACGAAGAGCGCCGGTACGGCGGAAAGCAGAGTCGAGAGCGCAGCCTGCCAGAGCGTGAAGCGGACAACGCGCAGGAGATAGAGGTCAAAGGCGGACGCGGCGCCGGAAAGGTCGTGCGCGCCTTCGCGGATAAGGCCGGCGAAGGCGCCACCGATCAGCAGCGCGATTGCCGCAAGCGCGACAATGCCGGCCGTGATGCGGGGGTCAGAGCGTTGCACTCTTTACCGGGCGTCGCGTTCCTTCGCGCCCCCCTCTGTCCTGCCGGACATCTCCCCCACGAGGGGGGAGATTGGCGGTTTTAGCGCTCCGCTCATTCCTGCAGCTTCGGAGATTGGCGAAAGTCAACGTAAAGGCCAATCTCCCCCCTCGTGGGGGAGATGTCCGGCAGGACAGAGGGGGGCGCCGTAGAGCACTCATCTTTTGACTATACAGCCAAATCTACTTGCTCATCACCGCCAGCCATTCATCCACCCAGGCCTTGCGATTTGCCGCGACCTCTTCCGGGCTGAACAGCAAGGTCTTCGCCGGCTTGACCAGCCTATCAAAAGCCGGATTGAGCGGCTTGTCGGTTTTCCCGGCCGGGAACATCCAGTTGGTCTCCGGAATGACATCCTGGAATTTCGGCCCGGTCATGAAGGCCAGGAACTTCGCCGCCAGCGGATTCTTCGCGCCCGTGGTGGTGATGCCGGCGACCTCGATCTGCAGATACTCGCCTTCCTCGAACGAGGCCGCCTGGTAGCGCCCGGTGTTCTCCGCCACCATGTGGTAGGCCGGCGACGTCGTATAGGAAAGCACCATCGGCGCCTCGCCCTTGGTGAACAGGCCGTAGGCCTCGCTCCAGCCCGGCGTCACCGTCAGCACTTTGCCCTTGAGTTTCGCCCAGGCTTCCGGCGCCTTGTCGCCATAGACCGACTTAACCCACAGCAGCAGGCCAAGGCCCGGCGTCGACGTCCTCGGATCCTGGATGACGATCTTGTCGGCGGCATCGCCCTCGACCAATTCCTTCAGGCTCTTCGGTGGGTTCTTCAGCTTCTCGGTGTCGTAGACGACGGCGAAATAGCCATAATCGTAGGGCACGAAAGTGTCGTCGCTCCAGCCGCCCGGCACGTTGTTTTCAGCCACCGCGCCATGTGGGACAAACAGGCCGGAAGCCTTGGCTTCCGCGGTGAGGTTGGTGTCGAGGCCAAGCACGATATCGGCTTTGGTCGACGCACCTTCGAGCTTGACGCGATTGAGCAGCGCGACGCCGTCGGCCACCGAGACGAAGTCGACGCTGCAGCCACACTCGGCCTCGAATTCCTTCTTCACCTGGGGGCCTGGACCCCAGTCGGCAGTGAAACTCTCATAGGTATAGATCGTGAGTTTTTCCTGCGCGCACGCAGGGCTTGCCAGTAGCGAAACAGCAAGCCCAAGCGCTGGGACAAGACGGGACAAAAAAATGCGCATCGGCGCCTCCTTCATTCGTGTTGAAAGGAATTGAGGCGTCGGGCTGTCCGAAGCGTCTAATCCCTCCGCCGGTACAAACCGGATCAGGTTCAGCGGGTTGGCGAGACTGCCTCTCAGCCGGTCCGCGAAGATCGCGTCCGGCACCCCGTTAGAGCGTTTCGACACATAGGCCCGGCCAAGGTGCCACGCAAGTGGAAGTTTGCCCGAGCGTGATCCCGGAAAGTGGAATCCGTTTCCGGAAAAAGATCATGCTCCAACAAAGAGTGACGGTGCCGCTCGGCCTTCCGTTTCGTCGGCGGGGCTGGTAAGGGCCAGCGGATATGAGCACATTCACCATCCTGCTTGGCGGCGATCTCGTCCGCACGCCGCGGCTCGACCGCCAGGTCGCGGGCACGCGCGTCATCGCCGCCGACGCCGGCATCGATCATGCCCGCCTGCTCGGCGTGATGCCGGAGCTGTGGGTCGGCGATTTCGATTCCGTGCCGGCGGACCTGCCTGCCGATCTCGCCGCCGTGCCGCGGGAGGTGTTTCCTCCCGAAAAGGACAAGACCGATGGCGAACTGGCGATCGCGGCGGCATTGGAACGCGGCGCCACCAGCCTGGTGCTGGCCGGCGCTTTCGGCGGCAAGCGCGCCGACCACGCCTTCCTCCATCTGGCGCTCAGCCTGCGGCTGGCCGAGGCCGGCACAAAATTGCTGTTGACCAGCGGAGCGCAGGAAGGCGCCCCTCTGCTGCCTGGCAAGGCCGGCTTCGACTATGCCGACGGAACGCTGTTTTCGGTGCTCGGCTTTTCCGATCTTTCGGGCCTCACCGTGTCCGGCGCGAAGTGGCCGCTCGACCATGTCGAGGTCGTGTTCGGCTCGTCGCTGACCATCTCGAACGAGGTCAAGTCCAACACGACCGGGGGCGGCCTCGAAATCGCGCTCGGCCATGGCCGCGCGCTGCTGCTCGCCCACCCCTACCCCTTGCCTGAAAGCTGACATGGCCCCGCCCCTTCTCAACCTCGACGGCATAAGACTGACCTTTGGCGGCACGCCGCTGCTCGATGGCGCCGAACTGACGGCGTCCGCCGGTGACAAGATCGCGCTCGTCGGCCGCAACGGCTCCGGCAAGTCGACGCTCCTGAAGATTGCTGCTGGTCTGATCGAGCCGCAAGACGGCGAGGTCTTCCGCCAGCCTTCGGCAACGGTGCGCTATCTCCCGCAAATGCCCGACATGGACGGCTTTGCCAATGTGCGCGCCTATGTCGAGGCCGGGCTTGGGCCTGCCGACGATCCCTACCGCGCCACATATCTGATGGAGCATCTCGGCCTCGCCGGCACGGAGAACCCCAACGATCTCTCCGGCGGCGAGGCGCGCCGCGCAGCACTTGCCCGCGTCATGGCGCCCGAACCCGATATTCTGCTGCTTGATGAGCCGACGAACCATCTCGATTTGTCGGTCATCGAATGGCTGGAAGAAGAGCTTGTCCGGACGTCTTCGGCGCTGATCGTCATCTCGCACGACCGTCGCTTCCTCGAACGCGTCTCGCGCGCCACTGTCTGGCTCGACCGTGGCCAGACCCGCCGCCTCGACAAGGGCTTTGGCCATTTCGAGGAATGGCGCGACCTTGTGCTGGAAGAGGAAGAGCGCGAACAGCACAAGCTCGGCCGCCAGATCGTGCGCGAGGAGCATTGGCTGCGCTATGGCGTGACGGCTCGCCGCAAACGCAACATGCGCCGCCTGGGCGAACTGCAGACCATGCGCCAGCGTTTTCGCGGCCATCGCGGCGCCGAGGGCTCGGCGACCATGGTGGCCAGCGACGCCGCCGAATCCGGCAAGCTGGTGATCGAGGCCAAGAACATCGAGAAGAGTTTTGGCGACCTGACCGTGGTCAAGGGCTTCTCGACCCGCATCCAGCGCGGCGATCGCGTCGGCCTTGTCGGGCCGAACGGCGCCGGCAAGACGACGCTGTTGAAGATGCTCACCGGCGAGATGAAGCCCGATGCCGGCTCGGTGCGGCTCGGCACCAATCTGGAAATCGCCACGCTCGACCAGAAGCGCGAGGCGGTCGATCCGGCCGAGACCCTGGCGCAGTATCTCACGGACGGGCGCGGCGAAAACCTCGTCATCAATGGCGAGCAGCGCCATGTCGTGTCCTACATGAAGGATTTCCTGTTCAAGCCGGAACAGGCGCGCACCCCGGTGCGCGAGCTGTCCGGCGGCGAACGGGCGCGGCTGCTCCTGGCGCGTGTTCTGGCGCGGCCGGCCAACCTTCTGGTGCTCGACGAGCCGACCAACGATCTCGACATGGAGACGCTGGAACTGTTGCAGGAACTTGTCGCCGGCTTTGCCGGCACGGTCATCCTGGTCAGCCACGACCGCGACTTCCTCGACCGCACCGTCACCAGCATCATCGCCCCGGACGGAGGCGGCCGCTGGATCGAATATGCCGGTGGCTATTCCGACATGCTGGCGCAGCGCGGCGGCACCCGGCTCGACGACCGCAAGGCGCGCGCCAAGGCCGAAGCCAGCGATGCGCCGGCGCCGGGCAAGAGCGAGCCGGCAGCGCCAAAAGGGCCGTCGAAGAAACTGTCGTTCAAGCAGAAATTCGCCCTGGAATCGCTGCCCAAGAAGATCGAGGCGGTAATGGCCTCGATCTCGCGTTTGGAAAACAACATCGCCGATCCCGCCTATTACGAGCGCGACCCGGCCTCGTTCCAAAAGACCATCGCCGCCCTCGACAAGGAACGCGCCACGCTGGCCGCACTCGAGGAAGAGTGGCTGGAACTGGAAATGCTGCGTGAGGAGATGGAGGGGTAGCATTGCCTGCGGTCTTTTATGCGCGTATATTGTGCGCATGAAAGGAGGCATCTCCGTGCTTCAATCGACGCCAAAAACTCAGCGGACCTCTGTCAACACGTCCATTGACTCTCAGTTGATCAAGGACGCCAAAGCGTTGGGCATCAACATCTCCCGCGCTGCCGAAGCAGGGATCGCGAAAGCGATTGCGGCGGAGAAAACGCGTCGATGGCAAGAAGAAAACAGGGAAGCCATCGAAAGCTCCAACGAATATGTCCGAAAGAACGGACTGCCATTGGCTAAACACCGGCCGTTCTGATGGCGCGTTACGATTTCTATCGGAGTACCGAGAGCGACGGTTATCTTCTCGACGTGCAGTCAGATATGCTTGAAGGGCTGAGCACGAGGGTGGTCGTTCCTTTGATGCCGCCCGAGATTGCCCCGCTTCCTGGCCGCCGCCTGAACCCGACCTTCGCTATAAACGGCAAAGATCTTGTGATGGTCACACAGTTTGTGTCGGCCTTCAGCGCGTCCGAATTGCGGATGCCAGAGGGAAACCTTTCTAGACATCACGACGACATCGTCGCCGCCCTCGACATGCTGTTCCAGGGCTTCTGAGCGAAGGCAGCCGCTACTGCCGCCCGTCAACCTGCCGTCTTGGCCTGCCAGGCCTTCAGCGCCTCGTCGAACACCTTCTCGCCCGGAATGCCCTTTTCCATGGTCAGCAGCGCCCGGCGTCCGGTCTTGTAGACCACCGGCACGTCGATCCAGTCCTGGCCTCGAAGCAAGGTCATATTGGCGTCCTCGTCGGCCTTGGTGTCGTTGAGCGCCACCAGGAAGAAGCCGTCGGCGATCTTGGCCGGAATGCCGATCAGCGGGCTGCCGGCATCCTGTTCCGAACTCTTCATGGCGACGCGCAGGATGTTGTCGACGCCACCGCCGTCAAAGCCCTCGGGCGTCAGGAAGATCATCTCGATGATGTGGCTGGCCGGCAGCGTCTGGTCGGTATTGCGGCGGATGGTCATGCGCAGCTGGATGTCCTTGCCGGGAATGGTCGCCTCGGCGCGGATCGCCGGCTCGGGCGGCAGGTCGCCGCCGGGCGATTCCTGCACCAGCGACCAGACGATGCTGCCGGGTTCGGCCGAACCTTGCGCGGTCGAGGTGCGTTCCTCGTAGAAGATCGCCTTCTGGCCGACCGCAACGGTCGGCGCGGGAGCGGCGGCCGCCGGCGCAGCGGGCGGCGTGGCGGCGGCATCAGCCGGTGCTGCCCCATTGGCCGGCGGTGCGACGCCATCGGCGGGCGGCGTTGCCGGTGGCGTGGCGGAAGCGTCGGGCGCCGGCGTGGCGGGCGCGCCCGTGGCTGCGGCGTCGCCGGCCGGCGGGGTCGCAGGCGCTGGAGCCGCAGGTGGCGCTGGAGCCGGGGGGGGCGGTGTGGTCAGCGCGGCGACGGACTCGCCCTCGCCGATGCCGCTTTGACCGGCCGCGGGACCGGGGTCGGTTTCACCGCCTTCGGGCGACAGGCGCTGGGTGAACTTCGTTCCCTCGCCGGCAGCGGCCGGTGCCGGTGCATCGGCCGCGGGCTTGGCCGGCGCCGGCTTTACCAGCGGTTCGGTCGAGACCGTCTTGGTGTCGCCGCCGAGGCCCAGCATCGAGCCAAAGGCATCCTTGTTCAGCCAGATGCCATAGCCGCCGCCGGCGACCACTAGAAGCGCGACGACAGCCGCGATCAACCCGCCATAGCTGCGCCTGCGCTCGGCTGGGCGCAGGCGCTGGAACGTGTCCGCGACCGGCTGCTCGTCATTGGCGAACACATCGGCGCTGTCGTCGTCGGCGTCCAGCTCCACGGCTTGCTTGTCGATGGTTTCTGCACGCGCCGCAGGCGACGGCGGTGTCGGCGCGGGCCTCTGCCAGCTCGGCTCTGTCCTGGCGGTCGGCGCCGGCTGCACCGGTTTCGCCGGCTGCCAGGCCGGCGCAGGCGTGGCGGAAGGCTTTACATGACTGGACTGGTTCTTGTTGCGGTCGATGGAGGAGAAGATGTGCTCCAGCTCCGCCAGCGGATCGGATGCCGGCACCGCCCTGGCATAGTCGCGCTCGACGCTCGAGATGGCATCTTCCAGGGATCGCTTCTGCGTGCTTATGGCTTCCGTGGCCAGCGGCGGCGAATACTCCGCAAGCTTCTTCGCCAGCATGGTACGAACGCTTTCATAGATCCGCGTACGCTTTTCGGGCGTTTCGTCGCCGTGCTTGTCGAGCGCCTTTTTCAGAATAGCAACGAAATCTGCCATGCTTCAGTCGACCTGTATTTGTTTCCGCGCCGGCCCCCGCAAATCGGCCGCGATGCCCGGAAAGGCTTCAGAAAACTAGTCTTGAAACGGATCGGTCACAAGTATCGTGTCGTCCCGTTCCGGGCTGGTGGAAAGGAGCGCGACGGGTGCGCCGATCAGCTCCTCGATGTAACGGACGTATTTAACGGCCTGCGCCGGAAGGTCGTTCCAGCTGCGCGCGCCGGCGGTGGTGCCTTTCCAGCCTTCGAGCGTCTCGTAGACCGGCTCGACACGCGCCTGCGCGCCCTGGCTGGCCGGCAGATAGTCGATCGTTTCGCCGTCGAGACGGTAGCCGGTGCAAACCTTGATCTCATCCAGCCCGTCGAGCACGTCGAGCTTGGTCAGGGCGATGCCCTTGATACCGTTGACGGCGACGGCCTGGCGCACCAGCACGGCGTCGAACCAGCCGCAACGGCGTTTGCGCCCGGTGACGACGCCGAATTCGTGGCCACGCGTACCGAGAAATTCGCCGATCTCGTTCTTCTGCTCGGTCGGGAACGGGCCTTCGCCGACACGCGTCGTATAGGCCTTGGTGATGCCCAGGACATAGCCGATGGCGCCGGGGCCCACCCCCGAGCCGGCGGCTGCCTGGCCGGCAACGGTGTTGGACGAGGTGACGAACGGATATGTGCCGTGGTCGATGTCGAGCAGCGTGCCTTGCGCGCCCTCGAACAGGATGCGTTCGCCGGCGCGGCGCTTGTCGTCGAGGATTTTCCAGACGCGGTCCATATAGGGCAGGATCTCATCGGCGACCGAGGTCAGCTCGGTCATGATCGCCTCATGCGTGACTTCGCCATGGCCAAGCCCGCGACGCAGCGCATTGTGATGCGTCAGCAGCCTGTCGACCTTGAGGGGCAGCGTTTCCAAATCCGCCAGATCCATCACCCGAACCGCGCGCCGGCCCACCTTGTCCTCATAGGCGGGGCCGATGCCACGACGCGTCGTGCCAATTTTCGTCCCGGAATTGGAGGCGGCGTCCTCGCGGAATCCGTCCAGCTCCCGGTGCAGCGACAGGATAAGCGCGGTGTTTTCGGCTATTTTCAGGCGGTCCGGCGTGACCTCGACGCCTTGCGCCTTGAGTTTTGCCACTTCCGCGACAAAGGCGTGCGGGTCGAAGACGACGCCATTGCCGATGATCGACAGCTTGCCTTGCCGCACCACGCCCGACGGCAGCAGCGACAGTTTGTAGACCTTGCCGTCGACGACCAGCGTATGGCCGGCATTGTGGCCGCCCTGGAAGCGCACGACCACGTCGGCGCGCTCCGACAACCAGTCGACGATCTTGCCCTTGCCTTCGTCGCCCCATTGCGAGCCGACGACCACCACATTGGCCATGTTTCTTTTCCCTTGAGATGCCGCCCTGGCGGCCTGGATATGGTTCGAAACGACAGGCCTCTATAGCGTCAAGACCTCGCAAGCGCGACCTTTCTTTGCCGTCGAAAATGCCCTGAGGCACAACAATTTTCGGCTTTGACATCATTTACTTGCGTCGGCGGGGGCAATAGGCCGGCAAACACAACTTCCCAGGCGGCCGGAATCCCGCATGCATCGACGCGCCTACCTGTTCCTGCTGCTGACCACCTTGCTGTGGGGCGGCAATTCCGTCGCCGGCAAGCTGGCGGTCGGTCACGTCTCGCCGATGACGCTGGTCTTCCTGCGCTGGGTGCTGGCCGTCGCGATCCTGCTGCCGATCGGCTGGCGCACGATCAGGGAGGACTGGCCGGTGGTGCGCAAACACTGGTTCGTCCTGGCTGCACTTGGCGCCAGCGGCTTCACTCTATTCAACACCATTTTCTACACCGCGCTCAACTACACGACGGCGATCAATGTCTCGATCGAACAGGCGGCGATGCCGGTCTTGATCATCATTGCCAATTTCTTCTTCTTCCGCCTGCGCGTGAGCTGGGCGCAGATTGCGGGCGTGGTGCTGACCATCTTCGGCGTCATCTTGACTGCCTGCCACGGCGATCCGCGCCGGCTGCTCACATTGGAACTCAATTTCGGCGACGCCATCATGCTGGTCGCGGTCGTCCTCTACAGCGGTTATTCGGTCGGGCTGCGGCTGAAGCCGGTGATGCGCTGGCAGAGCCTGATGTTGTCCCTGGCGATCGCTGCCCTCATCACCTCGCTGCCGTTCTTCCTGTGGGAGGTCGCCGCCGGCAAGGTTATCGTCCCCGATATCAGCGGCTGGGTGGTCATCGTCTATACCGCGATCGGCGCTTCGGTCATTTCGCAGATCACTTACATCAGGGGCAACGAACTGATCGGCGCCAACCGTGCCGGGCTGTTCATCAATCTGGTGCCGATCTTCGGCACGCTGCTGTCAGTGCTGATCGTCGGCGAGACATTCCAGCTCTACCAGGCGCTGGCGCTTGCCCTGGTGCTGGGCGGCATTTCGCTCGCCGAATACAGCGGGCGCAAGATGTCGGCACCGAACCGCTGCGGATGACATTTGGCCGCTGCCGCGCTGCGCCGCCGTCGCGATAACTGCTGCCGCGCGCCGACCTGGAACATTTTACCTCTGGCGGAGTTTGCTTGCGTGGGAGGCAACAAGATGAGCCATAACCCTCGCAGCACAGCAAGCATTGCCGGTCACCCCATTCATCCAATGCTGATTCCGTTTCCGATCGCCTTCTTTGTCGGCACCTTCGTTTGCGATCTGATTTTCTGGCAAACAGCCGATCCCGGGTGGGTCAGCGGATCGCTTTGGCTTCTCGGCGCCGGCCTGATCATGGGCGCCTTGGCCGCTCTTACCGGCCTGACGGATGTCCTCGGCGATGTTCAGATCCGCAATCTCACGACGGCATGGCTCCATGCCGGCGGCAACGTGCTCGTCGTGCTGATCGAGCTTTATAACTGGTACTCGCGTTATGTCGGTGGAGCGGCGGCCGTGATTCCGACCGGCTTTATCTTGTCGCTGATCGTGGTTCTGGTCCTGCTGTTTACAGGCTGGAAGGGCTGGGAATTGGTCTATCGGCATCGCGTGGGCGTCTCCGACGGCTCAGACGAATTGACCTGAACCGGCCTCTGCGACGGCCGCCCCAACGATGGGGGGAGGACCGCCGCATCCGCCACGCCGTCAACTACATTGCGTTGATGTCGAACTGCAGCCGCTTGGCCGAGTCGATGGACTTGTGCGCCTTGACCTGTTCCAGCACTTTTTCCGGGAACGGCGCGTCGAGATAGAGCAGCGCAATCGCGTCGCCGCCCGGCCGGTTGCGGCCGAGCTGGAAGTTGGCGATGTTGACGCCGTTCTCGCCGCACACCGTGCCGAGCAGGCCGATAATGCCGGGCGCGTCGGCATTGGTTGTGTAGAGCATGTGCTGGCCGACCTCGGCGTCGAGATTGATGCCCTTGATCTGGATGAAGCGCGGCTTGCCGTCGGAGAAGCAGGTGCCGGCGATCGAGCGCGTCATGTGCTCGGTCTTCACCGTCAGCTTGATGTAGCCGTCGAACACGCCCGACTTGTCGCGCTTGACCTCGGCGACGATGATGCCGCGCTCCTTCACCATGATCGGCGCCGACACCATATTGACGTCGGCGACCTGCGGCCGGATCAGTCCGGCAAGCGTGGCACTGATCAAGGCACGCGTGTTCATCGTCGCGGTCGAGCCGTCGAACAGGATCTCGACCTCGTTGATCGGGTCCTCGGTGACCTGGCCGACAAAGGCGCCGAGCACTTCGGCGAGCTTGACGAACGGCTTTAGCCGCGGTGCTTCCTCGGCCGTGATCGAGGGCATGTTGATGGCATTCGAAACCGCACCCTTGATCAGATAGTCGGCCATCTGCTCGGCCACCTGGAGCGCGACATTTTCCTGCGCTTCCGCTGTCGAGGCGCCGAGATGCGGCGTTGCCACCACATTCTCCATGCCGAACAGCGCGTTGTTTTCCGCCGGTTCGACCTCGAACACATCGACGCCGGCGCCCGCCACCTTGCCGCTCTTCAGCGCCGCGACCAGGTCGGCTTCGACGATGAGCCCGCCACGCGCGCAATTGATGATGCGCACGCCGTTCTTCATTTTGGCGATCGCCGCCGCGTCGATGATGTTGCGCGTCTTGTCGGTCAGCGGCGTGTGCAGCGTGATGAAATCGGCGCGGGCGAAAAGCTCGTCCAGCTCGACCTTGTCGACGCCGAGTTCCTCGGCGCGCTTGTCCGACAGGAACGGATCGAAGGCGACGACATGCATCTTCAGGCCGACGCCGCGCGTGGCAACGATCGAGCCGATATTGCCGCAGCCGATGACGCCCAGCGTCTTGCCGGTGATCTCGACGCCCATGAAGCGGTTCTTTTCCCATTTGCCGGCATGGGTCGAGGCATTGGCCTCCGGGATCTGCCGGGCGAGTGCAAAGATCATCGCCACCGCATGTTCGGCCGTGGTGATCGAATTGCCGAAGGGCGTGTTCATCACGATGATGCCCTTGCGGCTCGCCGCGGGGATGTCGACATTGTCGACACCGATGCCGGCGCGGCCGACGACCTTGAGTCTTGTCGCTGCGTTGATCAGTTTTTCCGTGACCTTGGTCGCCGAGCGGATGGCAAGGCCATCATACTGGCCGATGACTTCGAGCAGCTTTTCCTTGTCCTTGCCGAGATCGGGCAAATAGTCGACCTCGATACCGCGGTCCTTGAATATCTGGACGGCGGTGGTGGAGAGTTTGTCAGAGACGAGAACGCGGGGCGCCATGGCGGCCTCCTTGAACTGGATTGTCGGGAAAGGGCGGCCCGCAGGCCACCACGAAATCTCAGGCTGCGGCCTTCAGCGAAGCCTTCTGCGTGGCGAAGGCCCAGTCGAGCCAAGGCAGCAGCGCTTCGAGATCGGAGGTCTCGACGGTGGCGCCGCACCAGATGCGCAGACCGGGAGGTGCGTCACGATAGGAGCCGATGTCGTACGCGACGCCTTCCTTGTCGAGCACAGAGACGATCGCCTTGGCGAAAGCCGCTTGCCCGTTGGCGTCGAGCGCCGCGACATCGGCGTCGGTGAAGGACAGACATACGGACGTGTTGGACCGTGTCGCCGCATCGACCGCGAGATGGCCGAGCCAGGACGACTTGTCGACAAAGCCATCGAGCACGGCGGCATTGGCATCGGCTCTGGCAATCAACGCATCGAGACCGCCGATCGACTTCGCCCAATGAAGCGCATCGAGATAGTCCTCGACGCACAGCATCGACGGCGTGTTGATGGTCTCGCCGTTGAAGATGCCTTCGATCAGCTTGCCGCCCGAGGTCAGGCGGAAGATTTTCGGCAGCGGCCACGCCGGCTTGTAGGTTTCCAGTCGCTCGACGGCGCGAGGCGACAGGATCAGCATGCCGTGTGCGCCCTCGCCGCCCAGCACTTTCTGCCAGGAGAAGGTGACGACGTCGAGCTTCTGGAAATCGAGCTTTTGCGCGAATGCCGCTGAGGTGGCATCGCAGATGGTCAGGCCCTTGCGATCCGCCGGTATGAAATCGCCATTCGGCACGCGCACGCCTGAGGTCGTGCCGTTCCAGGTGAAGACCACATCGCGGTCGAAATCGATCTTGGTGAGATCCGGCAGTTCGCCATAGCCTGCCTCGACCTTTCTGATATCGGCGAGCTTCAGCTGCTTGACGACATCGGTCACCCAGCCCGAGCCAAAGCTTTCCCATGCCACCATGTCGACACCGCGTTCACCGAGCAGCGACCACAGCGCCATCTCGACAGCACCCGTGTCCGACGCCGGCACGATGCCGATACGGTAATCGGCCGGAACCTGGAGAATCTCGCGCGTCAACTCGATGGCCTGTTCGAGCTTGGTCTTGCCGATCTTGGCGCGGTGCGAACGGCCGAGCGCAGCATTCTTCAGCGCCTCGACCGACCAGCCGGGGCGTTTTGCGCAGGGACCTGAGGAGAAATTGGGGTTTGCCGGACGGAGTCCGGGCTTCGTATGCGTCGTCATCGTGGTCTATCCTTCCAGATAGTGGCCCCTCGTTGGGGAGGGGTGGCCCACGGACGGCGATATGCGTTCAGCCCTCAGGCGTCAAGAGGAAAGTTTTTGTCGCTGGCGGGATACCGGCGATACGGGATCAGCATGTCGTGGGCTAAAACGCAAACAGCGGATCGAAGAGATCCGCCGTTGGGCTTCCGAACAGCAAGCTTCCTACCAGAGGTCGTAGCGCAGGCCGAGCTTGACCTGATGATTGCTGATGCCCTTGCGGATCGGATAGGAGGTCAGGCTCTCGGCCGTGACATATTCGGCATCCGGCGCGGAGAAGTACTGGTAGCCGAGATCTACAGAAACATTCTTGGTCACCTGATAGGCCAGGCCCGCATCCAGCGTGTAGGCGAGGGAATACTGGGTCTTGTTGTCGTTCCGGACGAAATCATCCGTAGGGTCGACATTGTCGGTGAGGTAACTCGCCGACAGCTTGTATTTGCTCCGGACCAGCCCAATGCCGGCGCCGAGGTAGGGCGTGATCCCGACATAAGTGCCGAGATCGACATAGCCATTGACCATGCCCGACAGGGAATAATTTTGCAGCGATGCCGACGCGATGGTCGCACCACCCGGCGGCGGCGTCGCCGAATCGTCAAAGCCGACGCCGATCTTGTTGCCGGGCAGATAGCCAAGATTGACGTCGCCGCGCAGATAGTCGTTGAAGTGGTAGCCGAAGCCGATGCTGGCAAAGGCCGGATCCTGCTTCTCGCTGAAGCTCGCGGGGGCGAAGGTGAAATCCTGATCCTCGTAGCTCTTCTGCGCCAGATAAGAGACGTCGCCGCGCAGATACCAGCCCGAGCCGACCTCGACCGGTTGATAGTCCGGCGCCTGATCGACATAGATCGGCGGATCGTAGTCCGCGGCCTGCGCCGGCGTCAGCGGCACAAGGACGAGTGCGGCGAGCGCCGGCGCTGTCAGCGATTTGAAATTCATGGGTCCCCGGCTCCTGAAATTGGCGCCCGTCATTTTGATCGCAAGCGCCGTTTCACCAAGCATTGTTAACCATAGTGGTTAAGTCAGGGTTAAGGATAACGCGGCGTACCGAATTGATTTCGATTGGGTTTCTTCGGCACACGCGGCCGGTTGAAAACGCGCAAACATCGGCAAACGAAAACCGCCCGGCAAGACCGGGCGGTTCGCGAATTCCTAGATTTCGAAGCGACTACTTGGTGTAGATCGGCTCCGGCTCTGGAACGTAGGGCTCCGGCGATGTGCAACCATTATTGCCGCCGAACTGATAGCGCAGACCGCCTCGTACCTCATGTGTGTTGATGCCATGGTCGAAGCCGGGCCCGGAACTGCTCACGTCGAAGTCGAACATGCGGCCCCCCTCAATGTGAGAGTAGCGATAGCCGGCATCCAGGATCACCCTGTCGGTAAGGCAATAGGACGCGCCGGCCATGAGCGCGTAGGCAAAGCGCCAATTCTTCGACCCGGGGTTGGTCTCGGTTGTGTTCGGGTCGTGGACGGTATCCCATTTGACGTGCGCGCCGCCGATGCCAGCGCCAACATAAGGCGTGATGCCGTGCCAGGTGCCGATATCGTAATAGGCGTTGGCCAAGAGCAGCAATGCGCTCATTTTCGACACTTCGACGGAGGTCGTAACGCCATCGTTGGTTGATCCGTTGAAGTCCGAAGCGAACCAATAGTCGGCTGTCAGGTCGGTACGGAAATGATCGTTGATCTTGTAGCCAATGCCGGCGCCGAGTGAGAAGCCGCCCTTAAGCTCGCCGGAATCGAAAACATTGCTGCCGGGAGGCGGCCCGTAGGTGATATAGTCGATGCCGCGCAAATCCGATTTATGATAGTCGATGTCGCCGCGGATGTACCAGCCGCCGAAATCGGCCGGCTGCTCGTAGGCGATCGGCGCCGGCGCCTCTTCGACCACCGGCGGCTCCGCCAGATCGGCGGCGAATACTGGCCCGGCCACACCTGCGAACAGCGCGGCAAGGAGGGCCTTTTTTGCTGTATTGAACATGTTTGTCACCCCTGAGAACCGTCGGGAAAGTCCAACTTGCCCGAATGTGATTGACCTCAGTTGTGGATAATGAAGTGGAAAAGTTAAAAGGCGTTTAACCCTGTCGATTAACCACGAATTCTCGACATTTTAGCAAACAGTCTCCGCCGGCATAACGCTGGGACCAACCCTGGCCGAAACAAAAAGCCCGCCTGCAGGCGGGCTTGAAGTCTTGAGCCGGCAGTTCGCCCCTGCCGTTGGAGGCAGCGCAATCAGGCGGCGCTGCGCGTTTCCGAAATGATGTCGACGATGTCGTTGACCACGGCCTCGACCAGCTGTGGGTCGTCGCCCTCGGCCATGACGCGGATCAGCGGCTCGGTGCCGGAGGGCCGTATGACCAGGCGGCCGGCCTTGCCAAGACGGTTGCGCGCATCTTCGATCGCCGCCTTGACCAAGGCTTCTTCAAGCGGCTTGCCGCCGGCGATGCGGACATTCTTCAACAGCTGCGGCACCGGCTCGAATTTCTTCGACAATTCGCTAACCGGCCGGTTCTGCCGCTTGATGCAGGCCAGCACCTGCAGCGCCGAGACCAGCCCGTCGCCAGTGGTCGAGAAATCGGACAGCACAATGTGGCCCGACTGCTCGCCGCCGACATTCAACCCATGCGCGCGCATATGCTCAACGACATAGCGGTCGCCGACCTTGGTGCGATGCAGCTGCAACTTCATGTCGCCAAGGAAGCGTTCGAGGCCGAGATTGGACATCACCGTCGAGACGACGCCGCCGCCGGCCAGTCGCCCGCTCTGGTGCCAGGACTCGGCGATCAGCGCCATGATCTGGTCACCGTCGACGATGGTGCCGTTCTCGTCGACGATGACGACACGGTCGGCATCACCGTCGAGTGCGATGCCGATATCGGCGCGCACTTCATGCACCTTCTTCTGCAGGCCGGCCGGATGGGTCGAGCCGCATTCCTTGTTGATGTTAAAACCGTTCGGATCGACATTGATGGCAATGACCTCGGCGCCCAGTTCCCAAAGTGCGGCAGGCGCCACCTTGTAGGCTGCGCCATTGGCGCAATCGACGACGATCCTGAGACCCGACAGCGACATCGAGCGCGGCAGCGTGCGCTTGGCGAATTCGATGTAGCGGTCATGCACGCCGTCGACGCGCTTGGCGCGGCCGAGCCCGTCGGAATCGGCGAGCGCCAGTTCGATATCCTTGTCGAGCATGCTCTCGATGCGCTCCTCGATCTCGTCGGAGAGCTTGTAGCCATCGGGACCGAACAGCTTGATGCCGTTGTCGTAATAAGGGTTGTGCGAGGCCGAGATCATGACGCCGATATCGGCGCGCAGCGAGCGCACCAGCATGGCGACCGCCGGTGTCGGGATCGGGCCGAGCAGGAACACATCCATGCCGGCCGCGCACAGGCCGGACACCATGGCGTTTTCGATCATGTAGCCGGACAGCCTGGTGTCCTTGCCGAGCACGACGCGGTGGCGATGGCTGCCGCGCTGGAACGACAGGCCGGCGGCCATGCCGACCCGCATCGCAATCTCAGCCGTCATTGGAAACTTGTTGGCGCGCCCGCGAATGCCGTCGGTGCCAAAATAACGTCCTGCCATGCTTGCCAGAATCCCCGTCGGTTTTCAGCCGGCTCGTAATGCCACAATTGGTCCGAGCCCGACTATCACATTGTGTGATTGTATATTACCAATTCTTAGAAAATCATTGTAGCAGGCTGTTCGGAGCGTTGGCAGCGTATCATGACACGGTGTTGCCGCAATATAGCATTCACACTGGGCCACACTGCGCAGATTGGGCCGGTAAGCCGGACTGTTGGAGGGGCAGATCGCAAGGGTCCATCACCTTATCGGGAGAACGCCGTTTAGCATCTGGCGCAGCCTAGCGTTGAGAGCTATTGATTGACACAGGTACAACCTATGGGCGCAGCAACGGGAGAACGCCATGCTCATCCACCGACTTGCAACTTTGACGGGTCTTGCCGTCGCAACCTTGTTCATGGCGGCGCCCGCCAACGCGCTGACCATGGCCCAGTGTAGTACCAAGTATAATGCCGCCAAGGACGCCGGCACGCTGAACGGGCAGACCTGGAATCAGTATCGGAAGGCCGAGTGCGGCACCGACGCGGCGGCCACCACCGAGACCGCAAAGCCGGCGGCCAAGAAGGCCGCTGCGGCCAAGACGGACACGACCAAGGCCGCCGCTGCTGATGACGGCGCCAAGGGTCTGACGGCCAAGGAATGCAGCGCTAAGTACCAGGCTGCCAAGGCCGCCGGTACGCTCAATGGCGCAAAGTGGAACGACTTCCGCAAGACCGAATGCGCCGCCGGCGCATCCGCCTCGGCAGAACCGGCCAAGGCCACGACCAAGGCCGCAGCCACAACCGACGATGGCGCCAAGGGCCTGACGGCCAAGGAATGCAGCACCAAATACCAGGCGGCAAAGGCCGCCGGCACGCTGAACGGCGTGAAGTGGAACGACTTCCGCAAGACCGAATGCGCCGCCGGGGCCTCGGCCGCGGCAGCACCCGCCAAGGCAACCACCAAGGCAGCTGCCGACAGCAGCGGCAAGGGCCTGAGCATGGCCGATTGCAGCGCCAAGTACCAGGCTGCCAAGTCTGCCAATACTCTGGGCGGCAAGAAGTGGAACGACTTCCGCAAGGCCGAATGCGGCGCAGGCGTAGATGACGACGACACCGTGCCCGCTCCGAGCGAGGCGACCTATACCAGCGAGCCCGAGAAGCCCTCGGTCACCGCTCCCAAGGGCGTGAAGTTCCCGGCCGCGATCTCGAAGAAATACGCCGGCGAGACGCCGGCCAAGGGCCGCATGCACACCTGCCTCGAGCTCTACTACGCCAATAAGGACGCCAACACGCTGAATGGCCTGCGCTGGATCCAGAAGGGCGGCGGCTTCTACAGCCTCTGCAATGCCAAGCTGAAGAGCTGATCGCGTAGCCATATTCTCCAGACAGAGGCCCGCGCATCGCAGCATGCGCGGGCCTTTTTATTGCGCTCGAACACACCCGGCGTTGATCGACGTCTACATATCGCGGAAGCTGTCGGCATCATCTATTCGCCCACACTGCCCACCCCAGACATATCGGTGGTTCGCAAAGATTCCAATTGAACATATGCAGAACAAATGGTATACAAAAGGACATCGAACTTTTGTCAACCAGGAGGGTCTTATGTCCAGATTGAAATTGGCGGCATTGGCTGTGACGGCATGGATTGCGTGGAGCGTCACCCCTGCAAGCGCACTGACAATGAAGGAATGCGGCGAGGCTTATCGCACAGCCAAGGAAGGCGGCACTCTGAACGGCATGGATTGGACCGCTTTCCGCACCGAGAAGTGTGCGACGTCAGCTGCGGAGAGTGCCAGTACGGATGCGGTCAAAACCCAGCCGCAGCCGAAGAAGGAAACCAGCGCGGCGGTCGCCCCCGTTGTAGCGCCGACGGGCGTGACATTCCCGACCACCCTCGCCGCCGAATTCAAGACCGAGAAGCCCTCGAAGGCGCGTATGAAGACCTGCCTGCAGGGCTACCACGGCAACAAGGACGCGGGTACGTTGAACGGCCTTCGCTGGATCCAGAAGGGCGGCGGCTATTACAGCCTCTGCAACGCCAAGCTGAAGAGCTGATCGACCAGCAGCGTTTGAAGATCGAAGGCCCCCAACCGCAAGGTTGGCGGGCCTTCTCTTGGGTCTTGCCCCGTCAAGCGCCTTGTTTCGAGAGTTGGAGCAGTGCGACCAGTCTTGTAAGATCGGCATTGGCCTGGCCAGCAGCCACCCCGCGCTTCATCAGGCTTTGCATCGGCAAGACGAGTTCGGTGCTGACATCAGCCGACCTGCTGGCATCGATGAGATTGACGTAGGCATCAGCCTGCATGCCCAGGTTGGAAACGACATTGCTGGTGTGATCGCCACTGTCGATCTGTTCCGCCCATTTCGGCAGCAGGCCTTGCATCGACTGAAGCCAGGAGGCCAGCAGCGGCATGAAC
The DNA here is from genome assembly GCF_040323095.1 of Mesorhizobium sp. M0058. Lineage (NCBI taxonomy): Bacteria > Pseudomonadati > Pseudomonadota > Alphaproteobacteria > Hyphomicrobiales > Phyllobacteriaceae > Mesorhizobium > Mesorhizobium sp. M0058. The sequence continues at coordinate 145,571 of NZ_JAMYUQ010000008.1, forward strand.
TCGCCGGCAGGGATTCCTGCTGCGCCCGTCAATGCCAACGCTTGCAGAACGCCCGCGAACATGCCGTACATGCCGGTCAGAAGCGAAATATCATAGAGCGGCGCGAGGCCTGGATCCTCACCGAGATATTTGCTGGTGCCGAGCGCTCCGAGCTGCCCCGAACAGGCATCGAACGCCTGGCGCGAACCGCTGTAGAGAATCAAGGCGTGCGGCCCGCCCACCATCGGCGGCACCGCCATGATGCCGCCGTCGATATAGCTGGCGCCCTGGCTCACCGCCCAGCCCGACATCGCCCGCGCCTGCTCGGGGGTGCCGTTGGTGAGATTGACCAATGTGCGGCCCGACAGCGCGGCTCGGCTTGGGCCGAGCACCTCACCAACGGTGTCATAGACAAGCAGGCACGCCACGATCAGTGGACTCGATCTGACGGCTTCCTCGACACTCTTGGCCACAATGGCGCCCGTGGCTGCCAAAGCCTCAGCCCTTGCCGGAGAACGGTTCCACACCGTCACCGCATGTCCCTGGTTCAGAAAGGCTTCGGCAAGCGCCGTGCCCATGGCGCCGAGACCGATTACTGTTATATCGCTCATTCTGCTTCTCCTCGGTTTGTTGCGCGGTTACGCCGGTGTCGGGCTCAGGTCCTGGCCAAGGCCACCGTCCACGGTCAGCCGCGCGCCCGTGGTGAAGGTCGCGTCGAACGCCAGGAACAGCACTGCGCGCGCCACCTCCTCCATTGTGCCGTGGCGCTTCATCGGCGTGACCGCGTCGCCGATCGCCATGAAGGCGGCCCGCTCCTCGGCCGAGGCGTCGGCCACACCCATCGTCGGCGTATCGATGAAACCAGGGCTGACCACATTCACGCGGATCCGGCGCGGCAGAAGCTCGGCGGCCAGGACCTTGGCGAAGGCGCGCAGTGCCGCCTTCGATCCGGAATAGACGCTCATGCCGCCGGTGCCGGATTCGTCGGTGATCGACGAGGTGAAGACTATCGCGCCACCATCCCTGATGAGGGGCAGCAGGCGCTGCGCGGTGAAGAAAGCGCCTTTGGTGTTGATGTCGAAGGTGCGATCGTAACTGTCCTCGGTGACCCGCTCCACGGGTTCGAGATTGGCCACCCCGGCATTGACGTGAAGGAAGTCGATGTGGCCAAGCTTCTGCCCCACTTCGGCACCGAGCGTGACGATATCGGCCATGTCTGAGATATCGGACCGCACGACATGAGCTCGCGAAAGCAGCTTGGCTCGCGCGGCCTCGATGTTGCGCTGGTCGCGGCCGGTGACCAGGACCTCGGCGCCGCTTTCGATCAGGGCTTCGGCAACGGCGAGCCCCATGCCGTGCGTCCCGCCGATGACAACGGCCTTCTTGTTTGCGTATCGTGTCATGATCCATCCCTTTTTGACAAAATCCGGCCGCCGACGGCCTTTGCAGGTCGAAGCGAGGTACCGATATGATGTTGTGGTGTTCGCCGATGCCGGCGAGCTGGTTTGAAGCTATGGACCGGCTTGGTTTTTCTCAAGTACCGACAAAAATGTAAGCTACCCACCGATTGCTCAGAATTGGATGAAACATGGGAAAGAAACAGCCAGATAGTTGCGGATTGGGGCCGGCGCTGGAGGTCATCAGCGGCAAATGGAAGGCGCTACTGCTCTGGCAGATTCACAAGGCGCCGGCACGATTCGGTGAGCTGAAGCGGCTGGTGCCTGACATCAGCGAAAAGATGCTGATCCAACAGCTGCGCGAAATGGAGGCCGACGGCATCGTCCATCGCGAAATCTTTCCCGAGGTGCCGCCGAGGGTCGAATACTCGATTACCGAATTCGGCATCGAGCTGGACAATGCCCTGATCCCGCTGGCCAGATGGGGCAAGCAACATGCTGGCCGGACTGACGGTGTGCGCCCCGGCAAAGCAAATGCATCCGTCCCGCATGCTCTTTGAGAGACCCTGAATAGCAAAACGCCGCGGATTGAGCCGCGGCGTTTTCTTGCATCAAGTGATGTCAGCTCAGCTCGATGGCTGAGGCTCCATGCCGCCTTCGGGCTCGGGACCCTTCTTGCGGCGGCCGGACTTCGGCACAGCCGAGCCGCGGCTTGTGGGGGTATCATCCCCCAAATCTCGCGCGGGCTTCTGCCCGGCGATCAGCTGCTTGATCTCTTCGCCCGAAAGCGTCTCGTATTCGAGCAGGCCCTGCGCCAGAGCGATCCATTCCTTCTTCTTCTTGGTCAGAATGGATTTGGCCGTGACATAGGCCTCGTCGATCAGGCGGCGTACTTCGGCGTCGATGATCTGCGCAGTCTCTTCCGAGACGTTCTGCGTGCGCGCCACCGAATGGCCGAGGAAAACCTCTTCCTGGTTGTCGCCATAGGCGACGTGGCCGAGCTTGTCGGAGAAGCCCCAGCGCGTGACCATGGCGCGCGCCAGTTTGGTCGCCTGCTCGATGTCCGAGGAGGCGCCCGAGGTGATGTTCTCCTTGCCGAACTTGAACTCCTCGGCAACGCGGCCGCCCATCATGATGGCAAGCCGCGAGATCATGTATTTGTAGCTCATCGAATAGCGGTCGCCTTCCGGCAGCTGCATGACCATGCCGAGCGCGCGGCCGCGCGGGATGATGGTCGCCTTGTGCAGCGGATCGGCCGACGGCACGTTGAGCGCCAGGATGGCATGGCCGGCCTCGTGATAGGCCGTGAGCTCCTTTTCGGCCTGGGTCATGGCCGACGAGCGGCGCTCGGCGCCCATCATGATCTTGTCCTTGGCGTCCTCGAACTCGGCCATGGTGACAAGGCGCTTGTTGCGGCGCGCCGCCATCAGAGCGGATTCGTTGACCAGGTTCATCAGGTCGGCACCCGAGAAGCCCGGCGTGCCGCGCGCGATCACCTTGAGGTCGACATTCGGCGCCAGCGGCACGTTGCGCACATGCACCTTCAGGATCTTCTCGCGGCCGACGATGTCGGGGTTCGGCACCACCACCTGGCGGTCGAAACGGCCCGGACGCAACAGCGCCGGGTCGAGCACGTCGGGCCGGTTGGTAGCGGCGATCAGGATGATGCTCTCGTTGGACTCGAAGCCGTCCATCTCGACCAGCAGCTGGTTCAGCGTCTGTTCGCGCTCGTCATTGCCGCCGCCGAGGCCGGCGCCGCGATGGCGGCCGACGGCGTCGATTTCGTCGATGAAGATGATGCAGGGAGCATTCTTCTTGGCCTGGTCGAACATGTCGCGGACACGGCTTGCGCCGACGCCGACGAACATCTCGACGAAGTCGGAACCCGAAATGGTGAAGAACGGCACATTCGCTTCGCCGGCGACGGAGCGGGCGAGCAGCGTCTTGCCGGTGCCGGGAGGTCCGACCAGAAGCACGCCGCGCGGGATCTTGCCGCCGAGGCGCTGGAACTTCTGCGGATCGCGCAGGAACTCGACGATCTCTTCCAGATCTTCCTTGGCCTCGTCGACGCCGGCGACATCCTGGAAGGTGACGCGGCCATGCGCCTCAGTGAGAAGCTTGGCCTTCGACTTGCCGAAACCCATGGCGCGGCCGGAGCCGGACTGCATCTGGCGCATGAAGAATATCCACACGCCAAGGATCAGGATCATCGGCAGGTAGGAGATCAGATAGCTGAACAGCGAGTTGGAACCGTCCGACTCAGGCCGCGCATTGATGGTGACGTTCTTGTCCTGCAGCCGCGAGACCAGCTGCGGATCGCCAGGCGAATAGGTCTGGAAGCCATTGGCGTTGTCGGCGTAGGTGCCCGTGATGCGGGCGCCGGCGATGACCACCGTCTTGACCCGGCCGGCCGCGACCTCTTGCAGGAACTGCGAATAGGGAACGTCGGTCGAGGCCCCGCGAGTCTGCGGCGTCTGGAACAGATTGAAGAGAGCAATGAGCAGGACCGCTATGATCGCCCAGAGCGCGAGATTGCGATAATTCGGATTCATCAATTGTCCCGTTGGTGCCCGCTGGGACACGCGTCATGAGAGGAAACTTGCGCCTAACATAGGGAGAGCGCCCCCCCTTGCCAAGCATAACAGCACGTCTGGGTTAAGCTTTCGCGCCATGATCAACCGGCACTGTGGCGGCCAAAGGGCAAGCCGGGACAGGCGGTGCGCCGATCAACTCGGCCACGGCCTGCGCCAACACCAGATCGAAGCACGGCAGAAAACGGGCAAAGGGCGCAACGGCGGGGCTGACGGCGATTGCCGCCGCCGCCGCTACATCCCCTGCAAAACCAAGGCATTCGCCGCCGCGCCATAGCGCCGGTTCCGCAGCCAGGGCGGCGCGCACAAGGCTTGGCGGCGCGCCATCCCCGGCAATCGGCGTTTTGGCGGCGGCAGCAGCGCCAAGCGGCGCGATCAACCATGCACCCGAACTGTCGCCCAATGTGATCGCCCCGGCTTCGATGTCTGGCGTGATCCGCCGGCGACCGTCCCAGAGCAGAGTGCCAGCTATCGGCGCGGAACGCGGCAGGTCGCGCGATTCACGGCGCAGGAAGATGCCGTTTCGCCTGATATCGACGACCGCCCGCGACAATGTGGCGCAAAGCCGACCGGCCCGCATTTGCTCGAACAGCGCTTCGCCGCGCGCCTGGTCCGGCAACAAGGCGGTGCCGCCCGTCGCCGCCAGCAGGACACGCAGCGCATAGACCGCGGCTCGCGTGTCGTCAGCTTCGGCAAGACCGGGATCGAGACGGATGAGACCCCTCGCCGGCCGGCTGGCAAATTCACCGATCAGGGCGGCGGCGCGGCGACCGAGTTGTTCGCGCTCGCCGGCGGCCCGCCTGGCCAGGCCGATCGCTTCGGCAAAACGCTGCCCGCTCCGGTCTTCGCCGAGCACGGCGCGGATGCGCGGGCGTTCGAAATTCGTGTCGATGTTGGTCGGATCCTCCGCCCAGCCGACATGTTCGCGCTGCAGGAAAGCGCGCAACGCCGCGCGCCGTACGCCGAGCAGCGGCCGCGCGATCCAGATCCGCCAGTCATAGAGGGTGGCCGGCGCCATGCCGGCGAGACCTCGGCCTGCAAGCTCTCGCCCGTCATTCCGCGCGGCTCGCATCAGGACGGTCTCGGCCTGGTCGTCGGCGGTGTGGCCGGTCACGATCACACCAATGCCTTGCGCCTGCGCTGCCTCGGCCAGCAACCGGTAGCGCGCCTCGCGCGCCGCCGCGGGCAGGCCGGTCGACGGCTTGGCGCCGGACCAGTTGAGCGTCCGGTGCGCAATGCCGCGCTCCGCACAGAGCTTTGCCATGCTGCGCGCTTCGACTGCTGCTTCCGGACGCAGGCCGTGGTCGATCGTCACCGCCAGCAGCCGGGCTGTCGGGGCGCTACGGTCGAGGTGAGCCTTGAGGAGAAGAAGGAGGGCGGTCGAGTCGCTGCCGCCGGATACGGCCGCAAGCGCGCCGTTGGTAAAGTCGATCTGCGAAAAACTCGAAAGGTCAGGCTCGGTATCGAGCATCAGTGCATGTCGCGTAAAAGTGGTCCCGGTTCTGGGACAACACGGCAAAGACTAGCACGCCGCCAGCGCCCTCTCCTGCTTGACGCGTTCCTTGAGCGCGGCCGAAATATCGGGATAGCGCTTGCCGATCTCGCCGAAGGTGGCGCAGGCGACATCCTTCTGCTTGAGGCCGACCAGCGACACGCCAAGCTTCAGGAGCATGTCAGGCGCCTTCTTGGCCTTCGGATAGTCCTTGCTGGCGGAGAGGAAAACCTCGGCAGCGTCATGATACTTCTGCTGGCCAAGCAGCGATTCGCCAAGCCAGTAATGCGCGTCCGCCGCCTTGGCGTCCTTCGGGAACCGGGCGATGTGGTCGCGAAAACCCTGCTCGGCGGTGCTGTAGTCGCCCGACAGGATGAACTGGTAGGAGTTGCGGTAGATCTCTTCCGGGTTGTTGGTGGCAGGCAGCGCCGCCACCACCGTGCCGTCCGACTTGCCGGTCTTAGCCCCGGCAGCCGGCGCCTCGGCGGCGGGAGCCGCACCTTCCGCCGGCGCCGCTGCCTGCGTGTTGCCGCCGGCGTCGATTACATTGCCGTTCTTGTCGACGGTGATGGTGCCGAAGGTCTTGGGCGGCGTGCCGTTGATCACCTTGCCGGGATCGCCGGTCTGCGATTCGACGATGACCTCGCCGACGCTCTGGCCGCCATCCGGCTGCGCGCCGGCATCGGCCGGCGCCTGGTCTGCCGGGGCCTCGGCGACGCCGGTGCCCGCGCCACCGTCCTGCGGCGCGGCCTCCGATTTCTTCTGGGCCGGCGGCTGCCCGCTGGAGCCGCCTTCCAACTGCTGGAAGCGGAACTCGTTGTCTTCCTGCTGCTTGCGCATCTGCTCCTGCATCTGCAGGATCTGGAAGTTGAGTTCCTCGAGCTTGCCGTTCATCTGCCGGAGCTGATCTTCCAGCCCCGCGGCGGCGGTGCCGTCCTGCTGCTGCGCGATCTGTTGCTGCTCCGGCTTCTCCTTCTTGCCGAAAATGCCGAGCGTCGGCAGATGGAAGGAAAAGCCGCTATCCGCGGGTTGTCCGGTGCCGCTCGCAGAAGCCGCGAAGCCTGATACGAGCAGCAGCGCAAGCGTGCCGCTCAAGACCGATCTGAAATGCATGTGCCTCTCGCCGTGAAAATCGTGAGCCTGTTCGCGCCTTCCGATCAAAGTGGGACCGGCACAACGCCCTCGGCTCTTAGCAGGAGGCGAGACTTCGGCCAAATTTTGTTTCCGGGTTTGTTTCCGAGGCCGAAAGTGAAAAAGGCGGCCACAAGGCCGCCTTTCGCATGGAGGTGTTGCAATTATGCGACTAAGGCGCCGCCGTCTTGCCTATCAGGAGCCGGCGCCGGAGAGCGTGGTGACCGCGCGGCGATTCTGCGACCAGCAGGAGATGTCGTCGCAGACCGCGACCGGACGTTCCTTGCCGTAGGAAATCGTCTTCAATCGGCTCGCCGAAACGCCCCTGGCGACCAGGAAGTCGCGGGTGGCGGCGGCGCGGCGGGCGCCGAGAGCCAGATTGTATTCACGCGTGCCGCGTTCGTCGGCATGGCCTTCGACGACGATGGCGTACTGCTTGTACTGGTTGAGCCACTGCGCCTGGCGCGACAGCGTCGTCTGCGCATCGGCGCGGATCGCGGTCGAGTCCGTGTCGAAGAAGATGCGGTCGCCAATGTTGACGGTGAAGTCCTGCGCCGAGCCCGGCGTTGCCGCACCCGCGCCATTGAGACCGAGATCGGCAGCGTTGTTCGGGGTTTTCTTCGAGGCGCAACCGGTGATGGCGAGCATCGCGATCAGGGCGATCATCGCCGGGTTTCTGGTAAGTGCTGCGATACGGCCCATGCCGCCTCTCCTTCGTATTCGAGTGACTTCGTTGATCACCCAGTAACCACGTTTGGGTTAACCGGCATTCAAGAAACACGGTTAAAATTTGGTTTCAGCCGCCGTCCCCAGCCAAAATGACCTGATGCCACAATGGTCGCGGACCGTAGGCGGAAATGCGGCCAAAACGCGACTTTGGCGTGAAAAAAGCCCCAAAACGGGGCTTTTAAGGTAGTGTTGCCGAGTTGCAACGAAGCGAGCGGGCCAGGCCGAAACTTAGTTACTCCAGCAGCGGCGACCACGCCGGGTCGGAAGCAAAATTCGCGGTCGGGATCGACTGTTCGTTGCGGCCGGTGAGATCGACGGAAACCAGTTTTGGGCCGCCGGCGGAGTCGCGGAAGAACATCAGCACGCGGCCGTTGGGCGCCCAGGTCGGTCCCTCCTGCTGGAAGCCCGAGGAGAGGATGCGCTCGCCCGAACCGTCGGTCTTCATGACGCCGATCTGGAATTCGCCGCCGGTCTGCTTGGTGAAGGCGACGAGGTCGCCGCGCGGCGACCACACCGGCGTCGAATAGACGCCGTCGCCGAACGAGATGCGGGTCTGGCCCGAGCCGTCGGCGCCCATCACATAGATCTGCGCGCGGCCGCCACGGTCGGAAGTGAACACCACCTTGCTGCCGTCGGGCGAATAAGAGGGCGAGGTGTCGATGGCGGTCGAGTTGGTCAGCCGGGTGGTCGAGCGGCTGCGCAGATCCATGGCAAAGATGTTGGAATTGCCGTCGTCGCGCAGCAGGCTCATGATCACCTTCTGGCCGTCGGGCGAAAAGCGCGGCGCAAAGGTCATGCCGGGAAAATTGCCGACCAGTTCGCGCTGCCCGGTCTCGATCTGCAGCAGATAGACCCGCGGCTGACCGCTTTCGTACGACATGTAAGTGATTTCCTGCCGGTTGGGCGAGAAACGCGGCGTCAGCACGATCGAGCGGCCATCGGAGAGATAGCGCACATTGGCGCCGTCCTGGTCCATGATGGCGAGCCGCTTCTTGCGCGCATTCTTGGCGCCGGATTCGTCGATGAAGACGACGCGTGTGTCGAAATAGCCCTTCTCGCCGGTGAGCTTCTCATAGATCGCATCGGCGATGATGTGGGCGACACGGCGTTGATTTGCGTCGTTGGCGAAAAACTGCTCCCCGGCTATCTGCTGGTTGCCAAAAATATCCCATAGTCGGTACTGGGCGCGGATTCGGCCGTCCGCCTCCTTGCTCACGCTGCCGGTGACCAGCGCCTGCGCATTGATCACCTTCCAGTCGTCGAAACGGGGCTGCGCATCCGGATTGGCGATCTTCTCGATGAAGGCGTTCTTGTCTATCGGTGCGAAGAGACCGGAGCGCTTCAGGTCGGCGGTGACGATCTCGGAAATCTGCGCGCCGAGCCCTCCCTGGAAATCTGGGATGGCGATCGGCATCGGTTCGACATTGCCTTTGTTGACGTTGAGCTCGAGGGTTGCTCGAGCAGGCAAGGTGACGACGGCGTTCATGCCCATCGCCATCGCGGCGACCATCAGGAGCGGCTTGAGGATGGATTTCATGTCTTCTCGCTTCTCTTGCTGATTTCTGGGTGCTCAGGCTACAGGCCAAGCATCGCTCTGGGATCGAAGTTGACGCGAACGTCGGACCAAATGTCATGCTTTCCGGCGGGCACCTGCAGGCCGGCGACATCGCATTTCTGCACAGCGCGAACCGCGCTGCTGTCGAATTGGGGGTTGCCGCTGGACTTCTCGACGGTCGGACGGCCCTCCAGCTTGCCGGAGGCATCCAGGCTGAAACGGATCACCACGGTGAAATCCTCAGAACCCTCAAGCCCAACCGGGAGGGTCCAGCAGCCACCGAGTTGTTCTTCCAATGCCCCTTGCTCGGACTTCGACAGCTTCTGGCCTTGATCCTTGTCGCCGCCTAGCGATGCCTGTTGGGTCGAGCGCTTGGCGCCGCCGCCGGATGGCTTCTGCTTGTCGAGCAAAGCCTTGATGTCAGCCTCATTGAACTGCTTGTCATCCGACTTCGGCTTCGACGAGGCTTCCTTGACCGGCTTGTCGGTGTCCTTGCGGTCCGGAGCCTTCGCGCTTTCGGCCTGCGCCGGCTGCGGCTTCGGCCGTGCTTCGGGAGCAGGAGCGGAAGTCGGAAGCTGCGCTTCTTCCAGAGGCTGCTGATCCGATATGGCTTCGGCGACCGCATCGGGCTTCACGCGTGGCTTCGGCTCTATGGCGGCGGTCGTGTCCGGCTGCGGTGTTGGTGCAGGCTCCTTCACCGGGGTCGGCTTCGGTTCAACCTGCTTCACCGGCTCGGGCTTGACCTCTTCCTTCGGCTGCGGCTCCGGCGCCACCTCCGTCGCAGGTGTCGGCTTCGGCGCTTCCTTTGGCTTCGGCGTGTCCTCGGTCTTCGGCTTTTCGGTCGGCGTCGGCGCCGGAGCAGCCGTCGCTGTTTTCTCCACCGGCTTCGGCTTGGGATCGTCCGTCACCGGCTTGTCGGTATCAACGCTGTTCTCGCCGATTTTCTGTGCATCTGGCACGATGTCGGGACGCTTGGTCGGCATCGGCGCCGGCTTTTCGTGCATCACCGCCTTCTTGTCGCCCTGCAGCGTCTGCGCAATGGCTTCCATGGGAACGATGTCGACCGCTATCGACTCGACATCCGTGGACGGCAGCGCGGCCGGCGCCGACAGGGTGAACAGGCCGAAAGCCAGTGCCACCGTATGCAGTATCACCGATGTGGTGAGGCCGGTCTTCATCGTGCGTCTACTGATCCTGTTGCTGCAGTGAAATCAGGCCGATATTCTTGTAGCCGGCGGCCTGGATGAGGGCCATGACCTCCATCGCGGCGCCATAGTTGGTCGCCTTGTCGCCGCGGATGAAGATGCGCTCTTCGTAGCCGGTCTTGGAAATCGCCTGCAGTTTGGCGACCAGCTCTTCCCTTGGGATTTCGGTCTCCTGCAGGAAAATCTTGCCGGCCGCGTCGATCGAAACGGTGATCGGCTGGGTGTCGGCGTTCATAGCCTTGGCCTTCGTCTCCGGCAGGTCGACCGGCACTCCGACCGTCAACATAGGTGCGGCGACCATGAAGATAATCAAGAGCACCAGCATCACGTCGACCATCGGCGTGACGTTGATTTCCGACATCAATGCATGGTGGCGGCCGCGCCGCCTGTGTCCGCGCCCGCCGCGTCCTGCCATGCCAACCGACATACCCATCTTCTTACCTCAGCCCTTAGGCGCTACTTTTTCATCGATTTGGCGCGAGAGTATGGCGGAGAACTCGTCCGAGAACCCTTCCATCCGCACCGCGATCTTGTTCGCGTCGGATGACAGCTTGTTGTAGGCGATAACCGCCGGTATGGCGGCGAGAAGACCGATGGCCGTCGCCAGCAGCGCTTCGGCAATGCCGGGTGCAACAACCGCGAGACTGGTGTTTTTCGAACCGGCAATCGCCTGGAACGAGGTCATGATGCCGATGACGGTGCCGAACAGGCCGATGAAGGGTGCAGCCGAACCGGTGGTGGCGAGAAAGCCGAGACGGCCCTCCAGCTTCTCCATCTCGCGCGTCAACGCCAGGTCCATCGCCTTGTCGATGCGGGTCTGCAGGCCGAGCGGCGATTTGGCCCCCTTCTCGAAGCTCTTCTTCCATTCGCGCATGGCGGCGACGAAGATCGCGCCCATGCCCGTGGTCTTGCGGTCGGCAAGCGTGCGATAGAGTTCTTCCAGCGACTGCCCCGACCAGAACACCTGTTCGAAGCGATTGAGCGACAGACGCATGCGGGCATAGCTGACCAGCTTGTCGACGATGATCGCCCAGGTCCAGACCGAGGCGCAGAGCAGACCGATCATGACCAGCTTGACCACCCAGCTGGCCTGTGTGAACAGCGCCCAAATCGACAATTGCGCTGCCGGATCGGCGAGTGCGGTAGTTTCCATGCTTCAGTCCTTAAGATTTTCCGGGCATCGCTGGCGGCTGGCCCATGGGCGTCCCTTGTGGTCCGTTCGCGCTTGGCTTCCGGATTAACCCCAAAATGCACCGTTGGCGGCCTTTTCAGGGCAAATATTGGTGAAAGGAAGGCGCGCGGATTCTTCCAATCTTCACCGATCTCTTCATGAACCGTTATGGTTAAGGATGGGTTAGGAAATATGGCGCGGCGCATTGCCGCGCCAAGGCACGACGCGGGCCATCCATCCACAATCGAATGCGCTGCCGATTGGCCGCTCGTTGCCGGCCGGCAGGCCTGGATATCAGCTTGCTCCTGGTAGAAAGGCCGCGATCCATTCTTTCGGAAAGCGCTTCGGCCGGCCGTTCTCGCCGATGATCGCCGCCTCGACCTTTGCTTCGACCAGAACCTCTGTCCCGCGTTTCAATTGCTGCGCCATGACGATGCGGGCGCCGGAAATATCCTGCGTTGATGTGTCGATGGTCAGGATGTCGTCCATGCGGGCAGGCGAGCGGAAATCTATCTCCATCCGCCGCACCACCCAGACGATCCGTTCGCCGTGCTTGCCTTCGTGAAGTTCTGTGTGGTGGACGCCGGCCAGCCTGAGATAGTCCGAGCGGCCGCGCTCGAAGAATTCGAGATAGCGCGCGTGGTAGACGACGCCGGAGAAGTCGGTGTCGGCATAGTAGACTCGCGCCATCAGCCGATGGCCGAATTCCGTCAAGGCTCCGGAAAGCCCGGCAGCAAGCTGCGCCGATTCACCATGATCGTCCATCGCGCTTTCCTTTTTGCCCCCGGCGGGGCACCTGTCTTGCCAAAATCACCAGCGCAGCAAACCGGATGGCACTGTTGACGGCGATGATCAAGACCGTGATGGCAGCGCTGCTGGTGCTGGCGGCGTCTGCGCTGCCCGGTCAGGCCGCGAGCTTTTCGATGAAGCGCGGCCTCAACCTCGACCAGTGGACGACCTGGGTCGGGGAAGACAAATGGAACGACCGACAAGCCATCCTGCCCTATCCGGAATGGCGCAAGTTCCTCGACGAGGATGACCTCAAGGCACTGAAGGCCGCCGGCTTCGACTTTCTGCGCATGCCGGTCGATCCCTCGCCGTTTATGTCGGATCAGACACTGGCGCTGCGTGACGACCTTTATGCCAGCGTGCGGGACTCGGCGCGCATGATCAACCGGGCCGGTCTGAAAGTGATCGTCGACATGCACCTGATCCCGGCCGGCGGCGGCCGCGAGATCGGCATGGGCCAGGTGATGGACGATCCCGCAACCTTCGACGCCTATGTCGAGGTCGTCCGCAAAATGGCGCGCACGCTTGCCACTGAGGACCCGGCGCAGGTCGCTTTCGAGCCGATGAACGAGCCTATCGTCGACTGCGACAGCGAGGGCACCAGCCTGTGGCCGGAGCGTCAGCAAAAGCTGTTCGCGGCCGCGCGCGCCTCGGCCACCAGGCTGACGCTGATCCTGACCGGCGCCTGTTATTCCAATGCGGCTTCGCTGGTCAGGATCGACCCAAAGTCGATCCCCGACGACAACATCATCTGGACCTTCCACTCCTACGACCCGTTCCTGCTGACCCATCAGGGCGCGACCTGGGCCGGCGATTTCATCCCTTATGTCACCGGCCTGCCCTATCCGCTGACCGCGGTGCCGCGCGCCGAGCTCGATGCGACGCTGGATGCAATCCGCGCCAAGATAAAAGCCGAGGCGCCATGGACCAGACGGAACGGCCTGCTCGCCTATCTCGATGAACAAGTCGCCAGCATGGACACGGAGGAAAAGCTGCTCGGCGTCATGGATGCGCCGTTCGAAAAGGTCGAGGCCTGGGCGAAGGCCAACGCCATCAAGCCCGAAAACATCACGCTGGGCGAGTTCGGCATGATCCGGCAGGAGTATGGCAACCCCTATGTGATGCCGCCCAAATACCGCGCGGCCTATGTCAAGGACATGATCGCGCGCGCCGAGGCGCATGGCTTCTCATGGTCGGTGTGGAGTTTTGGCGGCGCCTTCGGCATCGTCGACGCTTTCAACGGCGAAAAGGCCGAACCCGCCGTGATGGATGCGATCCGCTCGCTCCATTCGCCCTAGGGCATGTCGATATTCAGGTCAGGCCGAGGGAAAATGAGGGGTTCCGAGAACCGGAACGGAGCGGACTTTGGTCCGTGACTACCGGAAGCGCAGGAACACCTCATTTGCAGGCCGGCATCACCTGAATACCGGCATGCCCAAACCGAGGTCGATCTGCAGGATCTCCGGCCGCATGCCAAAGCGCACCGGCGCGATGCTGAAGCCGAGCCCGCCTGACACGATCAAATTGCGGTCATTCTCGACGACATGGCCATAGGCAAAGCGGTTGCCGAAGCGGGACGGCACCACCGGTGAATAGCCGAACAGCCTGACCTGCCCGCCATGTGTGTGGCCCGACAGCGTCAGCGAAACCCGCCACGGCACTTTCGGGAAAATGTCAGGCTCATGCGCAAGCAGGATGATCGGTGCCTGGTCGGTGATCTTGGCCAGCGTGCCGTCGAGATCGTCGAGGCCTTTAAATTTGTCGCGGCCTGCGGCCTTGTTCGGTAACAGTGCCAGTTGGTCGGCGAGCCCGGCGATCCAGAAGCCGTATCCATTCTTTTCCAGACGCACAGTGTCGTTCTCCAGAACCGAGATGCCGGCTTCCTCCAATGCCTTGCGCGCCACAGTCGGCCCCGCTCCGGCCTGCTGCGCGAAAGGATCGTGCCACCAGTCGTGATTGCCGAGGATCGACAGGACACCAAGCGGCGCCTTCAGTCCTGACAAGGCCGGCGCCCATTCATGGGCCTCCACCCGGTTCGTCACCAGGGACATGCCTGAGATATAGTCGCCGAGCAGTACGATCAGATCGGGCTGCAGCACGTTCGCACCCTCGACGAGCGAAGCGATCCGCTCAGGCGTCATCCAGGGGCGGCAGGCGTGAATATCGGCAAGTGCTACGACGCGCAGCTTCAGACCTGCCGGCCAGTGCGGCGGCGTCAGCCGGTAGCGCTTCACATGGGTCAGCAGCATCGGTTCGATGCCGACCGCATAAGCACTGAGCGAAGCTAGCGAGAGGAACGAACCTCCGGCGAATTTCAGGAACCCGCGTCTGGTGATCACTTTTCTGGCTCCGACCTTGATCGGAGCAGTTCGCGCCGACATTGCGACGCCCGATACAATCGAGGAATGCGCCTTCACGCTGGCAGGTTTGAGGAGATGCTGCACAGAATCCGTTCCGAAGAACAAATGTCCGTTACTCTTCCTGGAACAGGTTGATCTGCTGCTGTGCCAGATCCTTTGGCGCGTCGAGGCCGAGATGGCGCCAGGCGTTGGCGGTCAGCACGCGGCCGCGTGGCGTCCGTTGGATGAAACCCTGCTGGATCAGATAGGGCTCGATAATGTCCTCGATGGCGTCGCGCGGCTCGGACAGGCCGGCGGCGATCGTCTCGATGCCGACCGGGCCACCACCGAAATTGCGCGCGATCATCGAGAGATAGCGGCGGTCGAGCGCGTCGAGGCCGAGCGCGTCGACCTCGAGCCGGGTGAGAGCTTCGTCGGCAATCTGCTTGTCGACGTGGCCGTCGCCGGCGACGGAGGCGAAATCGCGCACGCGGCGCAACAACCGGCCGGCGATGCGCGGCGTGCCGCGGGCTCGGCGCGCAATCTCCAACGCGCCATCGTCGCCGAGCGGCATTTGCAGGATGCGGGCGCCGCGGCGCACGATCTGCTCCAGTTCCTCGACCGAATAGAAATTAAGCCGCACCGGAATGCCGAAGCGATCGCGCAGCGGGTTGGTCAAAAGGCCGAGCCTGGTGGTGGCGGCAACGAGCGTGAAGCGGGCAAGATCGATCTTGACCGAGCGTGCCGCCGGACCTTCGCCGATGATCAGGTCGAGCTGGAAATCCTCCATCGCCGGATAGAGGATTTCCTCGACTGCCGGATTGAGCCGGTGGATCTCGTCGATGAACAGTACATCGCGGTCTTCCAGATTGGTGAGAAGTGCGGCGAGATCGCCGGCCTTGGCGATCACCGGACCGGAGGTCGAGCGGAAATTGACGCCGAGCTCGCGCGCCATGATCTGCGCCAGCGTTGTCTTGCCAAGCCCCGGCGGCCCGACGAACAGCACATGGTCAAGCGCCTCGCTGCGGCCCTTGGCGGCCTCGATGAAGACCTTGAGATTGGCCCGCACCGCGGCCTGGCCGACGAAATCGGCGAGCGTCTGCGGCCGCAAGGTCTGCTCAGCATCCTCGCCGCGCTTTTCCGGGGCAATGAGGCGGGGTGAAAGGCTCATGCGGCCTTCCTCGCACAGGGCAAAGGACCGGACAAGCAATCACTCACCGCGCCAGTTCCTTCAGCCCGAAACGAATGAGCTTCGAGGCATCGGCGTCCTCGCCGGCCGTCTTCAGCGCCGCCGCGACAGCATTGGCTGCGGTGTCGCGCGAATAGCCGAGATTGACCAGCGCCGAGACGGCGTCGGTGATCGGCGCCGGCGCCACGCCTTCCCCGAGTTCCTGCTTCAGGCCGATGGCGCCGGAGGCGGTTCCGGCATAGGCCGGCGCCTTGTTCTTCAATTCGGTGACGATGCGCTCGGCCACCTTCTTGCCGACGCCGGGCGCGCGGCTGACCATGGCGATGTCGCGCAGCGCGATCGCATTGGCGAGGTCGGCCGGCGCCAGCGTCGACAGGATGGCCAGCGCCACCTTGGCGCCGACGCCTTGCACATTGCTCATCAACAGCCGGAACCATTCGCGCTCAAGCACCGATTGGAAACCGTAGAGCCGGATCATGTCCTCGCGCACATAGGTCTCGATGAACAGCACCACCGCCTCGCCGGGCGAAGGCAGCGCGGCCAGCGTGCGCGCCGAGCAATAGGCGACATAACCGACGCCGTGCACATCGACGAGGCAGAAATCCTCGTCGATCTCGTCCAGCGTGCCTTTCAATTTGCCGATCATGCCAGATCTTTCATGGAAGAAGGGCTTTCATGGGTGTGTTTCCGGAGAGATGATGTCGAGCTCCGGGAAATAGCTGCGGTAGCGAGCAGCGTCGCGGGTCAAGAGGCGGTGCCCGGCAACGGTCGCATGGGCGCCAATGAAGAAATCGGGCAAGGTACGCTCCCGCAAGCCGCCCGCCCGGCGGTAGCGCGAATGCGTAACACCGGCAAGAAAAGCCGCGTCCCAAGGCAGAGGCTCGCGACCGATCTCGAGCGTTTCGATTGCCTTTCGAAGCGCCGTCTCCGTCGCGATCAGCGGTGCCAGTTCGGACCAGACAATCGTGTTGACCACCAATGCGCCGTCGCGGCGGCAGGAAACAATCGCCGACGCCGACCATTTTGTATTGGGTCCGGCCGGGCCCCAGACGTCGATGAGGACATTGGTGTCAATCAACGTCGAGATCTTCACGCGGCCCCCTCAACCATTCCATATATTCGTCGGCAGTCATGCCACCCAGATCCAGGGATCCCTCCATCCGGTCAAGCACCTCGCTGAACCTGCGGGCTGCCTCCTCTTCAGACAGATTTTCGGTGACGGCCACAAGACGGGCGCCATCGTCGGTGGCGACAAATTCCACCTCGGAACCAGGCCCGATGCCCAGATGGTCCCTTATCTGCTTGGGTATGGTGACCTGCCCTTTGGTGGTGACACGCATGGTAATACCTCTCAGGTATTACTTACTGCCTTACCGTGAACAAGTCAAGAACGCGCCTAACCGGCCAGCGCCATGCTGTAGGCGACGCTTTGCCGGTGATGCGCGTGACAGATGGCGATAGCCAACGCGTCGGCGGCATGTTCGGTGTCGAAAACGGCTTTCGGCAACAGCACCTTGACCATCATGTGAATCTGCTTCTTGTCGCCATGGCCAACGCCGATCACCGCCTTTTTGACGGCATTGGGGGCATATTCGGCGACGACAAGGCCGGCGCGCGCCGGCACCAGCATGGCTATGCCGCGCGCCTGGCCGAGCTTCAGTGTCGCCACCGCATCCTTGTTGACGAAGGTTTGCTCGACGGCCGCTTCCTGCGGCATGGCCGCATGCAGGATCTCGGCCAGCCCGTCATGCAATTGGCAGAGCCGTGTCGCCAGCGCCGCCTTGTCGTCGGAGCGTACAGTGCCGGAACTGATAAAGCGCAGCGAGTTGCCGAGGCTCTCGACGATGCCCCATCCGGTGCGCCTCAGCCCCGGATCGATACCGATAATGCGAATCGCTTCCCTCATGCGCGAAGTCTACCTCCGGCGCACAGCGATGTCAGGGAAATGTGAACAAACCGGAAACGGGAAGCGTTTAACCTCGAGCGAAAGCCGTATTCAGCAGCGTGATCTGGTCGGAAACCGGATTGGCGCGGCGGCCTGTTACCGGCGTCTCGGCAAACGCGCCGCCATAGATCTCTTCGTCCATGCGGCGCACCAGCGCCTGCAGGCGCAGCGAGCGGGTGACGAGGTCGAGGAAATCCTTCGGCAGTTCGCCCCAGCCGACCGCTTCGTCATGCGCCGAGGCGGTGTCGAGACGCACCTTGGATTTTTCCGACGCGACCTGGTCGCGGGTCATCTCGCCGGAATTTGCCGCCCGCTGCAAAAGCAGCCAGGAGGCGACCTGCATCAGCCTTGTGGTCAGCCGCATCGATTCGGCCGCATAGAGCGTCGCCGCCAATCTGGACAGCTTCTTGGCCTCGGCCCGGCCCTTGCCGTCGAGATATTCCGCTGCTTGCTCAACCAGGCCCATGCCTTCCTGGTAGAGCGGTTTGAAGGATTGGGAGAAAACCCGGCGTTCCGCCAGCTTGATGGTTTTCGCGCTGCCCTTCGAAGGCTCGTTCATCGATACGCCCCTGCACTGCCCCGTCGGCTGATTCGGCTTCATCGCCGTCACGCCGGCACCCTAGATGACTGAAGCTTGAAAATGCGCTTCGCCGCCGGCGAAGGCAAGCACATGTTTAACAAACGGTTAACGCCTGCGCAGGGGCGCCAAGCGGACCAAAAGCAGACAAAAAAAGAGCCGCGGATAAGGCGGCTCTCAGGAGTTTAACAGGGAGGCGTCAAACGAAGTGGCTCCAACCACTCGGTAAGAATCCAGATCACTGGATGGACATAGTAAACACCTGTAAAGCTTAATGAACCCTTAACGGCGCGGATATTTCTTGATCGACCGCTGCCCTTCTGTGCCGTATCAGCACAACGGCCCCCGAAGCCTGATCGTCAGCTTGTTCATGCCTTCTTCCACACAGCCGGCAAGGAAATGAAGGCGAACAGCAGCATTGCCGCATAAAACCCCATCGAGGAGGAAGCCAGCACCGGCTCGATCTCCGGATGGCCGGCAAGTTCAAAGTAAAGCCCGATCATCAGTGCGATGCCGCAGATTGCCGTCAGCCAGAAATGCACGACGGCAATCGTCTTTTGCCCGACCGCTGGAAACAGGTGGTAGAAGAAGGCAAACACCGCCGACATCAGCCAGCCCGCCACCATGGTGTGCGCGTGGGTCGGCATCTGCCCATGGTCATTGGAGATCGCCATATGCAGGCCGAGCGCCATGCCGCACAGGGAATAGATGACGGCCAGGGTGAAGAAATTTCGTGCTACGCCTTGCATGGGATACCCTCGATGGTTGTTGCAGACTTGGTCCGACCGCGCGCGGCCAAAATGGAGCGTCGGTCGCGAGCGGCTTAGTCCCCGCAGGTTTCAGGATCATGCCGCGAAACCAGCCAATGCCGACACGGCGTCTATCCGGCAAATGCCGGGTATTGTGCGGGCTGGCGGTAAAATCCGGCGACGGCGCCACCGCAACAAGCCGGCACCCACGCGGCATCTTCTGGATACATGTACGGAGATAATCCGCCCTCCTTCGGAAGCAGACGCGCGAAAGCAGCGTTTACCCCCGGAACGATGCACAAGGAGCGGCAATGGACTGGTATTCTCTCTTCAAATTCCTGCATGTCATGGCAGCGATCCTCTGGCTCGGCGGCGGTTTCGCCATGCTGCTGGTTTCGATACTCGCCGATCGCGACGGCGACGACGAGACGCTGATGGTCATGCTGAGAACGACGGACAAACTCGGCTTGCGTCTGTTCGTGCCGGCGTCTATCGCGACCCTGGCTTCTGGTCTGGTGCTGACTTCGCTATGGACCGGCTTCTCCGACCTTTGGGTCGTCATCGGCCTTTGCGGCTACGCCGCCGCGTTTCTGACCGGTATCCTCGTGCTGAAGCCTTCGTTCGAAAAGCTTGCCACAATGCTTGCCGCGGACGGCATGACCCCGGCTGCCATAGCGTTTGGGCGCCGCATGATACGGATCGTCAAGTTCGATTTCGTCATCATGATCGTCGTCGTCGCCGACATGGTGCTGAAGCCGACCGCGCACGACATCGCCACTCTCGGCGCCATGGCGGTCGTGGTCGTTGGTGGTGCATCGCTGACCTTTGCGAGCGCCCCGCGAACCAAACCGGCAGCCGCCTGAGCGGGATTTAGAGCAGGCCGGCGATCCCGTCCCAAAGCAGCTTGACCGCGACCACGGCCACGGTCGCGTAGGTGAAGGGATAAAAAATCTCCGGCCGCATGCGCCGCACCAGCCAGGCGCCGGCGATGGTGGCCAGCGGCGCCAGCGGCATCAGCACGGCCGACGCCGTCAGGTTGGCGGTGTCGAACTGGCCAAGCGCGAAGTAGGGGATCAGCTTCAGCGCGTTGGTGGCGGCAAAGAAGATCGCCGATGTCCCCGACAGCACCTTCGGATCGAGCCGGATCGGCAGCGCATAGACCTGGAAGGGGGGCCCGCCGACATGGGCGACGAAGCTGGTGAAGCCGGCGACGGTGCCCCAGAAGGCGGCGGCGATGCGGTTGGGCGCCGCCGCATGGTCGGAACCGTGGCGGAACTGGAGATAGAGCCAGCGCAGCACGAAGATCAGCGCGACAGCGCCGACGACCAGCCGCACCATCTCTTCGGTGACGAGCGCTGCCGTCAGCCAGCCGAGCCCAATGCCGATCACCGCGCCCGGCATCATGTCGACCAGCATCTTTCTGTCATACACACCCCACCACGTCCACACCGAAACGATGTCCATCAGGCACAGGATCGGCAGCAGGATGGCCGCCGCCTGCACCGGCGGCATGGCCAGCGCCATCAAAGGCACGCCAACGAAGCCTACAGCGCCGCCGAAGCCGCCTTTCGACAGCCCGACAAGTATCACCGCCGGAATGGCGGCGGCATAAAACCACGGATCGGCGAGCAGACCTGACATGAGCTGAAAATGGCTGGAGGGAAGACGGTTGCCCTGCAATAGCCCAGAAACCCTTGCGCCGCGACCGGGAAAATGCCGGGCCGGGTCGATCAACTGTGCGTAAAGCGACGGTTCCGGATTTGCGGCAAGATCGCCGCCGATGCATAAGGGCGCCGTCCCCGCTGCATCAGGTTTTGGCCCCAGGTTTTTGACCCCCAGGTTTTTGACAATTAGCGAACCCCAAATCCGCCGCGCCGAAGCGGCCGACCTGTCTGCCATCGTAGTCATGCTCGCCGACGATCCGCTTGGCCGCAGCCGCGAGGATGCGACCGAACCACTCGCCAAGGCCTATCGCGACGCCTTTGCCGCCATCGACGCCGACCCCAACCAGTTTCTTGCCGTGATGACGGATAGCGGCCGCGTCATCGGCACGTTGCAGATCAGCTATCTCGCCGGGCTGTCGCTGCAGGGCGCCTTGCGCGGCCAGATCGAGGCTGTGCGCGTCGTCGCAGACCGCCGCGGCGAACGGCTGGGACAGCGTCTGCTGGAATGGGCGATCGAACAGTGCCGTGAACGCGGCTGCAAGATTGTCCAGCTGACCACCAACAAGAGCCGCCAGGACGCGCATCGCTTCTTGACCGGCTCGGCTTCAAGGCCAGCCACATCGGCTACAAGCTGGAGCTTAATTCAGTGGCGGCGGACGGCGCCGGATCGGCTGCGCCTTGATGATGGCGGTGCTGGTCTCCGCCTTGTCGGCGATGCGGTCGAGAAGCTTGTCGAGCTCGCCGATGGAGCGCACGTAGAGCCGGGCCACGAAACAGTCGTCGCCGGTGACCTTGTCGCATTCGCCGAATTCCGCGATCTCCTCGATCAGCTTCTGGACGATATGCAGCTTGCCCGGCAGTGGCCGCACCCGCACGATCGCCTGCAACGGAAACCCCAGCGCTTCCGGGTCGATCTCGATGGTGAAGGCGCGGATGACGCCGCGTTCCTCGAGCCGCCGCAGCCGTTCCGAGACGCTCGGCGACGACAGCCCGACCTGCTGCGCCAGATCCTTCAACGAAGTCCGCGAATCCAGGATCAGGATGTCGAGAAGCTTTCTGTCCAACTCGTCCAGCATTTTCATCTCCTCGCAAAAGGGCAGCGCGCGCCTTATTAAATAAGGTGTTGTCCCCTTATAACCTTTCATAGGGCATATAAACCCTCAAGACGGCATGAGATTATGGCCTCAACAGATAGAGGTATTGTCATGGACAACACGGTACGCGGCACGATCGAGATGACGGCGGCGATGACGATCGTCGGCACGATCGGCTGGTTTGTCGTCATGTCGGGCCAGCCCGTCATGGACGTGGTGTTCTGGCGCTGCGCCTTCGGCGCGGTGGCGCTGCTGATCACCTGCGCGGCACTCGGGCTGCTGCGCGGCAGGCTGACGCTGCGCATTGTTGCCATCGCCGCTCTTGGCGGCGCGGCCATTGTCATCAACTGGCTGTTGCTGTTCAGCGCCTTCTCCCGCGCCTCGATCTCGATTGCCACGGCGGTCTACAACACGCAGCCCTTCATGCTGGTCGGCTTCGGCGCGCTGTTCTTCGGCGAGCGGCTGACCCTGGCCAAGCTGACCTGGCTCGGCATCGCCTTCGCCGGCATGCTGCTGATCGTGCAGACAGGGCCCGATGCGGGTGTCGGTTCCGGCATAACCGGCACAGATTATGTCATCGGCATCGTCATGGCGCTCGGAGCGGCCTTCTTCTGGGCTGTCGCGGCAATCGTCGCCAAGAAGCTCAAGGGCACCCCGCCGCATCTGATCGCGCTGATCCAGGTCTGCGTCGGCGTCGTCATGCTGGCGCCCTTCGCCAACCTCTCGCATTTGCCCGCCGATGCCTGGAGCTGGGCCATGCTGGCCACGCTTGGCGTCGTTCACACCGGCCTGATGTACGTATTGATGTACGCCGCCATCCAAAAACTGCCGACGCATCTCCAGGGGTCACTGTCCTTCATCTATCCTGTCGTTGCGATCCTGGTCGATGTGATGGCCTTCGGCCACCGGCTGCATCCGGCCCAGCTCGTCGGCGCAGCCGCGATCCTGATCGCCGCCGCCGGCATGAATCTCGGCTGGACTTTGTGGAGGGCCAAATCGCCGGCCGAAAGCCCGCAAGCCGTCAAATGAGCCGCAGAGCGTCGGCTCGCCGGCGATCGTAAACCAAAGCCATCGCATCGATCCCCGCCCGCCTGTTCAAGGCGGGCGCTTTGTTCTATGCCGCAATGCAACCATCTTCGCCCGGCATAGGCGAAACCCGGGATCGAAAGCCAATGAACGACGCAACACCCCCCAACCGCTGCCGCATCGTGCTGATCGCACCCAAGGACGCTCCGGCCGAGCGCATTGCGGCTGCCTTCGACGGCGGTGATATCGCTTCGCTGATCCTGCCTGAGAACGGCATGGACGAGGCTGCCTTCCAGGCTTTTGCAGAACAGATCGTACCGGCCGCGCAAGCGGCCGGCATCGCCGTCATCATCGCCGGCGATACCCGCATTGCCGGCCGTGTCCAGGCCGACGGCATTCATGTCGAGGTTTCCAAGGACGCGCTCGCCGAGACCATCGAACACTTCCAGGGCAAGATGATGGTCGGCGCCGGTGGCGCCAAGACGCGCGACGACGCGCTGGAACTCGGCGAAACCAGGCCCGACTACATCTTCTTCGGCCGCTTCGGCTACGACAACAAGCCCGAGCCGCACCAGCGCAACCTGTCGCTCGGGCAATGGTGGGCGGACGTGATTGAGATCCCTTGCGTCGTCATGGCCGGTTCCGCCATCGCTTCGGTAGAAGCGGTGGCCGCCACTGGCGCCGAGTTCGTGGCCGTCTCAAGCGCTGTCTTCGCCGAAGGCGCCGATCCGAAGGCGGCGATTGCTGCCGCCAATGCGCTGCTCGACCAAACCGCGCCGCGCTTCGAGGGCTGACGTGCGCCGACCTGGACTTCCTCTCGCGGTTCTCGTTGCGGCCTTGATGAGCGGGGCAGCGATCGCGGCGGAGACCGTTCCGCTGCCGCAGCCGAGGCCGGACACCAGCCCGCCCGCCCTCAGCGTGCCGGATGCGGTCGCCCCCGATGCGGGTGCCCCAAAAGCCGGTGCCACCGATTCCGGCGTCCATATCGACAAGCCGATCGACACCCCGCTGCCCCAGCCCGCGACCACCGCGCCGCTGCCGTCGGCCGACGCCATCAACCCCGAACGTTTCGGCGCCAAGCCGGCGGACCCCGCCTATGGCGCTTTCCAGCGCGGTCTTTATAAGACGGCCTACAATCTGGCGTTGGTGCGGGCTCAGAATGGCGACCCGGCGGCGCAAACGCTGGTGGCCGAGATCCTGTCGCGCGGGTTGGGCGTGCCGCTCAACCCAGCGGAAGCCGCCAAATGGTATGCGCAGGCCGCCGAGCAGGGGATTCCTGAATCGCAGTTCCAGTATGCGCTGATGCTGCTCGACGGCCGCTACGTCAAGAAGGACGAGAAGGGAGCTTATGCGCTGATGCAGGCCGCCGCCGAGGCCGGCAACCGGCTGGCGCAGTTCAACTTCGCGCAATTGCTCGTGCAGCAGGATCCGGGCGATGCCGGCATCGCCAGGGCTGTGCCTTATTATGAGCGTGCCGCGGCGACAGGGCTTGCCGACGCCCAGTATGCGATGGCGCAGGTCTATGCCAATGGCGTCGGCGGCAAGACCCGCGACGATGGAAAGGCCCGCAGCTTGCTGGCACAGGCTGCCAGGCAGAACTACGACACCGCGCAGATCGATCTTGCCGCCTGGATGATCGAGGGCCGGGGCGGTGTTCGCGACCTGAAATCCGGCTTCAACTGGATGAAGCAGGCAGCTGAAGGCGGCAATGTCGCTGCCCAGAACCGGTTGGCAAAGCTCTATATGGGCGGCATCGGAACCGACCCCGACCTGATCCTGGCCGGGGCCTGGTATGTGGTCGCCCGCCGCGCCGGCCTTATCGATCCGGAGATGGACGATTTCCTGCAAGGGCTGACCGACGACCAGACAAAGCAAGCCTTGCAGAAGGCCAACCGCCTGCCCTGACACGCAACGTCACTGTGTATGATCCAGAACGACCTTGCCGAAGGGAGAGCCGTGTTCGAGATGGCGAAAGGCCTGCGCTGCCTCTGCCCATGGGAAGACCCGGTCGATCACCGGCCGCAGCCGATTGACGGCGAGCGCCCGGTTCATCGCTTCGAAGGACTCGCGCGAGCCGACCGGTATGCCGCGTGCTTTCACCTGGCGTCGGAAGATGTCGAGCGGATTGATCACCCCTTCGCTGCCGCCGAGATAGCCGATGACATTGATCTGGGCGCCGCGCGCCGACGCCTTGAGCGACTGCGCGAAACTTTGTGGCCCGCCGACTTCGACGATGTGATCGGCGCCGCGGCCATCGGTCAGCGCCAGCACGGCCGACGACCAATCCGGATTGTCGCGGTAGTTGACGCCATCATGCGCGCCAAGCCCCTTCGCCCGGGCAAGCTTCTCATCGCTGCTCGACGTAACAATGACGCGCGCGCCGGCCGCGCTTGCCAACTGCACGGCAAACAGCGACACGCCGCCGGTGCCGAGGCTGAGCACGGTTTCGCCTGGCTTGAGCTTGCCCTCGGTGAACAACGCATGCCAGGCAGTGACTGCGGCGCAAGGCAATGTCGCCGCCTCGACATCGCTGAGATGTGCCGGGACGATGACCGCCGCCTGTTCGTCCAGCCGGGCGAATTCGCTTAGCAGCCCATCGATGGGGCCACCGCGCTGGTATGAGGGTTCGGCCATGGCGAAGCTGCCGCCGACCCATCGCTGCCAGAACGTGCCGCAGACCCGGTCGCCAACCTTGAAGCGGCTGACCTCGGGGCCAAGCGCGACGACCTCGCCGACGCCGTCGGAAAGCGGCACCAGCGGCAAGGGGAATGTCGTGTGATAGCTGCCGCGCGCGATCTCGACATCGCGATAGTTGAGCGCCGTCGCCTTGACGCGGACGATCATCTCCTGACGGCCGGGCTCCGGCATTGGTCGTTCGACCATCTTGAGATTGTCGATGCCGCCCGGCTTCTGCAGTTCGATTGCCTTCATTGTCGTCGTCCTTTCGTTTGAAAGGAAAATTGCTTGCCAGGCGATGGATTTCAAATTCATAATGTTTACAATGATTATGCTTACGAGACATAGTTCTAGCTGTGCTTGAGGAATTGCGCACGCTCGCCCTGTTTGCCGAGGAGGGCTCGATCCAGAAGGTCGCCCGGCGCCTGCCGCTGACGCAGCCGGCTGTGACCCGGCAAATCCAGCGGCTGGAGGACATGCTTGGCACGACGCTGCTCGACCGCCGGCAAAAGCCGCCGCGACTGACGCCGACGGGGCTGGAAGTGCTGGCGCGCGGACGCGATATCATCGCTTCCGTAGAAGCGCTGAAATCCTTCGCCGGAAAGACCGAGCCGGAAGGACTGTTCCGCCTGGGTCTCGCCCATGGCCTCTCGGACCGCGACATCGCCGGGGCCATCGCCAACGCCGCGGCGGCGTTCCCGAAAGTGTCGCTACGGCTCAAGACGGGCTGGAGCGCCGAACTAATCGGTCAATTCGAACGCGGCGAGCTCGATGTGACGATTGTTCTGCGATCGTCGGATAAGCCAGGCCCGGAAGCGCTTGGCACTGAACGTCTTGGCGTCATAGCTGCGTCCACCGTCCCCGATCCGGAAGACGGTGGCCGGACACCCATGCCGTGGGTGCTTAGTCCGGCCCCTTGCGACGCGCGCCAGAAACTCATGTCCGTTCTGGTCGGCGGAAGGCGTTATTTCGAGATCGCGGCGGAGATACAGGATCCGGCCTTGCAGATGGAATGGGTCCGTCGGGGGCACGGCCTTGGGCTAGTGCCGTTGCGTCTTGCAAGGCGCGGACTTCCCGACGGCCTCATGCTGGTCAACACGGAAGATGTCGACCTTTCCTTGCAGGTCGCCGCACTTCGTTCGCCTCATCTCAACCGGCTGACTGAGGCTGCGGATGCCATAGTCGAGGCCGTCGGCAAAGTCATTGCAGCCCAGGTTTGAGGCTACCAGCCGCTGTCGGGCGATCTGGCATCCCTTGCCTCTCCTGCCGATTTGTGGTCTTGGGGGCCCGAAATCGCTTGTCCAGCAACCATCCCCATACCAACGGCCAAGCCGTTGGTAGCATCCCGGATCAATCTCATCATGGCCAAGATCAATGGCAACGAAATCCGTCCCGGCTATGTCATCGAGCACGATGGCGGCCTCTGGGTGGCGGTCAGGACCAACACCGTCA
Source organism: Mesorhizobium sp. M0058 (assembly GCF_040323095.1). NCBI lineage: Bacteria > Pseudomonadati > Pseudomonadota > Alphaproteobacteria > Hyphomicrobiales > Phyllobacteriaceae > Mesorhizobium > Mesorhizobium sp. M0058. The sequence goes on from NZ_JAMYUQ010000008.1 coordinate 172,321, forward strand.
AGCCCGGCAAGGGCGGCGCCTACAACCAGGTCGAACTTAAGAACCTGATCAACGGCACCAAGCTCAACGAGCGCTTCCGCTCAGCGGAGACCGTCGAGCAGATCCGGCTCGATCTGAAGGATTTTTCCTTCCTCTACGCCCAGGACGACGCGCTGGTGTTCATGGACACGCAGAGCTACGAGCAGCTCGAGCTGGCGAAGGATTTCGTCGGCGACCGCGCCGCCTTCCTGCAGGACGGCATGATGGTGACGGTCCAGCTCTATGAGGACAGGCCGATCGGCATTTCGCTGCCCGACCAGGTGACGCTGACCATCACCGAGGCCGACCCGGTGGTGAAGGGCCAGACGGCCGCGTCCTCGTACAAGCCGGCGGTGCTGGAAAACGGCATCCGCGTGCTGGTGCCGCCATTCATCGGCGCCGGCGAACGCATCGTCGTCGACACCAACGAACTCACCTACATGCGCCGCGCAGACTGACGCGTAGGCAGGAACAGATACGATGGCACGCTCCGCACTTCTCAATGTCATGGTCCAGGCCGCCATGAAGGCCGGCCGTTCGCTGTCGCGCGACTTCGGCGAGGTGCAGAACCTGCAGGTGTCGATGAAGGGACCGGGCGACTATGTCAGCCAAGCCGACCGCAAGGCCGAGGACATCCTGTTTGCCGAACTGTCGAAGGCGCGCCCGGGCTATGCCTTCCTGATGGAAGAGCGCGGCATGGTCGAAGGCGACGACGACCAGCACCGTTGGATCGTCGACCCGCTCGACGGCACCACCAATTTCCTGCACGGCATTCCGATCTTTTCCATCTCGATCGCGCTGGAGCGACAGGGCCAGTTGGTCGCCGCCGTCATCTACAATCCGGCAATGGATGAGCTCTACACCGCCGAGCGCGGCGGCGGCGCCTTCATGAACGATCGCCGGCTGCGCGTTGCCGGCCGCAGCAAGCTCACCGACTGCGTCATCGGCTGCGGCGTGCCGCATCTCGGCCGCGGCCAGCACGGCAATTTCCTCGTCGAGTTGCGCAATGTGATGGCCGAGGTCTCGGGCGTGCGCCGCCTGGGTTCCGCCGCGCTCGATCTCGCTTATGTCGCCGCCGGCCGCATGGACGGCTTTTGGGAAACCGGCCTGTCGGCCTGGGACATTGCCGCCGGCCTGCTGCTGATCCGCGAGGCCGGTGGCTTCGTCTCCGACATGGATGGCGGCCAGGATATGCTCGAGGCGGGTTCGCTCGTCGCTGGCAACGAGGTCATCCAGCGCGCGCTGCTCAAGGCGGTGAAGAAGCCGATCTCGGCGCGCTGATTACTTGGCATGCCGGCGCGGCGCGCTGAAGCGCCGCAGTCGCAAAACCGCAATCAAAGCTTGAAATACTGCCCGGCGGCCGCCCAGATAAGGGTGACGCAGGATCTTTATGACGAGCATACCTTCACTATCCTCGCGAGAAGCGCAGCCAGACCAGCCAATTGAAATCCCTTTTGTCGGGCGTTGGCACTATTCGCGTGCGGAGATGATCGCCGATGGCATCGTCCACGCGGTCGGCATCGTGCTGGCAATAGCCGCCGGCTCGGCGTTGCTGGCGCTGGCCGCCTTCCATGCCGGTCCCGGCGAATACATCGCCGCCGCCTTCTTCGTGGTGTCGCTGCTGACTGTGCTGTCGATTTCGCTGACCTACAATCTGTGGCCGGTGACGTCGCCGGCGAAGTGGATCTTGCGGCGCTTCGATCATGCGGCGATCTATCTCCTGATCGCCGCGACCTACACGCCCTTTCTGGCCCAGCTCGACGGCTCGCCGCTGGCGCTGCCGATGATTGTCCTTGTCTGGACCGCTGCTTTGACCGGCATTGCCATGAAAGTGTTCCTGCCCGGCCGCTTCGATCGTCTGGCCATTGTCTTCTATCTCGCCATCGGCTGGAGCGGCGTCGTCCTGGTCAAGCCGCTGGTGGCGACGTTGCCGACGACCTCGATCGCGCTGATTGTCGCCGGGGGCATCGTGTACTCCTGCGGCGTCATCTTCTTCGCCTGGAAACGCCTGCGCTTTCACAATGCCCTCTGGCACGGCTTTGTCGTCACCGGCGCCGGGCTGCATCTTGCCGCCATGGTCGACTGCCTGGTCGTCAACCGCCTCTGAACGGCGTGGTGCGGCCCGACAGTCGGGCAATATTGCCAAGCGCCATTCAATTTGGTCACAATTCCGTTTAGAGTCGCGAATTACGTGATCGGCGGCACTGGAGCAGTTCCAGGGAAGTATGAGCGGCTTCCCGTTCGGAATTGCGTCAAGGCAAATAGAGCATCGGAAACGGGGCACGGATGGCTTTTCTCAGATCCTTCGGCGTGGGCAGGCGTTCTGATGTCCTGATGTACGATCCGCACAAACTGTCGAGCCCGCAGGTCTTCCTCCTGACCATGGTCATCTTCCTGGTCATCGTCGCCTTCATCGCCGCCATCCTCACCCGCCAGATCTCGACCGCTTTCGGGAGCAATCCCGGCCTCAACGGCCTGATCGTCGGCGTCCTTGTGGTCGGCATCCTGCTCGCCTTCGCCCAGGTCGGACGACTGTTTCGCGAAGTGCGCTGGGTCAATTCCTTCCGCGCCGGTTCCGAAACCACCGAGCCGGTGCTGCTGGCGCCGATGAAGGCGATGATCGGCCGCTCCTCGACGGTGGCCTTCTCGACGTCTTCGATGCGCACCATGCTGGATTCGATCGCCACCCGCCTCGACGAAAGCCGCGACACGTCGCGCTATCTTGTCGGCCTGCTGGTGTTCCTCGGTTTGCTCGGCACCTTCTGGGGCCTGCTCAACACCATCGGCTCGATCCGCGAAACCATCGAATCGCTCGATCCCGGCACCGGCGACGCCGCCGCGGTGCTCGATTCGCTGAAGCAGGGGCTGTCGGCACCGCTGGCCGGCATGGGCACGGCCTTTTCGTCCTCGCTGTTCGGTCTTTCCGGGTCGCTGGTGCTAGGCTTCCTCGACCTGCAGGCCGGCCGCGCCCAGACCCGTTTCTATACCGAGCTGGAAAACTGGCTCTCCTCGGTCACCGATCTCTCCTCCGACATCGCCGTCGCCGACCCGGCCAAGACTGAATCCTCCGACGAGATCCGGGTCCTGTCGGAACGGCTGCGCAGCATGCAGGAAAGCGGCGGCGGCTCCAATCCGCGCGTCGCCACCGCCATGGCCAATCTCGCCGACGGCATTTCCGGCCTGGTCAAGAACATGCGCTCCGAGCAGCAGATCATGCGCGACTGGGTCGAGGCCCAGTCGGACGAGCAGAAGGCGATGCGCAACACGCTGGAAAAGATCGCCGACGCGCTGAAGAAACCCGGGGTCCACTAGCATGGCTCTCGCCAGGGGCCGGCGCACCGATCGCCGGATCGACTATTGGCCGGGCTTCGTCGACGCGCTGTCGACGCTGCTGCTCGCCATCATGTTCCTGCTCACCGTTTTCGTGCTGGCGCAGTTCCTGCTCGGACGCGAACTCTCCGGCAAGGATACGGCGCTCACGCGCCTCAACTCGCAGATCAACGAACTGACGCAGTTGCTGGCGCTGGAGCGCTCGAGCGCGCAGGACAAGGACGATTCGCTGGCCAATCTGCAGGCGTCGCTGTCGGCCGCCGAAGCTGAGAAGAGCCGGCTCGAGCAGCTGCTGGCGCAAGGTGCCGGCGCCGGCGACGCCGCCACCCAGCGCGCCGCGGAACTCGGCGGCGAACTCGACAGCCAGCGCCAGATCAGCCAGCAGGCGCTGAGCCAGGTCGAGATCCTGAACCAGCAGATCGCAGCACTGCGCAAGCAGATCGGCGCGCTCGAGGACGCCCTCAATGTGTCCGAAACGCGCGACCGCGATTCCAACACCAAGATCGCCGATCTCGGCCGTCGGCTCAACGTCGCGCTGGCGCAGCGCGTGCAGGAGCTGAACCGCTATCGCTCCGACTTCTTCGGCCGCCTGCGCGAAATCCTCGCCGACCGCGAGAACATCCGCATCGTCGGCGACCGCTTCGTCTTCCAGTCGGAAGTTCTGTTCCCGACCGGGTCGGAAGTGATCAACGATGCCGGCAAGGTCGAGATGAAGAAGCTCGCCGATGCCATCATCGAGTTGCAAAAGGAAATCCCGCCCGAGATCAACTGGGTGCTGCGCGTCGACGGCCACACCGACAACAAGCCGCTGTCCGGCGCCGGCCGCTATCGCGACAATTGGGAATTGTCGACGGCGCGTTCGACCTCGGTGGTCAAGTTCCTGATCGAGAACGGCGTGCCCGCCAACCGGCTGGTTGCGGCCGGCTTCGGCGAATTCCAGCCGCTCGACCCCGCCGACACCGAAGACGCCCGCAACAAGAACCGACGCATTGAACTGAAGCTCACCGAACGGTGATTTTCAGTCACGCGAAATTGTTTGCCGGCTCAACTCTAGGGCGCAACGCCAGGTCGGCAAGGCCTGAAAACATTATCTTTCTTTAATTACACTTCGCGTTTCCGGGCTCCTACTTTGACGCGCAGGGCCGAGAACCGCCGGCGATGCCTCCCATCGCGACGCGACGGAACCGGACGGCCCGCTTCCGGAAGGCGGAGCGAAAGCGCTTGCCCCTTCCATAGCAGGAGGAGACGCACATCATGCGCTCTTTGAAGACTCTCAGGACCGCAACCCTCACGACACTTCTGATCACTGTTCCACTCGCCGGCGCCTATGCCGCCGGACATCACAAGGGCGCCCTCGACGCCAGCGACCCGACCGACATGACCGGTCCGCGCGTGACCGGCCTGATCGAGCAGGTGCGGGGCGTCGAACAGGGCATCACGGATGCGCGCGAGACGAAGGGCATCTCGACCTCGGAAGCGCAGTGGCTGCATCTGCGTGCTGCGCATATCGGCCAGGCCGCCGAACGGGTCGCCGCTTCGGACCATGGCCGGATCCCGGCCGCGCAATATCACGATCTGCTGCGCCGCCTCGACAATGTCGATCAGAGGCTGATGTCCGACACCGGCAGCGGCTTCATGATCGGTGATGGCTCCGACGGCGGAAATTATCCGAACGGCTGAGATCCGCTCTGATATCTCCAGGAATGAGGAAGGGACTGTCTGACGCCCCCGGATCTGGCTCCGAGGGCGTCTTTTTTGTCACCAGCCCAGCCACAGCGCAGCGAGGGCCAGCACCGCCGGCACGGTCTGAATATAGAGGATCTTCCGGCTGGCAGTCGCCGCGCCATAGAGGCCGGCGACGGCGATGCAAAGCAGGAAGAACACCTTGATCTGGAATCCGGCTGCGCCGAGATAGAGGCCCCAGATCAGCCCGGCGGCAAGGAAGCCGTTGTAGAGCCCCTGATTGGCGGCGAGCACCTTCGATGCGCTGGCGAAGTCCGGCTTGAGGTTGAACGCCCTGTGCCCGCGCGGTGTGTCCCACGCCACCATCTCCAGATAGACGATGTAGAGGTGGATCAGGGCCACCAGCCCGACCAGGATATTGCCGATCATCTTAGTCTCCCCTGCATGGCGGTGTTCCACCGCCAGCCAGCATTCCACGCACAAGCTCATCGGCGCAAGCTGCATCGGCGAAAGCCACCTTTGAGGGTTGCCAATCCTGGCGCGTTGGTATCTTTTCCCGCGGTCCAAAACGCGGAACCTGCCATGTCTTTTCAGAAGCTCGATGATCTCGGCCACAAGCTCGAAGCGCTGGAACATGCGCTCGCTATCCTCGGCGCCGACGAGGCGACCCACATGGCCGTCGGCGGCGGCGAGAAGCGCGCCGAAGCCATGTCGTCCCTGGCCGGGATGCTGCATATCAGGGCTACCGCGCCGGAGATCGCCGACTGGCTCGCCGCCGCCGAACAGGAGGCGCTGAACGAGGAGCAGCAGGCGGCGGTGCGCGAACTGCGTCGCCAATACACCAACCTGACCTGCCTGCCGGTCGAATTCGTCGAGCGCCAGACGGTGGCGCGTATGCGCTCCGAGCAGCTCTGGCGCGACCTGCGCGCCAAGAATGACTGGGCAGGCTTCCTGCCGGCGCTCGAAGGTGTCATCGCGCTGGTGCGCGAGGAAGCCGCTTTGCGCGCCGACGCGCTCGGCCTCGATCCCTACGACGCACTGATGGAGCAATACGATCCTGGCAACCGCGCCGCCGACATCACGCCGGTCTTCACCGAGCTGAAGACATTCCTGAAGGGCTTCGTGCCGGAAGCCCTGGCCGCGCAGGAAGCGCGCCTGGCCAGGCATCCCGTGAAGCCGCTCTCCGGCAGCTATGCGATCGACCGGCAGCGCGAGCTTGGTCTCGCCATGATGGCTTCGGTCGGCTTCGACCTCACCCACGGTTCTCTGTCCGTATCGCACCATCCCTTCTGCGGCGGCGTGCCGAGCGACGTGCGCATCACCACCCGCTACAAAACGTCCGACTTCCTGTCGGCCTTGATGGGCGTGCTGCACGAGACCGGCCATGCGCTCTACGAGCAGAACCTGCCGAAGGCCTGGGCGCACTGGCCGCTCGGCAAGGCGCGCGGCATGGCGGTGCATGAAAGCCAGAGCCTGTTCGTCGAGAAACAGGTCGGCCGCAACCCCGAATTCTGGCGCTGGGCGCTGCCCGTGGTCGAAAAGCATCTCGGCGAAGCCTGGTCGCTCGACGACATCCTGCCGCATGTGCACCGGGTCGAGCGCGGCCTGATCCGCGTCGACGCGGACGAGGTAACCTACCCGCTGCATGTCATCCTGCGCTACGAGTTGGAGCAGGAGCTGGTCTCGGGGCGGCTGCAGGCGGCCGACCTGCCCGAAGCGTGGGACGCCAAGATGCGGGAGTATCTTGGCCTTTCGACCATCGACAACCCAGCCGACGGACCGATGCAGGACGTGCATTGGCCGGGCGCCGCCTTCGGCTATTTCCCGTCCTATACGCTGGGCGCCATGATGGCGGCGCAGCAATGGGCTGCGCTGACGCGCGACCATCCTTCAGCCGACAGCGATCTCGCCAGGGGCAATTTCGCCGCCATCAATGACTGGCGCCGCGACAAGATCTGGTCGCAGGGATCGCGCTGGTCGACGCCCGAACTGCTTGAGCGCGCCACCGGCGAGAAACTGAATGCCGCGCATTTCACCGAGCATCTCCGCAAGCGGTATGGTCCCGCCTGATTGCGGGTTGCTACTCCGCGGCACCCCTGAAGGCGCTTGCTCCGGTTTCGAACTGCAGCTTGGCCAGCCTTGCATAGATTCCGCCCTTGGCGACCAGGCTCTGGTGCGTGCCTTCCTCGACGATGCGGCCGCCATCCATGACCAGGATGCGGTCGGCCTTCAGCACGGTCGCCAGCCGGTGGGCGATGACGATGGTGGTGCGGCCCTGCATCAGCCGTTCCAGCGCCGTCTGCACCAGCGTTTCGCTTTCGGCGTCGAGCGCCGACGTGGCCTCGTCGAGCAGCAGGATCGGCGCGTCGCGCAGGATGGCGCGGGCGATCGCCACGCGCTGGCGCTGGCCGCCGGACAAGGTGACGCCGCGCTCGCCGACCTGGCTGTCGTAGCCCTTGTCGAGCCTGAGGATGAACTCGTCGGCCAGCGCGTCCCTGGCGGCGGCCTCGATCTCGGCATTCGTCGCGCCCGGCCGGCCAAAGCCGATATTGTCGCGCGCGCTTGCCGCAAAGATGGTGACATCCTGCGGCACGATCGCAATGCGCTCCCGCACTTCAGCCGGATCGGCTTCGCGCACGTCGACGCCGTCAATGGCGATGCGGCCGGTTTCTGGATCGTAGAAGCGCAGGATCAGCGAAAAGACGGTGCTCTTTCCGGCGCCCGACGGGCCGACGATCGCCACCGTCTCGCCGGGCTTGACCTGAAAACTCAAGCCGTGGACGGCGGCACGGTCCGGCCTTGCCGGGTAGGAGAAGGAGACGTCGTCGAAGCTGATCGCGCCTGTCGCCTTGGCGGGCAGCGGCAGCGGATTGGCCGGCGGTTGAATCGCCGGCGTCTCGTCGAGTATCTCGGTCAGCCTTTCGGCCGCACCCGCCGCCTGGGCAAGCTCGCCCCAGACTTCCGACAGTGCGCCCAGCGCGCCTGCGGCAAACACGGAGTAAAGCAGGAACTGGCCGAGCGTGCCGGGCGACATCGTGCCGGCAAGCACGTCACGCGAGCCGAACCACAACACCGCCACGACCGAGGAAAAGATCATGAAGATGGCAAAGAAGGTGAGCAGCGAGCGGGAGAAGATCGACGAGCGCGCCGCCTGGAAGGCGGCTTCCACCGCGGCCGAGAACCGCCCGGTGACCAGCGTCTCGTTGGTGAACGCCTGCAGCGTGCGCACCGCGCCGATCTGCTCGCTGGCATAGGCGGTCGCTTGCGCCAGCGTGTCCTGCGCCTGCCGTGACCGGCGCCTCACCGAACGGCCGAACGCGACCAGCGGCAGCACGATGAGCGGAATGGCCGCGATCACCAGGCCCGACAGTTTCGGGCTGGTGACGACCATCATCGCCGCCGCGCCAAGGCCGAGGATGACGTTGCGCAGCGCCACCGAGGCGGTGGCGCCGACGGCGGATTTCACCTGCGTCGTGTCGGCGGCAAGCCGCGAGACGATCTCGCCCGATTGCGCGGTGTCGAAGAAGGACGGCGAAAGCGTCGTGACATGCGAAAACACGTCGCTGCGGATGTCGGCGACGACCCGCTCGCCGAGCGTGATGACGAAGTAGTAGCGTCCGGCCGACGCCGCCGCCAGAATGGCTGCCATCGCAACCAAAGCGGCGAAATATTCGGCGATGACGACGGTGCCGGAAGCACTGAAACCGTGGTCGATCATGCGCCGCACGGCCAGCGGCAGCGCCAGCGTCGTCGCTGCGGCGATGGCGAGCGAAATGAGGGCGCCTATGACCAGTTTGCGGTAGCGGAATATGTAGGGATATAGGCGCCTGAGCGGCCCGAGCGAGCGCCTGCGCCCGTCTTGCTCGCCGCTGATGTCCGCCATGACCGTTTCCTCTGGCCGCTCCAGGTGGGCGCGTTCAATATGCGCCTGCCGTGGCCTTGTGATTCAATTCCGGCTGATGTATAGGCTCGCCGACCGTTTTAGAAGCCGTGGCTTTTCAATAGCTGCGGCTTCGAGTTTTAAAAAGGGGCGCATCGACGCAGGCCGCGGGCCCGTCTGTAGCGCCGCAAGCCAGGAAGCACGACAATGAAGGCCGATATCCATCCCGACTACCACACCATCAAGGTCGTCATGACCGATGGCACCGAATACTCGACCCGTTCGACCTGGGGCAAGGAAGGCGATACGATGAACCTCGATATCGATCCGACCACGCACCCGGCCTGGACCGGCGGCCAGCAGACCCTGCTCGACCGCGGCGGCCGCCTGTCGAAGTTCAAGAAGCGCTTCGAAGGTTTCGGCCTCTAAAGTTTACCTGTATCGCTGAATCAAGAACCCGCCTTTGTGGCGGGTTTTTTTGTTGCCGCCAAAGTCAGTCGCTTCGAGCTAACGCGCCGATACCTCCCGCTTGTGGGGAGGTCGCCCAGGGTCGGGTGCGGTCCGACGCCTCCACCCTGCTGCTTCGAAGCGACCCTTCCCAGAGTGGTGCGAGCCTACCCGTCCACCAATTCCCGCAGCGCCATGCGCTTGTAGGCGGCGACCAGCCTGTCGCCCTCCTGCCGGTCGACCGAGATCGCCAGCCGCACGGCAGCCTCGCCCATCTGCCAGACCAGAAACGCTGTGGTCTCCAGCGCCACCGGATCGGCGCCGGGATGCAGCCGCTTCAGCACCATCGTCAGGAATTCGGCATTCGCCCGGCTGTCGGCGAGTTCGAGCTGGCGCAGCGCCTTGTCGGCCTGGGTGCCCGACCAGATGTCGCGCATCACCGGCTCGGCCAGGAACAGCTGATAGTAGATATCCACCAGCTCCGAAAACGCCTGCCGCAGGCCCTCGGCGTCGACGACATCCTTGAGCGCCGAGGAGATGCAGGCCTGGCTTTCGGCGGTGTATCGCTCGGCCAGCGCCCAGACGATCGCCCGCTTGTCGGGAAAGAACTGGTAGAGCGAACCGATCGACACCGCGGCCCGTTCCGCTACCTCGCCCATGCGCATGGCGTCGCTGCCTTGCTCGGCAATCAGCGCCGAGGCTGCGGCCAGCATGCGCTCGACCCGCTCGCGGCTGCGCTGCTGGGTGGGCGCCCGTCGCGGCGATGCGACCTGCTCCTCAGATGCGGGCGTTGCTGTGTCTTCCATGACGGCCTCCGGTCTCGACAAAATCTGCCAACAAACGGCTTGACTCCCAAAATACGAGGGTTTATCACATTTTGCAAATGTGAGGATTATTCATATTTGTAACAAAGGAAAACCACCATGACCGACACCAAACCAGTCCTGATTCTCGGTGGCACTGGCAAGACCGGCCGTCGCCTCGCCGGGCGGCTGACCTCACAGGGCATTCCCGTGCGCATCGGCTCGCGTTCCGGCAGCCCCCGCTTCGACTGGGAGGTTCCGGCGACCTGGGAGCCTGCCATGCAGGGCGTGGGCGCCGTCTACATCAGTTACTATCCCGACATCGCCGTGCCGGGCGCCGCCGAGACCGTCGGCGCCTTCGCCAGGCTTGCGGTGGCAAATGGCGTCACCCGCATGGTGCTGCTCTCCGGCCGCGGCGAGACCGAAGCCCAGCGCGCCGAAGAGATGGTCAAAGCCTCGGGCGCTGACTGGACGATCCTGCGTTGCGCTTGGTTTTCGCAGAATTTCAGCGAAGGTTTTCTCGTCGAGTCCTTGCGGCAAGGCGAAGTGGCTTTGCCTGTCGGCCCTGTTGGCGAGCCCTTCGTCGATGTCGACGACATCGCCGATGCTGCCTTCGTTGCGCTGACCGAACCGGGTCATGTCGGCCAGCTCTATGAGTTGACCGGGCCGCGGCTGCTAAGCTTCGCCGACGCGGTTGCCGAGATCGCCAAGGCGACCGGCCGCGACATCCGCTATATCAAGATCTCGCATGACGAATTCACCGCCGCGACGGCGGCATACGAACTGCCGCCCGAAATCGCCTGGCTGCTCAACGAGCTGTTCACCGAAGTGCTTGACGGCCGCAACGAGACGCTGACCGACGGCGTCCAGCGTGTGCTCGGCCGCGCGCCGAAAGACTTTTCCGCCTACGCAAATGAAACCGCTGCAACCGGCATCTGGAGCAACTGAGATGATCAAGCTTCTTCCCACCCTCACCATCATCGCCGCCATCGGCTCGGGCGTCGTCGGCGGCGTGTTCTTCGCCTTTTCCAACTTTATCATGGCGGCGCTTGCCCGGCTGCCGGTCCCCCAAGGCATCGCAGCGATGAATTCGATCAACATCACGGTGATCACGCCCACCTTCATGACGGCGCTGTTCGGCACCGGCCTGCTCTGTCTGGTGCTTATCGCCGCCGTTCTCATGGGGTGGAGCCAGTCCGGCTCATACTGGCTGCTTGCCGGCGCCGTGATCTATTTGATCGGCAACCCGATCGTGACCATGGTCTTCAATTTGCCGCTCAACGATGCGCTCGCCGCCGTCGACCCGGCCAGCGCCAATGGCGCAGCCGTGTGGGCGAACCATCTGAATCAATGGGTGATGTGGAACCACGTCCGCACCATCACCGCCATCGTGTCGATGGCCTGCTTCATCTTCGCATTGCTCTGAAAAATGACACTTCGCAAACGCAAGGACCTCGCCTCAAGCGGGGTCCTTTTGCGTGTGACCCTTGCGGTCGGAATGACCGAGATCGCGGCCCGGATCGATGACGTCGCGCACCAGCTGCTTGAGCTTGGCGGCATCGGGAAAGCCGCCGTCGCGCTTGCGGTCCCAGACCAGCACATCGTTGCAGGAAACGGTGAAGATGCCGCCTGTGCCCGGCACCAGCGTCACTTCACCAAGATCCGTGCCGAAGGTGGAGAGCAGTTCCTGCGCCATCCAGCCGGCCCGCAACAGCCACTGGCACTGCGTGCAATAGGTGATGACCACGCGGGGCCTCTCCGGCACACTCATGTCTGGGCCTCCTGTATGCGCACCGTGGTATTTGCGAATCGATCGTGTATCGGGTCGTCGCCCAGAGCTATGGATATCGCAATCCAGACCGGCCAGATCAGCACCAAAACGAGGGCAGCGGATGCAACCACTATTTCCAGGCTGGAGTAATCCTGCACGCCACCGGGAGCGGTGCCCCAAGCCTGAAAAGCATACCAGCTTCCCGTCAGGACGATCGGTAATGCGCCGAGAAACTTGATAAGTTGCCGCCGAACAGCCTTTCTCGCCGGCAGGCCGACCCTATGTCTGTCGTCCTCATCATGTACAGTGAGCTCCGTGAGCCGCTTGCCGATTGATTGGCCGGACTTCAACTCCATAATGAGGAGATAAGACGCCAGAGCGATCAGCTCGAGGAAACCCAGGTCCAATGCTGCAGGCCTGAAATTTCCTTGCGAATCCAGATCGATCGAGATTGAGGAGGTTTCTCCAGGCTTTGAGCCCGGCGCCGTACCCACGCTCCATATGGCGACCGGCAAACCGAGTACTGATGTTCTACACACCTGCCAGTCATAACGGGCAAGTGTCGGGGCACCGTGAACCGTACCCTCCTGGCATAGTTTCCAGTTCAGCCAAAAGCTGCCTTTTACGCCACCGTTGGTCAGCAGAAATAGAGCCCCTACGAGCAAATAGAGGGCGATCAGGATTACAAGGTAGTCGATGAGTGCAGCGAGAAACCGTCGCCATATGCCGGGCCGGCGAGGCCAGGCCACCGCATCGGCAAAACTTGCCTCTTTATAGTCGGTCATCGGCCCCCCCTGATAACTGACTAATCTATAGGCAGGCCGCCGTCATACAGCAATATTCGCATCCGACTGTATTGCACGGACCTACGCCGCGCTGAGCTTGGCCATGGTCTCGTCGTCGACCTCGAAATTGGCGTAGACGCTCTGCACGTCGTCATCGTCCTCGAGCGTTGCCACCAGTTTCATCAGCGATTGCGCCCGCTCTTCGTCGACCGGGACATTGTTCTGCGGCTGCCAGATCGGCTTCACCGATTCGGCCTCGCCAAGCGAGGCTTCCAGCGCCTTAGACACTTCGCCCATACTCTCGAACGCACAGTAGATGGTGTGGCCTTCCTCGTCGGACTCGACGTCATCGGCGCCGGCCTCGATCGCCGCGTCCATCACCTTGTCGGCGCTGCCGGCGGAGGCCGGATAGTAAATCTCGCCGGCGCGGTTCCACATGAACGACACCGAGCCGGTTTCACCAAGCGCACCCCCGGCTTTGGTGAAGGCGGCGCGCACGTTCGAGGCCGAGCGGTTGCGGTTGTCGGTCAGCGCCTCGACGATCAGCGCCACGCCGCCTGGCCCATAGCCTTCATAGCGCACCGCTTCGTAATTCTCGGCATCGCCCATCGATGCCTTGTTGATGGCGCGCTGGATGTTGTCCTTCGGCATCGACACCGCCTTGGCGTTCTGAATGGCCAGGCGCAAACGCGGGTTCATCGACGGATCCGGTGTTCCGCTCTTGGCGGCGACGGTGATTTCGCGCGCCAGCTTGGAAAACATTTTCGACCGCACCGCGTCCTGCCGGCCCTTGCGGTGCATGATGTTCTTGAACTGTGAATGGCCGGCCATGGCACCCCTGTCGTCTTCGGCTAGAGCATCCCGAAGCGAGGTGGTCTCACCTCGTCCTCCCGGGTACTCGAATTCAAATTTTCAGAGCCGTCCAAGGTGCAACGCGATGGATGCACGGCGTTCTCTGTCGGAATGGCCGGCTTATAGATAAATCGGCTCAATTCGTCCAGCCGCGCCGGTTCAGCCCTCCAGATCGGACTTCAGCCGGTCGATAATGCTGAGCGCATGGCCGGCATACTGGCTGATCCAGCGGTCGTGGATGTGCTTGATCGGCAGCGCGTTGAGATGGTTCCAGCGCTCTCGCCCTTGGCGCTTTGCCACCACCAGTTCGGCTTCTTCCAGCACCTTGAGATGCAGCATGACGGTGCAGCGATCGATGTCGGGAAACGCCTCGCACAACATGCCGGTCGTCTGCGGCGCATCCTTCAGCCGATCCAGCAATTCGCGACGGCGCGGATGCGCCAACGCCTTGAAAACGTGATCGTCTGCGGTTTGGCTTGACATGTTATGTTTCTATAACATATCGTCGAGCCAATCAAGGAGGAGCTGTGGATATGTCTCTTGGATTCAGAGTTTCCGGGCGCATCGGCAAACCGGTCGCCGAAGTCTTCGACGCCGTCGTCAATCCCAAAAAGCTGAGTGGCTATTTCACCACCATCGGCGGCGCCAGCGCGCCGCTGAAGGCCGGCACCGGGGTGGTCTGGTGGGGCAAGGTGCCCGTCGAAGTCGATGAGGTGATCAAGGACCGCCATATCGTGCTGCGCTGGGATGCCACCGATGCCGAAGGCAAGCCCGCCTACAAGACACGCATCGAGATGAACTTCGAGCCGCTGGACGATGGCGGCACCCTTGTGACCATTGCTGAATCCGGCTGGCCGGAAGGCGTGGTCGGCCTGCAGAAATCCTACCTCAATTGCGAGGGCTGGTCGCAGATGCTGGCCTGCATGAAGGCCTATGTCGAATACGGCATCAATCTGCGCGACGGCTACTACCGCGGCGAGATGAGGGGCGAGCCGGCCAACGAGACAAACAGATGAACAGCGCAACGGAGCCCGCAATAACCGCGAAAATGACAGGTGGAATCAACATCGCCATGAAAGTCCCGTCACATCAGTACGAGGCGACGATCGCCTTCTATCGCGACGTCGTCGGCTTGAATCCATTCACCGCCAAGACGCCGGCCATCGGCTTCGAGCTTGGCCCAAACCGTCTGTGGATCGACGAGGCGCCGATGCTGAGCCAGGCCGAAGTCTGGCTTGAGCTTTTCACCGACAATTCTGCAGCCATTGCGGATCATCTCGCCAAGGCCGGCGTCGTCCGTTGCGACGCGGTCGAGCCCCTGGGCGAAAGCTTTCGCGGCTTCTGGATCGCCAACCCGGCCAGCATCGTTCACATGGTGCGCGAGCCTTACGCCTGGTGAGCGCAAACCGGACAAGGAAAGGAGCATCGATGGAAATTCACAAAACGCCGACTGCCGAAGCCGGCATGCTGATCAGGCGGCCGGTCGCCGAGGTCTTCGAGGCGATCGTCGACCCGGCCATCACCACGAAATTCTGGTTTACCCACAGTAGCGGCCGGCTGGATAGCCGCAAAGAGGTTCGCTGGGAGTGGCGCATGTACGGGGCCTCGGCGATGGTCAATGTCAGCGAGATCGTCGAGAACAAGAAGATCGTCATGCAATGGAGCGATCCGCCGACCACTGTGGTCTGGACATTCACGGAGATGCCCGGCGCCGAAACGCCTGACGGTGCGACCTTTCTTGAGGTCAGCAATTTCGGCTTCGCCGGCACCGCCGACGAGCAGGTCAAGCAGGCGGTCGGCTCGACCGACGGCTTCGCACTCGTTCTTGCCGGCGCAAAGGCATGGCTGGAACAGGGCCTGTCGCTTGGCCTGATCGGCGACCGTTATCCGAAGGGCGTGCCGGGGCGCTAGGATCGCCCCGATCGCCCAGCCTCAATGCCCACCGCTGGATTTCTTCCTTCGCCGCGCCAGCATGTTGAGGCCCTCGACCAGGGCGGAAAAGCCCATCGCGGCGTAGATGTAGCCCTTCGGCACATGATAGCCCATGCCGTCGGCGATCAGCGTCATGCCGATCATCAGCAGGAAGCCCAGCGCCAGCATGACGATGCTCGGGTTTTTGGCGATGAAATTGGCCAGCGGCCCGGCCGCCAGCATCATCACGCTCACCGCCACGATCACGGCGATGTACATGATGGCAATCTCGTCGGTCATGCCGACGGCGGTGATGATCGAATCGATCGAAAAGACGAGATCGAGCAGCAGGATCTGGAAGATGGCGCCGGCAAGCGAGATCTGCAGCGTCTCGCCCATCATCGTATCCTTGTGGTCGTCGGGATCGACGGTGTGGTGGATTTCCTTGGTCGCCTTCCAGACCAGGAACAGGCCGCCGGCAATCAGGATCAGGTCGCGCCAGGAAAAGCCATGGCCGAACGCTGTGAACACCGGCGTCGTCAGCTGCACGATGATGGAGATGGTTGCGAGCAGCACCAGCCGCATGATCAGCGCCGCCGAGATGCCGAGACGGCGGGCGCGGGCGCGCTGCGCCTCAGGCAATTTGTTGGTCAGGATCGAGATGAAGATCAGATTGTCGATGCCGAGCACGACCTCGAGGACGATCAGCGTCAGCAACGCGACCCACGCGGTTGGATCGGAAACAAATTGAAAATGCGGCGCAAAGAACTCGATCAGCTGCATGGAGGTCGTCCCCTCTTTAACGATCTAGAGCAGTTTCGTCGCCAGTTAGGTACTTTACTCGACTATATCAATGTCAAGACCAGAAGGATGGCGCGGTTTCTTCGAGCCGCGGCCCGCGACGAAAAGGCGCGATCTTCTCGGTCAGGCCGGTGCGGTCGGAAATAGTGACGCCGACGCCGCACAATGTCGCCGGTCCGGTCGCCGCCTCGAAGCGGCCTTTCGGCACTTTCGACAGGAAGCGGTTGAGCGGCTCTTCCTTGTCCATGCCGAGCGAGGAATCATAGTCGCCGCACATGCCGGCATCGGACATGTAGCCGGTGCCGCCGTTGAGGATCTGGTGGTCGGCCGTCGGCTGGTGCGTATGGGTGCCGATGACGAGGCTGGCGCGGCCGTCGACGAAATGCGCGAAGCACATTTTCTCCGAGGTCGCTTCGGCATGGAAGTCGATGACCACGGCATCGGCCTGCTCGCCCAGCGGACAGGCGGCCAGCTCGCGCTCGCCGGCCTGGAACGGATCGTCGAGCTCGGGATGCATGAACACCCGGCCCATGATGTTGGCGACCAGCACGCGCGCGCCGTTTTTGGCGATATAGACGCCGGAACCGCGCCCCGGCGTGCCCTTGGGGAAGTTGGACGGGCGCAAGAAGCGCTCCTCGCGCGGCGCGAAGACCAGTGCGTCGCGCTGGTCCCAGACATGGTTGCCGGTGGTGACGACATCGGCACCGGCGGCGATGGTGTCGCGAAAAATGTCTTCGGTGATGCCGAAGCCGCCGGCGGCGTTCTCGCCATTGACGATGACGAAGTCGAGTTTGAAATCCGAGATCAGGCCGGGCAGTTGTTCCCACACCGCCGTACGTCCCGATTTGCCCACCATGTCGCCGAGGAAGAGAAGTCTCATCCCCACTTCTATCCAGAGGCACGGACGCTAGGCAAGCGCTACCCGGGCGATTGGCGCTAACGCCGGCCGAAAGTACCACGCTGCTGTTGAGACGGCTTTGCGCTCGCGCCCGCGACGCGAACTGCCGAAGGCATCATTGGTGACGCCGGCGGTGCGGCGCGTCCGCGCAGCCAGAAGAACCAGACGTAGAAACCAGTGAACCCACCAGTAGCGGCCAGGAGCAACAGCCCGCCGCGCCAGCCCTTCATCGCCGCGGTATCGAGGATAGATGGATTGGCAGGGTTGTAATACAACTTCACCGCGTCGCCTTGGACGCCGTGTAGAGGCCGATGTCCTTTCCCTTGCCGGACCACGTCATCGGTGCATCGTTCGCGACATAGGTGACAGCGACGTTGATGCCTTTCGCGGTGAGGCCATTACCCTGGGCTTCGCTGTAGGAACTGACATCCGTCACTGTGGCAACCGTCTGATGCCAGGCGAACTGGTGGTGCAGGGCCGTTCCGGAAATGTGCAATGCCATCGCGAACAGCGTTACCGCGATGAGGACGAACGGCATCAGCAGGAAGCGTGCGAAGACAAACATGATGGCCGCCATCGGCTCGGACTGTGTTGCCGGAATACTATCCGGCACGTCTTGGAAACGCGTTAAGCGGGATCGCGGTCTTTTAAGCGATGTCGAAGCGGCGCAAACCGCTCTCGGTCAGTATTTCCGGGATGATGACGTCGTGCGCCTCATCCGGCACCAGACCCACCTCCTGGCAATCGAAAGCGATGCCGATCAGTCGTGGCGGCTGGCCCTTGTCGATCAGCCTGGCGATGGCGCGGTCGTAATAGCCGGCGCCATACCCGATGCGATGACCGCGGCTGTCGAAGGCCGCGAGCGGCACCAGCATCACCGCGGGATCGAGAACCTCGGCCTCCGCATGCGGACCGACCGTGCCAAAACCCATCTCGACCATCGGCGCGCCGCGCACCAGTTCGCGAAAGACGATGGTGGTCTTGTCGAGGATGGCCGGCAGGCAAAGCCTGGCCCCGTTCTCGCGCAAGGCGAACATCAGCGGCCTGACGTCGACTTCCGATCGCATCGGCCAGAAAGCTGAAACGATCTGACCCGGCTCGATGGCGAGGTGGTCGCGCGCCGTCTCGGCCATTTCAAGCGCGATCTCCACCCGCCACAGCGGATCGAGCGCATCGCGACGGCCGAGTGCCTCGAGGCGCAACTGCTTTTTCAGGTCTTTGGGAGATGTCATGCGCGGCCGATAGAAAAGGTCGGATCTGGGTGACGTTTCATGAGCGACGTTTTCTACCACATCATCCGCCAAACTGGGCGGATAGAGGTAAGTGACGATCCACACAACCGGTGGAGAGAGCGATCCCGGGAACCTACAAAGTAGGTGGGCGCCGTATGAGAAAACCCACGGGTCTTCCCAGGGACAGCTCCCTAAGGATCGTTAAGGCCCCGGGGAAAATGTTCTCCTGCCGGGAAGCGCAGACCGCCAAGCCCAATATAGGCGGCTGGTCGGTCAAGCGCTAGTGACATGAGCCGATGTTTCGATTTCGATCTCACACGCTTTGGTCGCAGCCGGCTCGCCCTTGCACAGGTCAAGCAGCGTCCTTACGCTCGCGCTGACCAACCGAGGAGCAAGTATGCGTTTCGAAGGCACGGCGGCCTATGTCGCCGACAAGGATCTGATGGTGGCGGTGAACGCCGCGATCGCGCTGGAGCGGCCGTTGCTGGTCAAGGGCGAGCCGGGCACCGGCAAGACCGAGCTTGCCCGCCAGGTGGCATCGGCGCTCGGCCTCGACCTGATCGAATGGCACGTCAAGTCGACCACCCGTGCGCAGCAGGGACTGTATGAATATGATGCTGTCTCGCGGCTGCGCGACAGCCAGCTCGGCGATGCCAGGTTCAACGACATCAAAAACTACATCAAGCGCGGCAAGCTCTGGCACGCCTTCGCGGCCGGTAAGAAGGTCGTGCTGTTGATCGACGAGATCGACAAGGCCGATATCGAATTCCCCAACGACCTGCTGCAGGAACTCGACCGGATGGAGTTCTTCGTCTACGAAACCGGCGAAACGATCCGCGCCGCTGTGCGCCCCATCGTCATCATCACTTCCAACAATGAGAAGGAACTGCCCGACGCCTTCCTGCGCCGGTGCTTCTTCCACTACATCCGCTTTCCCGATGTCGACACGCTGCACAAAATCGTCGACGTGCACTATCCCGGCATAAAGCAGAATTTGGTGCGTGCTGCCCTGACCCAGTTCTACGAGATCCGCGACGTGCAGGGGTTGAAGAAGAAGCCGTCGACCTCCGAGGCGCTCGACTGGATCCGCCTGCTGGTCGCCGACGACATCGCACCCGAGGATCTGCGCGCCGACCCCAGGAACGCGCTGCCGAAACTGCACGGCGCGCTGCTGAAGAACGAGCAGGACGTGCATCTGTTTGAGCGCCTTGCTTTCATGGCCAGGCGGCAGGGATAAGGATCGTCGGGCGGGCTGAGCGCTATGAGCGGGCTTCGGCCGATCACTCGGCCGCCGCAAGCCCTGTCTCCTGCGGCGCGACGCGCTTCGGCCCGAAGATGGCGAAGCCGATGACCGACAGGGCGAGAACGCCGATCCCGCAATAGAGCATGACCCAGCCGAAACCGTTGACCAGGGCGGCATGCACGATGGCGCCGGATGGGTCGAGGGCTGCGAGCTTCGGCGTCCCCTGCGCAAGGCCCTCCAGATTGCCGGTGGCGACCCTTTCCGCCAGTGCCCGCAACTCATCCGGCTCCAAAGCCGCGCCGAGTGTGGCCCGCAGGTGGGAAACGATACCTTGCGTCAGCAGCAGGCCGAGCACCGCGATGTTGATGGCAAGCGTGATCAGGCGTGCGCTGATGTCGATGCCGGACGCCATGCCGGCGCGATCCGGCGATACCGCGCCGGTCGTGGTGTTTGTGGTCGGCGAATTGGTGAGACCGATGCCGATGCCGGCAATCAGCGTGCCCGGCAGCATGGTCAGCCAGGTGGCGCCCTCGAGCCTGGAGCCGATCCACATGGCGATGAAACCGATCCCTAGCGTCAGCAGACCGAGCGGGATGGCAATTCGTGCCTGATAGCGCGCGCGAATGCGCTCGGCGATCGGCGGCATCACCATGAAGGGCAGCGTGTAGACGAGCAATAGCAGGCCGGTCGTCGTGCTGTCGTAGCCGAGAACGCCGGAATAATAGATCGGCAGATAGATGATGAACGGCCAGTAGCTGAAATTCATGCCGATGGCGCCCATGATCGCGCCGGAAAACTGGCGGATGCGGAACACGGAGAAATCGAACATCGGATAGGGATTGACCCTCTCGGCCACAAGGAAAGCGATGAACGCAGCCACGGAGGCTGATATCACGCCGATGCGGGCGCTGGTCCCGAGATCCGCACCCTGCGTAATCAGATAGGAGAAGCCGAACACCGCCGCCGACAGCGTCAGCATGCCGGCCCAGTCGAGCTTCTGGGCGTTGTGATCGCGCGATTGCGTGACACCGGCGCCGATAAAGGCGAGCGCCAGGAGCGCCAGCGGCACGTGGATGAGGAACACCCATTGCCAGTTCGACAGCGCCACGATCAAGCCACCGATGGCGGGACCGAAACCAAGCCCGATGCCTGAGACGACGCTCCAGGCAACAAAAGCCTTGCCGCGTTCGCGGCCGTCCTGGAACTGATGCGACAGCACGGCGACGCTGCAGGTCAGCATCGCGCCGCCGGCGAGGCCTTGCAGGAAGCGGGCGGCGATCAGCAGCGCCGCACTCGGAGCCAGGCCGCACAGCAGCGAGGCGAGGCCGAAGGCGACGGTGGTGATCACCATCACGCTCTTGCGGCCGAAACGGTCGGCCAATGTCCCCGTCGCCATCAGCACCGTGGTGCAGGCAATGGTGTAGGCGTTCATGATCCATTGCAGGTCTTTGAAATCGGCGGCGAGCACGCTTTCGAGTTTCGGCAGGATCATCGGCACGCTGGAGATTTCGAGCCCGAACAAGAGCGACGCCAAGCACACGCCGGTGAGCGCGATGGTGTTTCGTTGAATTGGCATATCGATCTCTTTCCATCCGAGTATGAGGCGCTCTTCAAACCGCGACCAGTTTGACATAGAGGAGACTTGACCATGAAAAAAGACTATGCTCGGCTATATCAGAAATGACAAAATCGAATAGTTGGCCAATGGAGTGCTGCGATGACCAGTCTTGATGTGGACGCCGTACGAACCTTTGTGATGGTGGCCGATCTGCAGAGCTTCACCCAGGCGGCATCGGCGCTGGGCAGCACGCAGGCGACGATCAGCGTCAAGCTGCGCCGCCTTGAGGAGAAGCTCGGCGCGCGATTGATCGAAAGAACGCCGCGCCGCGTCAGCCTGTCGGCACGAGGCGCCGTCTTCCTCCCCGCCGCGCGTGACTTCCTTGCCGCGCACGAGCGCGCCATGGCGGAGTTTGCGTCAGCACCGTGCCGGCTTGCGCTCGGCTTTGTCGATCATGCCGCCGGTCCGGCGCTGTCCATTCTGATTGCCCAGCTCCATGCGCACGATCCATCGCTGACGCTCAGTTTGAGGATCGACACCAGCACGGTGCTCAAGGAAGCTTTCGATCACGGCGAGCTCGACGCAGTCATCGTGCACCGCGAAGGCGACAGCCGTCCTGGCCGGACCTTGTCGCGCAACCACTATGGCTGGTTCGCCGCACCTTCCTTCGAGTGGCAGCGCGGAACGCCGTTGCGCCTCGCGCTCTTAAGCACCGTGTGCAACTGTCCGGATCGTGTGCGGGCGCTCGAGGCGCTGGACAAAGCAGGCATCGCCTGGGAGGAGGCCTTCGTCGGCGGCGGCGGCGCGGCCGTCAACATTGCGATATCGGCGGGCTTTGCCGTTTCGGCGCTGGCTCACTGCGTCGCTCCGCCCGGCCTGATCGAGGTTGGCCGCAAGCTCGGCCTGCCGTCGCTTGACCCCTCCGAAGTGGTCCTGCATTCGCACAATCTGGCGCCGCGGGCGCGTGACGCGCTGCAAATGCTGGCGACCGCATTTCGCGAGTACAATTCGCCGGTGGATTAGGCGATGGTGTTTCCGATCTGATTCCGCCGGAATCCGATAAGGCCTTCGAGGAACCGAAATGACCGAGATCACCGTCCGCCCGCTGGCGCTGGCCGACCATGCCGACTGGCGGCGGCTGTGGACTGCCTACCTCACCTTCTACGAGACCAAGCTGCCGGACGAGGTCTACGACATCACCTGGAAACGACTGTTCACGGAAGGTGAATTCGAACCGAAGGGGTTTATCGCCACGCTCGACGGCAAGGCGGTCGGCCTGACCCATTATCTCTATCACCGCTCCGGCTGGTCGGAGAAAAACAACTGCTACCTGCAGGACCTGTTCGCAGACCCTGATGTGCGCGGCAAGGGCATCGGTGCGGCCCTCATTGAAGCGGTCAAGCAGGAAGCCGGCAAGATCGGCGTCAAGAACGTCTATTGGATGACCCACGAAACCAACGCCACAGCGCGCAAGCTCTACGACCATGTCGCGCGGCGGACAGGTTTTATCGAGTATGATCTGCTATGATGCGAGCGCGGTCGAAATAACGCGGAAGGAGCCGAATGATCCGCTATGTCGGAATCCTGGATGGCAGTGACGGCGTTTGGGGAGTGCGGATGCCCGATCTCGCCGGCTGCCACGGGGCCGGCGCAAACCCGGCGGAAGCGATAGCCGATGCCGCCTCGGCTATGCGCGAATGGGCGGAAGCCCGCATCGCAAAGCACTTGCCCATGCCCAACCCACGACTGTGGCAAATCTTCTGCAATCCGGCGAAATCGACAGTGCCCGTGGCGACTCCGCCGTGACCGTTCGGCATAGATAACGGCAAACCATGTTCCTCCCCTTCTTTCTCGAACTAAAGGCCGCGCGCGTTCCCGTTTCGCTCAGGGAATATCTGTCGCTGCTGGAAGGGCTGGAGGCCGGGCTGGTCGACTATGACGTCGAGGGTTTTTACTACCTCGCCCGCGCCGCGCTTGTGAAGGACGAACGCCATATCGACCGCTTCGACCAGGTGTTTGCGCATGTCTTCAAGGGGATCGAGGCGCTCACCGGCCCCGATGCCGTCGGTGTCGCCAACATCCCTGAGGAATGGCTGCGCCGGCTCGCCGAAAAGCACCTGACCGAGGAAGAGAAGAAACTGATCGAGGCGCTCGGCGGTTTCGACAAGCTGATGGAGACACTGAAGCAGCGGCTGGAGGAGCAGAAAGGCCGCCACCAGGGCGGCTCGAAATGGATCGGCACCGGCGGCACTTCGCCTTTCGGCGCCTATGGCTACAATCCCGAAGGCGTGCGCATCGGCCAGCATGAAAGCCGCAATCGCCGTGCGGTGAAAGTCTGGGACAAGCGCGAGTTCAAAAATTTCGACGACGCCGTCGAGCTCGGCACCCGCAACATCAAGGTGGCGCTGAAGCGCCTGCGTCGCTGGGTGCGCGAGGGTGCGGAGGAAGAGTTCGACCTGCCCGGCACCATCCATGCCACCGCCGAGCACGGCTATCTCGATGTGCAGACGCGCCCCGAACGGCGCAACGCCGTGAAGCTCTTGATGTTCTTCGATGTCGGCGGCTCGATGGACGACCACATCAAAAGCGTCGAGGAGCTGTTTTCGGCCGCCCGCGCCGAATTCCGCCAGCTCGAATATTTTTACTTCCACAACTGCCTTTACGAGGGCGTCTGGAAGGACAATCGGCGCAGGCATGCCGAGACCATCCCGACCTTCGATCTGCTTCACAAATACGGCCCCGACTACAAGGTGATCGTCGTCGGCGATGCCTCGATGAGCCCTTACGAGATCGCGCATCCCGGCGGTTCGGTCGAGCATTGGAACCCGGAAGCCGGCAGTGTCTGGCTTGGCCGCCTCATCCAGCAATGGCCGAATGCGGTCTGGCTGAACCCCGAAAACCAGAAAAACTGGGGCTTCACCCATTCGATCGCGATGATCCGCGATCTCTTCGGCGGCCGCATGTTCCCACTGACGCTGGCCGGGTTGGAAGCCGCGACGAAGCAGCTCTCACGCAAGCATTGATATGAGAGGAAAACCGATGACCTGCTTTCTTTGCCCGCAATGCGGCGTCCAGTTCGCGGCAACGCAGACCCCTCCAGAAAATTGCCCGATCTGCGAGGACGAGCGGCAATATGTGCGCTGGGAAGGCCAGGCCTGGATCACTGGGGAAGAACTCTCTGCCGGGCATAGGCTTGTGATGAAGGACGATGCCGGCGTTCTCGCTTTCGGCATCGAGCCGCGCTTTGCTATCGGCCAGCGGGCGCTGCTGGCGCAGACGCCGCACGGCAATGTGCTGTGGGATTGCATCTCGATGGTGAGCGACGAGGCGGTAGCCGAAATCAACCGTCGCGGCGGCCTGGCCGCGATCGCCATTTCGCACTGCCACTATTATTCGGTGATGGTCGAGTGGAGCGAGGCGTTTGGCGGCGTGCCGATCTATCTCCATGCCGACGACCGCCAGTGGATTATGCGGCCGCACAACGCCATCGTCAGCTGGGCGGGCGAGACGCTGGCCATAAACCCGTCGCTGACACTCGTGCGTTGCGGTGGCCATTTTGCCGGCGGCCAGGTGCTGCATTGGAAACGCGATGACGGTAACGCCCTGCTGTCCGGCGACATATTGCAGGTGACGCCGACGCGTCGCCATGTCAGCTTCATGTACAGCTATCCGAACTACATTCCGCTCAATGCGCCGGCCGTGCGACGCATCGCGGCGGCACTTGAGCCTTTCGAATTCGACGACATCTACGGCGCGTGGTGGCAGCAGAACATCATCGGCGACGCAAGAACGGCATTTCATGCGTCGATCGCCCGCTATCTTCAGGCGATTGGGTAGGAGCTCGGCTGAAAATGCGAGCAAAACACGTAACAAACGCCTATCTCTAAGCGAATATAGCTTGCAACCAACAACAAGCCGCCAAGGCTGAGGAGATCAAATGGACACCCACACCTACCCTGTCACTCGCACCGACGCCGAATGGCGCGCCCGCCTGACGCCCGAGCAATATGCGGTCATGCGCGGCCATGGCACCGAACGGCCCGGAAGCTGCGCGCTGCTCTACGAAAAGCGCGCCGGCACCTTTTCCTGCGTCGGCTGCGACCAGCCGCTGTTCGAATCCAAGCTCAAGTTCGAGAGCGGCACCGGCTGGCCGAGCTTCAATGATCCGGTGCCCGGTTCGGTCGAAAACACCGTCGACCGCAGCTACGGCATGGTCCGCACCGAATGCCACTGCGCCCGCTGCGGCAGCCATCTCGGCCATGTCTTCGAGGACGGCCCGCCGCCGACCGGCCTGCGCTATTGCATCAACGGCGTGGCGCTGAAATTCGAGCCGGCGGCTTAAGCCGCGGCTTGACCACCATCTTCAAAGGGCGGCTTCGGCCGCCCTTTTTCGTGTCAATCTTCTCAGACAACCACCACCAGGATCAGCCAAAGCGTAGCCCCGAGGGTCATCAACGAAGCCTTGGCGCCACTGGATTTTTCCGTGGTTCGCCAGACGGCAAAGGTCAGAAAGATGTTGTAGGGCACGGGCGCGAAATGCACCGCCAGGACGACGGCGAGCGGCAGCTTCAAGCCGAGCAGAATGAGCGCGGCCACCGACGAGGTGATGTTGATCGCCGTGCCGACAAGGACTAGATCGCGCCAGAACAACCGCTCGACCGGAACCGCGCCTTGCCAGCGCGAGCCGAAGAAGGATCCGATGCTTTGCACCAACACCTGATAGCTATCCCTCTCCCAGCACGTCGGTGACGGCGCGCTCGAAGCGCGAGCATTCCGTCACCAGCCAGTCGGCCATGGCCGGCCAGTTGTCCTCGGCATAGCAGTTCACCCGCCACATCGAATTGGTGCCGAGGGCCTCGCAGCTCTGCTCCGGCCTGAGCTTCAGCCTGTCTTCGATTGCCGGTTGGAACGGCTTCAGCCGCGACCAGACCCCGGTCGCGCCGAACTTCTCGTTACGGCCGAAAAAGACGCCAACTTGGCTTTGCGCCGGCGCGACATACATGGACAGGACCAGAGCGAAGTCGGGCAGCCCGCGCTGCCAGAACCAGGGTCCGCGCCGCGCCATGGAAGCGCGTTCCTCCGGATGCCGTTCGGCGAACAGCGCCCAGAAGCTGCGTTGGCGGAATTCAGAGGCGCGGCGGGCGCCGAAGTCGAATTCGCTCATGGTTCGATGCCCGTTCCAGCATCATTCCTTGGCCCGAGACTGTTTCGAAATTCGCTCCGGCGATATCAGCCGGAGTAGAATTTCCAGACAGCCTTACACCATGCCGAGCGCGGCCTTGTAGAGATCGAGGATGGTTTCCTCTTCCTGGCGCTCGGCCTGGTCCTTCTTGCGCAGCCGGATGATCGACCGCATCGCCTTGGTGTCGAAGCCGGTGCCCTTGGCCTCGGCGAACACTTCCTTGATGTCGTCGGCGATGGTCTTCTTTTCTTCCTCGAGCCGCTCGATGCGCTCGATGAAGGCGCGCAACTGGCCGGCGGCAACAGTCTGGCTGGTATCTGTGATGTCGTCGGCCATGTTTTTTCTCCGCTACTTTTTAAGCACCGCGATTCTGGGCGGTAAATTGGGAGCGGGTTCGATGCCCGAGCAGGCGCGGCGGGTCAAGCCATTATCGGCGCTTCGTGAACGGCTGCTGCCAGCCGTCCCCAGTGTGATGGATCCGCGCGTCAGCCAAACGCGATCAACAGATCCTTCGCATCGATCTGATCGCCGGCCTTGACCAGCACTTCGGCCACTGTGCCGTCGCGCTCGGCATGCAGGGCCGTCTCCATCTTCATGGCTTCGATCGACAACAGCACGTCGCCGGCCTTGACCGCTTGGCCGGCGGCAACCGAAAGGGCGGAGACCACGCCCGGCATCGGCGCGCCGACATGCGCCTCGTTGCCGGGCTCGGCCTTGCGCCGAGCCTTGGCCGCCGAGGCGCCATGCGCCCTGTCCGGCACCCGGACACGGCGCGGCTGGCCGTTGAGCTCGAAGAACACGGTGACCATGCCCTTCTCATCGACGTCGCCGATCGCAAGGCAGCGCACTACAAGCGTCTTGCCTTTTTCGATGTCCAGGAAGATCTCGTCTTCGGACTTCATGCCGTAGAAATAGGTCGGCGTCGGCAGCACACTGACCGGCCCGTAGGTTTCCTGCGCGGCGGCGAAGTCGGTGAACACCTTCGGATACATCAGCCAGGAGGCGAATTCGTACTCCGAGAGCTTGCGCTCCAGCTTCTGCTCGATCTCCTTGCGGCTGGCCTTGAGGTCGGCTGGCTTGAGCAGCGAGCCCGGGCGCTCGGTGATCGGCTTGCTTTCCTTCAGTGCCTTCTTCTGCAGCTTCGCAGGCCAGCCGCCGGGCGACTGGCCGAGATCGCCGCGCAGCATCGAGACGACCGA
This sequence comes from Mesorhizobium sp. M0058, assembly GCF_040323095.1. NCBI lineage: Bacteria > Pseudomonadati > Pseudomonadota > Alphaproteobacteria > Hyphomicrobiales > Phyllobacteriaceae > Mesorhizobium > Mesorhizobium sp. M0058. Next base: position 199,914 of record NZ_JAMYUQ010000008.1, read on the forward strand.
GTCCGGGAAGGCGATGTCCTTGGCTGGGTTTTCGACGTCGGCAACGGTCAGATCCTGGCTCACCATCATCAGCGCCATGTCGCCGACCACCTTGGACGACGGCGTCACCTTGACGATGTCACCGAACATCAAATTGACGTCGTGATAGGCTTGTGCCACCTCGTGCCAACGCGTTTCCAGCCCCAGCGAACGCGCCTGTTCCTTGAGGTTGGTGAACTGGCCGCCCGGCATTTCGTGCAGATAGACTTCCGAGGCTGGCCCCTTGAGGTCGCTTTCGAAGGCGGCATACTGGTTGCGCACCGCTTCCCAGTAGAAGGAGATTTTGCGGATCCATTGCGGATCGAGGCCGGGATCGCGCTCGGTTCCCTTCAGCGCCTCGACGATCGAGCCCAGGCAAGGCTGCGAGGTGTTGCCGGAGAAGGAATCCATCGCCGCGTCGATGGCGTCGACGCCGCTTTCCACGCCGGCCAGCACCGTCGCCGCCGACAGGCCTGACGTGTCGTGGGTGTGGAAATGGATCGGCAGGTCGGTCGCCTCGCGCAGCGCCTTGAACAGCACGCGGGCGGCAGCCGGCTTCAAAAGCCCGGCCATGTCCTTGACGGCGATGATATGGGCGCCGGCTGCCTGCAATTCCTTCGCCAACCCGACATAGTATTTAAGGTCGTATTTGGCGCGCGCCGGATCGAGGATGTCGCCGGTGTAGCAGATCGCCGCTTCGACCAGCTTGCCCTCCGCGCCCACCGCGTCCATGGCGACGCGCATATTCTCGACCCAGTTCAGGCAGTCGAAGACGCGGAACAGGTCGACCCCACCGGCCGCTGCCTGGCTGACGAAATGTTGCACGACATTGTCGGGATAGTTGGTGTAGCCGACGCCATTGGCGCCGCGCAGAAGCATCTGCAGCAAAAGGTTGGGGGCCGCTTCGCGCACTTTGCTCAACCGCTCCCACGGATCCTCGGTGAGGAAGCGCATGGCGACGTCGAAGGTGGCGCCGCCCCAGCATTCCAGCGACAGCAGCCGCGGCAGCGCGCGCGCATAGGTACCGGCAATGCCGGCAATGTCATGCGTGCGCATGCGGGTGGCGAGCAGCGACTGGTGACCGTCGCGCATCGTCGTGTCGGTGACAAGCACCTCTTTTTGCTCACGCATCCAGGCAGCGAATTTCTCCGGCCCCAACGCGTCTAGCTTCTGCTTGCTGCCATCAGGCACATTGCCGTTGAGATAGGGCACGACAGGCGCTGCCGCATCGGTCTTGGGCATCGGTCGGCCGCGGGTTTCGGGATGGCCGTTGACGCTGACGTCGGCCAGATAGTTGAGCAGCTTGGTGGCGCGGTCCTGCCGCTTCACCTGCGCGAACAGCTCCGGCGTCGTGTCGATGAACCTGGTCGTGTAGGAATTGTCGGCGAAGCGCGGGTGGTTGATGATTGCCTCGAGGAAGGTGAGGTTGGTGGCCACGCCGCGGATGCGGAACTCGCGCAGGGCCCGATTCATGCGGGCGATCGCCTCGGCCGGTGTCGGCGCCCAGGCAGTCACCTTCTCCAGCAGCGGATCGTAGAAGCGGGTGATGACCGCGCCCGAATAGGCGGTGCCGCCGTCGAGGCGGATGCCGAAACCGGCGGCTTCGCGATAAGCGGTGATGCGGCCGTAGTCCGGAATGAAACTATGCTCCGGATCCTCGGTCGTGATGCGGCACTGCAGCGCATGACCGTTCAGCCTGATGTCGGCCTGCGCCGGCACGCCCGACTCTTTCGTGCCGATGGCAAAGCCGTCCAGTATGTGGATCTGCGCCTTGACGATGTCGATGCCGGTCACCTGCTCGGTGACGGTGTGCTCGACCTGGATGCGCGGATTGACCTCGATGAAGTAGAATTTGCCGGTGTCGGCGTCCTGCAGGAATTCCACCGTACCGGCGCCGATATAGCTGGTCTCGCGCGCGATCTTGAGCGCATAGCCGCAAAGCTCCTGGCGCAATGCCTCGCTGAGATAGGGCGCCGGCGCCCGTTCGACGACCTTCTGGTTGCGGCGCTGGATCGAGCAGTCGCGCTCGAATAGATGTACAGCGTTGCCATGCGTGTCGCCGAGCACCTGGACCTCGACATGGCGAGCGCGCTCGATCAGCTTTTCGAGATAGACCTCGTCCTTGCCGAAGGCGGCCTTGGCCTCGCGCTTGCCTTCCATCACCTCGCGGGCGAGGTCGGCTTCCGCGCGGATGGCGCGCATGCCGCGCCCGCCGCCGCCCCATGATGCCTTGAGCATCACCGGATAGCCGACTGTCTTGGCGAGCTGCTTGACTGCTTCCATGTCGTCCGGCAGCGGTTCGGTTGCCGGCACCACCGGCACGCCGACCTCGATGGCCAGATTGCGCGCGGCGACCTTGTTGCCGAGCCGGCGCATCGTGTCGGGCTTCGGTCCGATGAAGGTGATGCCGGCCTCGGCGCAGGCATCTGCGAATTCAGGGCTTTCCGACAGAAGGCCATAGCCTGGATGGATGGCGTCGGCGCCGGACAGCCTGGCGACGCGGATCACTTCCTCGATCGACAGATAGCTTTCGATCGGCCCCATGTCCCTGGCCAGATGCGGCCCGCGCCCGACCTGGTAGCTTTCATCGGCCTTGAACCGATGCAGCGAATATTTGTCCTCCTCGGCCCAGATCGCCACGGTTTTGAGGCCGAGCTCGTTGGCCGCGCGAAAGACGCGGATGGCAATTTCGGACCGGTTGGCGACGAGGATCTTCGTGATGGCCAAGGAAGCAGGCTCCGGACAGGAGGGTGGGGCAGAGGCATGATTAACGCGAAAATGCTGCAGTGCAACCAAAATCGGGGAGAGGTTAAACCGATTTAAATGCGATTCTAGCACCACCGATCGAAAAGATGCGTGCGATTGGCGTCGCGAGCTGACGCTAATTGTCGTGCCCGCACAAATTCGACCCGGCTAGCGGCTTATCCAGCCACCCTCGCTGCGCCCTGTCACCAAAGAAAAATGCCCGGCGCGAGCGCCGGGCATTCCATAGAGCTGCGTTCCGAATTACGACTTCGGGAACCAGGAGATCTTGCCGTCCGGACCCTTCTTCCATTCGTACATGATGTAGCCCGGGAGCTTCGGATCGCCCTTCGCGTCATAGGCGAGATCGCCCAGAACGGTCTTGAACGGGCCCTTCTCGTGCAGCGCCTTGGCCACTTCCACGGGGTCGTTCGACTTGGCCACGGCAGCAGCCTCGGCGATCACCTGCATGGCGGCGTAGGAGTAGAGAGTGTAGGCTTCCGGCTCGAAGCCCTGAGCGCGGAACTTCTCGACTAGTGCCTTGTTCTCGGGGATCAGGCGCGGATCGGGACCGAAGGTGTTGAGCGTGCCGATAACCGCATCGCCGGCGATCGCAGCCAGCTCGTCGGTGACGACGCCGTCGCCCGACATCAGGGTAGCCTTGAGGCCCTGGTCCGCCGACTGGCGGATGATCAGGCCGGCTTCGGTATGCAGGCCGCCCCAATAGATCAGGGTAACACCGGCGTCCTTCATCTTGGCAATCAGCGCCGAGAAGTCCTTGTCGCCGACATTGACGCCTTCGTACATGACTTCGGTCAGGCCGGCTGCGTTCATCGCCTTCTTGGTCTCGTCGGCAAGGCCCTGACCATAGGGGGTCTTGTCGTGGATGACGGCAACCTTGGCGTCCTTGAAGTTGGTCGCGATATAGCCGCCGGCGATGCCGCCCTGCTGGTCATCGCGTCCGCAGGTGCGGAACACGTTCCACAGGCCGCGCTCGGTGAATTTCGGGTTGGTCGCCGCAGGCGTCACTTCGACGATGTTGTTGTCGACGTAGACTTCCTGCGAAACCGGGATCGAGACCCCCGAGTTGAAGTGGCCGATCACGAATTTCACGCCGTCGCCGACGAACTTGTTGCCGACCGAAATGCCCTGCTTCGGATCCGAGACGTCGTCGCCGACTTCGAGCTTGATCTGCTCGCCGTTCATGCCGCCTGCTGCGTTGATGTCGGCAACGGCCGCTTCCGCACCCTTCTGCAGCTGCGCACCGAAGGCCGCATTCGGACCGGTGATCGGACCTGCGACGCCGACGATAACGTCAGCCCATGCATTGCCACCGAACGCGACAAGCGCGGTCAGGGCAACGGCGGACAAAAGTGATTTCTTCATTTAAACGCTCCCATTTACGAGGTGGGCGTGGATGAAACTTTCATGCGATGCCCACCCTTATCGCAGAAAGCGTACTTTGCCGATTTTCAGGCCCTTGTCACGCCGATTCATCCCCGGAACGGCGTTAATGATGAACGTCAACCTTTCGGTTTCCAGCTTAAGATCGAAGCCCGTTCGTAAAGCCAATTATACTGCGTCACCATCTGGTTCGTACGCGTGTATTGAAAGCCGACAAACCCCAATATCATGAGCACGATTGTGTCCACGACATAGTATTGCAGCGAAAACATCGTGCCGCCGAACAAGGCATGATGGATGAACCTGATGCCGATGCCGAGGCCCAGCAGATAGGCGAACAGCGCCGGCAGGCTGCGCCATGTCTGGGCGCTGGCCTTGCCGGTCATCCATGCCGCCCAGCCGCCGAGCAGACAGGTGACGAAGAAGAACTGCCAGATGGAAGGTTCCTCGTGAAGAATGCCTTGCATGATGAAGACTCCCTAGCATGATCCCGAAAAGTTGCAGACTTTTCGGACAAAGGTCATGCGACAAACAAACAAGTTGGAGCGGAATACCGTATGCATACATTCCGCTCCAAAATCAGTGATGGCCGCCTTCGAGATAGGCCGCCCGCACTTCCGGATTGGCGAGCAATTCCTTGCCTGTGCCGCTCATGGTCACGTTGCCGTTGACCATGACATAGCCGCGCGTGGCGAGTTTGAGCGCGCCGAAGGCGTTCTGCTCGACCAGGAACACGGTCAGCCCTTGCGTGCGGTTCAGTTCGCGGATGGCATCGAAGATCTGCTTGACGATCAGCGGCGCCAGACCCAGCGACGGCTCGTCGAGCAGCAGCAGCTTCGGCCGCGCCATCAGCGCACGTCCGATCGACAGCATCTGCTGCTCACCGCCCGACAGCGTGCCGCCGCGCTGGGCAATGCGCTCCTTGAGGCGCGGGAACAGCGCGAACACCTTCTCAGCATCTTCGTCATAGTGCTTGAGATTGTCGAGACCGGCGCCCATCTGCAGGTTTTCCATCACCGTCATGCGCGGGAAAATGCGCCTGCCTTCCGGCGACTGCGCAATGCGCATGCGGGCGATCTCGTGCGTCGGCATCTGGGTGATGTCGGTGCCGGCGAAAGTGATTGAGCCGGCACGAGCGCGCGGCGCACCGAAGATGGTCATCATCAGCGTCGACTTGCCGGCGCCGTTGGCGCCGATCAGCGCGACGATCTCGCCCTGGTTGACGTGGACATCGACGCCGTTCAGCGCCTTGATGTTGCCGTAGTAGGTCTCGACGCCCTTGATGTCGAGCAGCGTTGTCTCGGCCATCACTTACGCCCTCCGCGCGGCTTGCCTGTCGGGGATTTGGTGGCCGCCGGTTTGGACTTGGCCGTTAGACGCTCGGACGGTGCTCTTGGCGCGGAGTTGGCTCTTGTATCGTGTTGGGTGGCCTTTGAAGCTCCCTTCGACACTGTGACCCGCTCGCCCTGGCTGTGGCCGATCGTGTCGCTTACCGGGCCGGCGAGATAGGAAGACGATGTGCCTGGTCCTTGAGCCGAATCCGGCCCGATGTCCAGCTGCTCGATGACGTCTTCATCGCCGACCTCGGTCAGCACCGTCTCGACCTCCTCGTCGTCGACGCCGAGATAGGCGGCGATGACGCGCGGGTCGGTACGCACCGATTGCGGGCTGCCGTCGGAAATCTTGCGGCCATATTCAAGCACCACGACATGGTCGGAAATCTGCATGACCACCGACATGTCATGTTCGATCAGCAGGATCGAGGTACTGCTCTTGATGTCCATCAGCAGCGAATTCAGCGCTGCCGATTCCTTCGGATTGAGACCGGCCGCAGGCTCGTCGAGGCACAGAAGTTCGGGCCCTGTGCACATGGCGCGCGCAATCTCGAGGCGCCGCTGCGCGCCATAGGGCAGGTCGCCGGCCGGATCGTCGGCGCGATCGACAAGGTCGGCCTTCTCCAGCCAGTGCTTGGCAAGCTCCACCGATTCAGCCGAGGCCCTGCGGTAGCCGCCGATCCCGAATAGGCCCAGGATCGTGTAGCCGGATGCCTTCATCAGCTTGTTGTGCTGGGCAACCAGCAGATTCTCCAGCAGCGTCATGCCCGAGAACAGGCGGATGTTCTGGAAGGTGCGCGCCACCTTGGCGCGCGCCGGGATCTCATGATTGGGCAGCCGTTCGAGCAGAAAGCTCGAGCCGTCGGCCCGGTTGAGCGTAATCATGCCTTCCGACGGCTTGTAGAAGCCGGTGATGCAATTGAAGACGGTGGTCTTGCCGGCGCCATTGGGTCCGATCAGAGCGGTGATCTCGCCGCGCTTGGCCTGGAACGACAGATCGCCGATGGCGATCAGGCCGCCGAACTTCATCGAAAGATGCTCGACCTGGAGGATGGCGTCTTTCATACCCGGATTGGTCTTCTGAATGGAGGTCGCGCTCATCAGCCGTGCCCTTCCTTGGTGAAGGAGGAGGAGACCGCTTTTCGTTCACTGAGGAAGGCCGTCGGTTCACGGCTGCCGACAAAGCCGCGCGGCTTCCACAGCATGACGATGACCATCGCCATGCCGAACAAAAGCATGCGGTAAAGCTCCGGCGTGAAATCTTTTCCGAAGACACTTTTCAGGAAATCGAGTTCGCGCAGTGCCTCGGTGCCGCCGATCATCACCAGCGCGGCGACCGCGATGCCGACCAGCGAGCCCATGCCGCCGAGCACCACGATGGCCAGGATGATCGCCGATTCCAGGAAGACGAAGGATTCAGGGCTGACGAAGCCTTGCCGTGCGGCGAAGAAGGCGCCGGCAAAACCGCCGAACATGGCGCCGGTGGCAAAGGCGGTGAGCTTGGTGGTGGTGGTGTTGATGCCAAGCGAGCGGCAGGCAATCTCGTCCTCGCGCAGCGCCTCCCAGGCGCGGCCGACAGGCATGCGCCTGAGCCTGATGGTGACGAAGGCGGTCAGCAGCGCCAGCCCGAGAATCAGATAGTAGAGGAAGATCTTGTAGTAGGCGCTCGACTGCGCAATGTGCAGCACCTTGCCGATGTAGTTCGGGTCGGTCGAATTAAACGTCATCAGGCCGAAGAAGGTGACCTTCGGGATGCCGGAGATGCCGGCCGAGCCGTTGGTGACTTCACGCCAGTTGATCAGCACCAGGCGGATGATCTCGCCGAAGGCCAGCGTCACGATCGCCAGGTAATCGCCACGAAGCCTGAGCACCGGAAAGCCGAGCATAACGCCCCAGAAGGCGGCCATGGCGCCGGCGGCGGGCAGCAGGATCCAGAACGACAGGCCGTATTGCGAACCGAGCAACGCATAGGCATAGGCGCCGACCGCGTAAAAGGCGACGTAGCCGAGATCGAGCAGGCCGGCGAGGCCGACGACGATGTTCAGCCCCCAGGCCAGCATCACATAGATCAGGATCTGGATGCCGAAATTGTCGACCCACTTCAACGAGCCCTGCAGGCCGCCGGTTATCGACCACGCGTAGATCGACAGCACCACGACGACGAGGATCGGGTATAGCACCAGCGCCGCAATCCCGAGCTTGGTGAAATTGGCGTGGATGAAGGAGCGGAAATAGAAGATCACGCAAGCGAGCGCGTAAATGACGGCCAATGCGCGCAGGAACTGAAGGTAGCCGGCCAGATCGGGTCCCACCAACGCCGGCAGGGCGCTGCCGAACGCAACCAGGCCAACCGCCAGAACGACGGCGACGATGAAGGCCGGAAGCAGGAAGAAGCGCGACGCGACGCTCGCCGGCAACAGGCCGGTGGCGACATTGGTGATCTTCTGATTGGCCATGAACGGCTGGCCATATGCAATGTAGAAGAAGCGGCCAAGCATGGTCAGCACGACCACGGTGATGAGCAGCAACCAGCGCTGCACCAGGATCAGCTGGTTGCTTATGTTCTGGTCGGTCTTCAGGCCGATGAAGAGAATGAACAACCCCAGCGAGATGGCGCCGGCATAGAACGCTTCGCGCAATGCACGCTGCACGGGGGAGGCGACGGTGTCGCGCTCCGAGGATACGGAAACCGCCATTGTCTCAGACCTTTTCGACTTCTGGCCGGCCCAAAATGCCGGAAGGCAGGAAGATCAGCACGATCGCCAGGATCGAGAACGCCGCGACGTCCTTGTAGTCGATCGAGAAATACGCCGACCACATGCTCTCGATGAAGCCGATCAAAAGCCCGCCAAGCACCGCGCCCGGCAGAGACCCGATGCCGCCGAGAACGGCCGCGGTGAAGGCCTTGACCCCCGGCACAAAGCCGTCGGAAAAGGCGATGACTCCGTAATACATCAGGAATAACGTGCCCGCGACGGCCGCAAGCGCTGCACCCATGATGAAGGTGATCGAGATCGTACGGTCGACATCGACGCCGAGCAGCGCCGCCATCTTGCGGTCCTGCTCGCACGCCCTTTGCGCCCGGCCGAGGGAAGTCCTGTTGACCAGGTACCAGAACAGCGCCAGCAGCAGGGCGGTGACGACGACGATGATGATCTGCTTCAGCGACACGCTGATGCCGTTGATGTTGTAGACTTGGCTGACCATCGGCGGGATCGGCTTGTTGCGCGGGCCTTGCGTCACCTGGATGAAGTTCGACAGCGCGATCGACATGCCGATGGCGGTGATCAGCGGCGCCAGCCGGAACGAACCGCGCAGCGGCCGGTAGGCCACCTTCTCGATCGTCCAGTTGTAGAGGCTGGTGAGCAGCATCGCCACGATCATCATGATCAGCAGCGCCAGGACGACCGGCACCGAATAGAACAAGGAGCCGAGGATGAGGAAGACGACGAGGGCGGCGAAGGCCCCGACCATGAAAATGTCGCCGTGGGCGAAGTTGATCATGCCGATGATGCCGTAGACCATCGTGTAGCCGATTGCGATCAGCCCATAGATCGATCCCAGCGTCAGCCCATTGATAAGCTGCTGGACAAAGTACTGCATGTGTACGTGGCTCCCCTGGAATGTCGCCCATGCAGACGCATTCCTTTTGGTATTTCCCCTAGTCGTAAAGTTTCGAGCCCGGATTGCAACGTGATTTTTCAAACGTCGAGCGTGTTTTGCCGGCACGCCTTCCGATTGCCCGTTTTTTTGCTCCCGACCCCTGGACTATCGCGGACCCTATCATTGGCATAACGCAATGTCTTTGACGATTCAGCCGGACCAGCGACCTCATTTCGAAGAAGTCCCGGTCAAAATTAGGTGATGAGACGAATCTTTGCGTTGTTGGCGGCTTCGTTTTTTAGCCACATTCCGTAGTGACCAGCTGCAACATGGGTTACTTCCGACTATGGCGGTGGATGCCTCGCCCAACGCGCTAACCTTTCGCTGACTGGTTTCGCCAAGAGGTCCCGCCCTGGGTCCAAGTCCTGGCCTCGGTGGATGATCGGCAGCCTACCGTATCACTTAACCACAAAACCGTGCGCGAACGGATCGCGGTCGTCGATGAAGATGGTGTTCAGGCCGGTCATCCGCGCCCAGCCGCCGATCGAGGGAATGATGGCCGGCTTGCCGGCAACAGTGACATCCCTCTCGACCTTGCCCTTGAACAGCGAGCCGATGATCGATTCGTGGACAAAACTGTCGCCGGCCTTGAGCTTGCCCTTGGCGTGGAGCTGCGCCATGCGCGCCGAGGTGCCGGTGCCGCAAGGTGAGCGGTCGATCGCCTTGTCGCCATAGAAGACCGCGTTGCGCGCATCGGCGCCCGCCATTGTCGGCTCGCCCGTCCACAGCATGTGGGACAGCCGGTTGATGCCGGGGTTTTCCGGATGCACGAACGAGTACTTCTCGTTGAGCCGCTGCCGCACCACGGGGCTCCAGGCGATGAAATCGCTGGCGGAATAATCAGCCATGTCGCGAAAATTCGCCTGCGGCTCGACGATTGCGTAGAAATTGCCGCCATAGGCGACATCGACAGTGATCTCGCCAAGCAGCGGGCAGTCGACCGTCAGTCCCTCGGCATAAAGGAAGGACGGCACATTCGTGATGCGCACCTCCTCGACATAGTCGCCGACTTGTTTGTATTCGGCGATAACCAGCCCGGCCGGTGTGTCGAGCCGGAGCACGCCGGGTGTCTTCGGCTTGATCAGCCCATGTTCGATGGCCATCGTCACCGTGCCGATCGTGCCGTGGCCGCACATCGGCAGGCAGCCCGACGTCTCGATGAACAGGATGGCTATGTCGCAATCCTCGCGCGTCGGCGGATAGAGGATCGAGCCCGACATGACATCGTGGCCGCGCGGCTCGAACATCAGCCCGGTGCGGATCCAGTCATACTCCGCCAGGAAATGCGCCCGCCGCTCCATCATCGTCGGCCCCTGAAGCAAAGGGCCGCCGCCGGCGACCAGCCGCACCGGATTACCGCAGGTATGGCCGTCGATGCAAAAGAAGGATTTTTTGGCCATGATTTCCTCGAACTCAAAACCGTTGCGGGCTGAAGGGAGCAAGATCGATCGGCGAAGTTTGCCCGAGAACAAGATCGCGGATCAAGCGGCCGCTGGCCGCCGCCTGGGTCAGGCCGAGATGGCCATGGCCAAAGGCGTAGACGACGTTGGACGCGGTGCGCGCCGTGCCGATGACGGGCAACGAATCCGGCAGCGACGGGCGACACCCCATCCACTCGCGGCCACCTGACGCGTCCAGCCCCGGAAGGAATTGTCTGGCTTTTTCCAGCATGGCCTTCGAACGCGCAAAATTCGGCGGCCGGTCGAGACCGCCCAACTCGACGGCGCCGCCGACGCGCAAGCCCGTCTCGAGTGGCGTGATGACGAAGCCATGGCCGGAAAAGATCAGCATCCGCTGCACGTCGAAAGCGGTCTTCGGCAGTGTCGTGTTGTAGCCGCGCTCGGTTTCGAGCGGGATGGTGTCGCCAAGCGCCTTCGTCAGCAGATGCGACCATGCCCCGGCGGCCACGACAAGATGTCTTGCCTGCCTGGTCGTGCCGTCCGTCAGCGTCAGCGTCGCGCCATCAGGATTGGCGGCGACGCGCTCTATGCGCGCCTTTTCGAAACGCGCGCCCAGCCTTTCGGCATAGGCCCACACCCCCTTGCCGAGCAGTTTCGGATCGGCGACGGTCTTCCAGCCCGGCACGAAGGTGCCCTTGATGAAGCGCGGCGACAGTCCCGGCTGCAGCCGCGCCAGTTCGTCGCCTTCGACATGGCGAAAGCCGATGCCGAAGCGCTCGCGCGCCGCCCAGCCCGGCAGCCCGGCCTGAAATTCGGCCTCGCTTTCATAAAGCTCCAGCGAGCCGTCCTCGCGCAGCATCAGCCGCGTGCCGGAACGGTCGAGCAGGCCCATCCATTCGGCCTCGGCGAGCTTCATCATGCCTGCCTGAGCAGCAAGGCTCGCCTCATATTTTTCTGGTGCGCCAGCGCGCCAGAAGCGCAACAGCCAAGGCAACAGCTTCGGCAAGTAGGCCGGCGGGATGCTGAGTGGCCCGAGCGGATCGGCAAGCCATTTCGGCAAGTGCCGCATCATGCCCTTATGCGCCAGCGGCAGCACGTCGGAGAAGGCGAAGGCGGCGGCATTGCCGGAGCTCGTCTCCTCGCAGATGCCGGTGCGGTCGAAGACCGTGACGCTGCGCCCGGCCTCGGCCAGCATGGCCGCCGCGCAGATGCCGACGATGCCGCCACCGACAATGGCGATATCTACCCCTTCTCCCCGTTCACGGGGGTGAGGAGTGGTCCGCGAAGCGGTGGAAAAGCCGACTGCTTGGCTTTCCGAACGACGAACGCCCGGAGCGCCAGCGAAGGGCTGCGGGGCCCGAAGGGCGGATGAGGGGCGGCGGCCCTCCTCTGTGTCCCTGGAATTTCCTTGCACGTCGGCGCTGCCCCTCATCTGGCTGCCGCCATCTTCTCCCCGTGCACGTGCACGGGGAGAAGAAAGCCTTCAGAACTGCGGCAGCTTCGGCCGTACCGCCAGCGCGTCCTTGACGATCTTCTCGACCGCTTTGCGGCGCTCGCCCGACAGCGGCTGGCGCGGCATGCGCACGCGGTCATTTGTGTCGATCGCGAGCACTTCGGCAAGCTTGATGTTTTGGACCAGATAGGTCGAGACATCGAGATCGAGCAGCGGCCGGAACCAGCGGTAGATCGAAAGCGCCTCCTCGCGGCGGCCCTGCTTCATCAACTGGTAGATGGCGACGGTCTCGCGCGGGAAGGCGACGACCAGACCCGCCACCCAGCCGATGGCGCCCACCGACAGCGCCTCGAAGGCGAGATTGTCGACGCCGGTGAACAGATCGTAGCGGTCGCCGAAGCGGTTGATGATCTCTGTCGAGCGCCGGATGTCGTCGGAGGACTCCTTGATGGCGACGAAGCGCTTGTCGGCGGCCAGTTCCTCCATCTGGTCGACGGTGACGTCGACGCGGTAGGCGAGGCGGTTGGAGTAGATCATCACCGGCAGGTCGCCGGCCTGAGCGACGGCGCGCAAGGCGGCGACCGTCTCTTCCGAGTTGGTGTGATAGATCGGGCTCGGTACCACCATCAGCCCGTTGGCGCCTTCCCGGCTCGCGCGCTTTGCGATGCTCGCCGCCTCGCGGGTGCCCGCCTCGTTGACCGTCAGCAGCACCGGCTTGTTGCCTGCAACTTTCTGGGCAGTCTTCAGCACCTCGATCTTCTCGTCATGCGACAGCATCGGCCCTTCGCCGAGCGAACCGCAGACGATGATACCGTCGCAGCCTGCCTCCATCTGCAACGCAAAGCAGCGCTCCATTTCGGCATGGTCGAGGCGGTCGTCTTCGGTGAATTTGGTCGTGACGGCGGGGAAAACTCCGGTCCACATGATCGTCTCTCCATCTGATATATCAGCCGTATATCTATTTGAAAACCGGCTGTCAACGCGGAATTCGTTATGATATATGTAAGATATATCAGGAGCCCACCTTTGATATCCAGTGAGACAGCATACCCCGAGCCGGCCGCCGCCAAGGCCTACCATGTACTCGAGCATATGATCGTGACGTTGGAACTGGCGCCGGCGAGCTTTGTCACCGAAGGCGCCCTCATCGAGAAGCTGGCGCTAGGACGCACGCCGGTGCGCGAAGCGATCCAGCGCCTCGCCTGGGAAGGACTGCTGGATGTCAGGCCACGCGCCGGCATCGCCATTGCCCCGCTTCATCCCGGCGACTGGCTGCGCGTGCTGGATGCCAGGCGCGGCGTCGAGGTGGTGCTGGCGCGCTCGGCCGCCCGCTTCGTCACCCGTGAGGCCGCCGACCTGTTTCATGAGGCAGCCCTTGCCATGCAGAAGGCCGTCATCTCGGGCAATGTGCTGGCCTTCATCCAGGCCGACAAGGCGCTCGACGAGGCCTTGGCGATGGCCGCCGACAACCCGTTTGCGGCCCGTCTGGCCGCGCCCCTGCAGGCCCACAGCCGCCGCTTCTGGTTTCGCTACAAGGCCGACACAGGGCTGGCCGAATCGGCCGAGCACCACGTCGCGCTAATCCGCTCGATCCTGGCCGGTGACGAAGAGGCTGCCGCCAAGGACGCCAAACGCCTTATGGCACTGCTGCGCGGCCATGCCGAAGTGGCCGCCACACGCTGAACTCCGTCTCTGCTCCAGACTTCCGACCGGTCTTTTATCAGGTGCCCGGCAAGACTGCTGCCATAGCCGCCCCGTCCCAGCCTTCGCCAGCCGTGATGATGCAGCTTTGGCCGTGTGTGTCGGTGGCCAGGATGGTCCAGGTGCCCTGGTCGGAGACGAATATCTCCAGCACCACATTTGGGTTCACCAGGCCACGTGCGGCTTGGCTTTCGTGGAACTTCTCGCCGAGCGCCTTGACCAGGTCGGTCCGCGCCGCGCATTGATCGGCTTTGGCATGAGCGATGCCGGACATCGCGAACACCGCAAAGAACATCGCCGCCACAAGACGTCGTGTCATCTGACACCTCCTTGCGCCAGACGAGAACCCCGGCTGCTACCGGCGCTATTTTGATGGCCTGCACCACGGCAGGAATGCAATTTAAGGCAGATGACAGGCCCTTGGTTCCATCGCTTAAACGTGATGGCCAATGTCGGTTTCGTACAAAGAAAGGCCCGGGACGTTGAACCCAGGCCTTCTTGCCGATCTTCGAAATCGTCCGTCAGTTCATCGTCGGGATGACGAACTCGGCACCGTCCTTGATGCCTGAGGGCCAGCGCGAGGTCACCGTCTTGGTCTTGGTGTAGAAGCGGAACGCGTCCGGGCCGTGCTGGTTGAGGTCGCCGAAGGACGACGCCTTCCAGCCGCCGAACGTATAGTAGGCGATCGGAACCGGGATCGGCACGTTGATGCCGACCATGCCGACCTGGACACGGCTTGCGAAGTCGCGCGCAGCATCACCATCACGGGTGAAGATGGCGACGCCATTGCCCATCTCGTGGTCGTTGGCGAGCTTGATGGCGCTCTCATAGGTCGGCGCGCGCACCACCGACAGCACCGGGCCAAAAATCTCTTCCTTGTAGATGCGCATGTCGGCCGTGACGTTGTCGAACAGGCAGCCGCCCATATAGTAGCCATCCTCGTAGCCCTGCATGGAGAAGCCACGGCCGTCGACCACCAGCTTGGCGCCTTCCTTGACGCCGGTGTCGACATAGCCCTTGACGCGTTCCAATGCCTGCGCCGTCACCAGCGGGCCGAAATCGGCGGACGAATCCGTCGACGGGCCGACTTTGAGGCTTTCGACACGCGGGATGAGCTTTTCCATCAGCCGGTTGGCGGTGTCGTTGCCGACGGGAACGGCAACCGAGATCGCCATGCAGCGCTCGCCGGCCGAGCCGTAGCCCGCGCCGATCAGCGCATCGACGGTCTGGTCCATGTCGGCATCGGGCATGATGATCATGTGGTTCTTGGCGCCGCCGAAGCACTGCACGCGTTTTCCCGCGGCCGTGCCGCGCGAGTAGATGTAATGCGCGATCGGCGTCGAGCCGACAAAGCCGATAGCCTTGATATCAGGATCGTCGAGGATGGCGTCGACGACATCCTTGTCGCCATTGACGACGTTGAGAACGCCAGCCGGCAGGCCAGCCTCGAGGAACAGTTCGGCGATGCGCATCGGCACGCCAGGGTCGCGCTCGGAAGGCTTCAGGATAAAGGCGTTGCCGCAGGCCAGCGCCGGGGCAATCTTCCACAGCGGGATCATAGCCGGGAAATTGAACGGGGTGATGCCGGCAACGACGCCAAGCGGCTGGCGCATCGAATAGACATCGATGCCGGGGCCGGCGCCGTCGGTGAACTCGCCCTTCATCATGTGCGGCGCACCGATGCAGACTTCGACCACTTCGAGGCCGCGCTGGATGTCGCCCTTGGCGTCGGCGATGGTCTTGCCGTGCTCGCGCGCCAGGAGATCGGCCAGTTCGTCATAGTCGCGGGCAACCAGTTCAAGAAACTTCATCAGCACGCGCACACGCCGCTGCGGGTTGGTCGCAGCCCATTTGATCTGTGCTTCCTTGGCATTCAGGACAGCCGCACGCAGTTCAGCCGGCGAAGCCAGCGCCACCGTGCCGCGCACCGAGCCGTCCATCGGCTGCATGACGTCCTGCTTGCGCCCGCTGGTCCCGGCGACATGCTTGCCGCCAATGAAATGACCGTATTCGATCATGGTTTCTCTCCCTGAGTTTGTGATGAAGCATTCAACGCCTTTGCAGGCGCGAAGGCAACGCGAGGGGAAACGCAACCGTTGTGCGGGAAATAGACAACGAAGGACGAGTGTGCATTAATTGCCGCAAATTACAGATTGCTGAAAGGCCCGAAGGTTGCGCTCCGTCACACCCCCCTCTGTCCTGCCGGACATCTCCCCCGCAAGGGGGGATATCAGATGTGGTTGTTGCCTTCGCAAATCTTCAACGCTGCAAAAAAGGTGCCGTCGGCGGAGCTGCCAATCTCCCCCCTTGCGGGGGAGATGGCCGGCAGGCCAGAGGGGGGTGGGCGGGAACGCCGCGTTCGCCGCTAGCCCGGATCACCCCCATGAACTGGGATGATGTCCGCATCTTCCTCGCCGTGGCCCGCGCCGGGCAGATCCTTGGCGCCGCCAAGCGGCTGGAACTCAATCACGCCACCGTCTCGCGCCGTATCGCAGCGCTTGAGGATGCGTTACGGACAAAACTGTTTCGCCGGCTTACCACCGGCAGCGAGCTGACGCCGGCCGGCCAGCGCTTTCTCGACATTGCCGAGCGCATGGAAGCCGACATGATCGCCGCACGCTCCACCGTGTCGGGCGAAGGCGACGATATCTCCGGCACTGTGCGCATCGGCGCCCCCGACGGGTTCGGCGTTGCATTCCTCGCCACGCGTCTTGGCGCGCTGACCGCGCTGCACCGCGAACTCACCATCCAACTGGTGCCGGTGCCGCGTTCCTTCTCGCTGTCGCGGCGCGAGGCCGACATCGCCATCACCGTCGAGCGGCCGAGCGAAGGCAGGCTGGTGGCGGGAAAGCTGGTCGACTACACCCTCGGCCTGTTTGCCTCGCGCGACTATGCGCAGGCGCACGGCTTGCCACAAACGTCAGCCCAACTCGGCGAGCATACGCTGATCGGCTACGTCCCGGACCTGATCGTCAGCCCTTCGCTCGACTATGCGGCGGAGTTCAGCCCGGACTGGCGCACCAGCTTCGCCATCTCCTCAGCGCTGGGCCAGGCCGAAGCGGTGCGGTCGGGCGCCGGCATCGGCATCTTGCACACTTTTGTCGCCCGCTCGATGCCGGAGCTGATCCCCGTCGACATCGTGACGCCGATCCGCCGCGCCTACTGGCTGGTCTATCATGAATCGGTCCGGCCGCTGCGCCGCGTGCAGATCGTCGCCAACTTCATCACCAAGGCGGTCGAGAGAGAGCGCGGGCTGTTTGCCTGATGGCCGCGCCGCCTTGCCCTCGCCACAAAATCGGCCAGTGTGGCAACAAGCGCGATGTCGCCTATCATTAAGGATTGGCTGCGCCGGGTGGGACACTTTTTTGCAAAGCTGGTGCGGATCAAAATGCGAGCGGTGCTCGCCATCTCGCCGCTTGTCGCGCTTTCCGCCTGCGCCAATCCCTGGACCGAAGTTCCGGAAGCCGAACTGCCCAAGCCGGTCCGCATCGCGATGGCCCGCCCCTCGCCTTTCGTCTTCGGCAATTATTGCGGTCCCGGGACCCGCACCGGCGACCTCTCGGCTCGCCCTGTCAATCGCCTCGACAGCGCCTGCCAAATCCATGATGCCTGCTACATCGCGCGCCATAATCATTGCGACTGCGACGGCGCGCTCGTCGCCTCGGCAAAGGCGATCCGTGATGACAAGACAGCGCCGAAAAAGGAGCGCGGCGAGGCCGAGCTTTTGATCGCCACTTTCGCGCTTCCCGTCTGCAAGGTCTTTCCGCAAGGCTTCCTGCCGCCGCGCGACCCGGCTGAGCTGAAGACGATGAACGGTGCGACCGGATGAACCGCGCCATCTGCCTGGCCTTGGCCGGGCTGGGGCTGGCGGCCCTTGCCGGTTGCGCCGCCCCGATCCGGCACAGCTGCGATTTCTTCCCCGATGCGAAGGATTGCGGCCGGCCGTCGCTATCGGCCGCCGGGGCCGCAGACTGCAGCAGCAGCGTTTTTCGGCGATGCCGGCGCCCGCGACTATGAAAGGCAGTTTCTGGCGCTGCTCGCCCACAACCAGATCGGCGCCATCGACAGGGCGAACGGCACCGGTCCGTTCGGCCATGACCGCCACGCCATCGCCAACCGCGATTTCCAAGCCACCTACCGGACGCTGGAACAGCTGGCGAAGCCGGTTAGCGCCGAACAGATGCCGGCAGGTAGGGGCAAGCCCGGCGAAGGCCATTTCAACGGCCGTTGGCGCGTGTCGCGGCAGACGCTCTATGTCAACGCCGCCGCGCGGCCCTCCGCGCCAAAGACGTTCAGCTTTTCCGGCCTGCAGGCGCGCTCGGTCGAGGTCGTGCTGCACCAGTCGGGCCAGCAGCCAGTCGACATATTAGGCGCCTGCGACGGCGCGCTGGCGATTCGCGCCGGCGGTGGCTCGCGCAGCGTGGCGAGCGGCGCCGCCTTCCGGCTCCGCCTGTCGGCCGGGCAAACCGCCAGCCTGTTCCCCAGCGATGGTTTGAACCGTTGCAGCCTCAAGCTCAGCTCCAGTCTGGCGCCGGCAGGCGCCCCGCTCACCATCCTGCGCGAAGAGGTTGCCTATCCGGCGATAGCCGCGCTCGACAGCCGCTACGAGCGTTGTCCAGTGCCCGATCCATCCCGCCTGGATAAGCTTGCCAGCGTCTTTACGCCGGCCGCTGGCTGTCGCAGAGCTGTTCGCTGCCGCTCGGGTCACCGCGCCTGTTACGCAAGTCGCGCGACGGCTTTAACGCCAAGGTCGAAGCGCTGCTCGGCGCGCCTTTACCCGACAGCGCCTTCGACAAGGCCGACCCCGAACTGCCGCTCGATTTCTCGCGCGCGCCGAAACTCAAGCTGGTCTATCTGTCGTCGCTGGAGTTCAAGGCCGATTTTTCCGGCCGCGTCATCGAGCGGCTGATCCGCCATCACGCAGCCCTCGGCACCAAAGTGCGCATCATGGTCACAGACGTGCTGGAGCGCGACAAGGACGACGCGCTGCTGCACCGGCTGGCGGCCGATTATCCCAATGTCGAGTTGCAGGAATATCGTTGGCGGGCCGACCACGGCGCGCCGGTCGACGAGCAACTGTCACCAGCTGCACAAGACCCATCACGTCAAGATGCTGGCGACACTTGCCGAGGATCCCGCCCGGTCGCGCGTCATCATCGGCGGCCGCAACATTCATGACGGCTTCCTGTTCCACAAGCCGATCGACCTGTCGCGCTATCCGAACCTCGAGCAATACGGCAAGACCGACGGCCTCTCGCTCAACTACTATTCGAACTGGAGCGATTTCGACATCGAGTTTGCCGACCCGGCCACGGTCGAGACGCTGGCCACGCATCTCTCGACATTGTGGCTGCGCGACGCCGACACCAACGTCGCAAGACCCTTCTCCATTCCGGTGCGCTCCGACAGCCGGCGCCCGCCGGGCACGGTGCGCCATTTCATTTCCGTGCCCTACGAGGACAACCATGCGCTCGAGACCTATTTCGTCGAGCTGATCGACACTGCCCGGCACCATATCGAGATCGTCAATCCCTACCTTAATCTGACGCCGAAGCTCAGCCTGGCCATCGAGCGGGCGCTGGCGCGCGGCGTCAGGATCGACATTGTCGGCCGCATCGACCTCAAGGGCGATATTGGCGGCAAGCTGCTGACCGCGCTCAACAAGCTGTTCGTCGAGAAATATGGCGACCGCATCAACATCCGCGAATTCAAGGCGCCCGATGTCGTGCTGCACTCCAAGATCATGATGATCGACGAAAGGCTGGTGACGATCTCGTCGGTCAATCTCAACAACCGCAGTTTCTTCCACGATCTGGAGAACGGCATCACGGTGCTCGACCCTGCCTTCTACGCCAGGATGCAGCCGGTCTATGACGACTATGTCGCCCATTCGAACCCGGTATCGACCAAGGTGACGATACCGTGGGCCTACCGATGGCTGTTCTCGAAGGGATGGGTGAAGGAGGCGTTTTGAGGGGCTGGCGAGGCTGAAGGAATGCCGTTCTGTAGCGATCCTTTACACCCCCTCTGTCCGGTGCGACAGAGGGGTGCTGGCCGCGAGCTTTAAAAAGCACCCCTACCTCAAATACCGCTCCGGCCCCAGCTCCCGCACATCGATATCAGGCACCTTGCTGGAGATGATGTCGGACAGCACCTTGGCCGAGCCGCAGGCCATCGTCCAGCCAAGCGTGCCGTGCCCGGTGTTGAGATAGAGGTTGGAGAACTCGGTGCGGCCGACCAGCGGCGGCCCGTCCGGCGTCATCGGCCGCAGCCCGCACCAGAAGGACGCCGCCTTGAGGTCGCCGCCATCCGGGAACAGATCGCCGACCGAATGTTCGAGGGTGCGCCGACGCGATTCGTGCAGCCTGAGATCGAAGCCGGAAATCTCCGCCGTGCCGCCGACGCGGATGCGGTCGCCGAGCCTGGTGATCGCCACCTTGTAGGTTTCGTCCATTACCGTCGACACCGGGGCGGCGACCGCGTCCTTGATCGGAACGGTGATCGAATAGCCCTTGACCGGATAGACCGGGATCGGGCGCCTGAGCAGGCGCATGAAGCGCGCCGAATAGCTGCCCAGCGCCAGCACATAAGCGTCGGCCGCGCGCGAGCGCTGGTCGGTGCCGACGCTGACGATGCGATTGCGGTTCTTGGAGAAGCGCCGGATCTGCGTGCCGTACTCGAACGTGACGCCGCGCGCCACGCAGAGCTCGGCCAGCCGATCGGTGAACATCTTGCAGTCGCCAGTTTCGTCGCCGGGCAATCTCAGCCCGCCGACAAACTTTTCCCGCACGCCGGCCAGCGCCGGCTCGGCCCCAATGCAGCCTTCGGGATCGAGCAACTCGTAGGGAACGCCATATTTCTTCAGCACCTCTACATCGCCGCCGGTGCCGTCGAGCTGCTTTTGCGTGCGAAACAGCTGCAGCGTGCCCTTGGTCCGCTCATCATAAGCGATGCCGGTCGCCTCGCGCAGCGCCTTCAGCGTGTCGCGGCTGTATTCGGCGAGCGGCACCATGCGCGCCTTGTTGATGGCATAGCGATCCGCGGTGCAATTGCGCAGCATCTTGATGAGCCATGTCCACATATACGGATCGAAGGCCGGCCGCACCACCAGCGGGCCGTGCTTCATCAACAGCCACTTGATTGCCTTCAGCGGAATGCCGGGGCCGGCCCAGGGCGAAGCATAGCCGGGCGAGATCTCGCCGGCATTGGCGAAGCTGGTTTCCAGCGCCGGCCCTTTCTGGCGGTCGAACACCGTCACCTCGTGGCCGGCCTCAGCGAGATAATAGGCAGTGGTGACCCCGATAACGCCGCCGCCCAACACGAAGATCTTCATCGCATCACTCTCCACGACGACTTCCGTCAGAGGGCCGCCGCCTCCTGTCTGCCGGATTCTGCGGCGTCCGCCAAGGGGCGGCGTGTCGCGGCTCTATTCGTTGATATAGCGGCGGTGGAAGCGGGGGCCGAGACTGGTCAGGATTTCATAACCGATCGTGCCGGCATGACCGGCGGCGTCATCGACGCTCTGCGAGGGGCCTAGGAGTTCGACAAGGTCGCCCTCGCGCAGCCGGCCGGCCGGCAGGGCCGAGATGTCGAGTATGATCGAATCCATCGACACCCGCCCGACAAAGGGCAGTCGCACGCCGTCGAGCCAGGCAGCCGAAGCCGCGCGCCGGTGCCAGCCATCGGCATAGCCGAGCGAGATCGTGGCCGCGCGCAAGGGACCGCTGGCCAGAAACGCATGTCCGTAGCCGACGCCCGCGCCCTTATCGATGCCGCGTGTCTGGATGATCTTTGCCTCGAGCCGCACCACCGGCAGCATCGGGTTCGCCTCATCAGGCGTCGGATTGATGCCGTAGAGCGCAGCGCCCGGACGCGCGAGGTCGTACTGATAGCGCGGCCCAAGAAAGATGCCGGAGGAATTGTCGAGCGACGCCGGCGCCTTGGGCAGCATTTTGCGCAGCCGTTCGAACTCCCTGAGTTGCGCGTCATTGGCCGCATTGGTCGGTTCGTCCGCACGGGCCAGATGGCTCATGACGAGAACGACATCGACGCCGGCGAAAGCATCGGCCGTAAGCGCCTCGACCTCTGCCGGCGCCATGCCCAGCCGCGACATGCCGCTGTCGACCTGGATGGCGGCCTTGAGCTTGCGGCCGGCCTTCTGGCCGGCTTTGCTCCACGCCTTCAATTGTCCGCTACTGTTGATGACGGGAACAAGGTCGGCAGCCACCGCTTCGGGTTCCGAGCCCGGCGGCAGCCCGTTCAGCACATGGATTTCCAGCTTCGGTCCGAGTGCGTCGCGCAGCGCTACACCCTCGGTGAGATGCGCCACAAAGAAGCTGTCGCAGCCTTCGGCAACCAGTGCCGCCGCCACTTGCCGCGCGCCAAGCCCGTAGCCGTCGGCCTTGACGACGCCGGCGCAGCGTACGCCGCCGAGCTTTGCCTTGAGCCGCCGGTAATTCTCCCTGACCGCGCCGAGATCGATGGTGAGAATGGCGCCGGCCGCCGCTTCGCTGATCGGCTGCAAGCCGGCTTCCGGTGCAGAATGCAATGACTTCCCTGAGGCGCTGCTCATCCCCGCTCCTGACCAGAGCACGAAACAAACCCTATCAGTAAGGACAGATCATGGACGTCGCAACAGCGAGCCGCCTAAGCCAAATGCCGGAACGCCGTCACCACGTCCTCATAGACCTTGCGTTTGAACGGCACTATCAGATCGGGCAGGTCCTGCATTGGCCGCCATGCCCATTCATCGAATTCGGCGGTGTGGCCGCCCGGCGGCGGATTGATCTGGATCTCTCTGGTCTCGCCGTGAAAGCGGTAGGCGAACCATTTCTGCGTCTGGCCGCGATAGCGGCCCTTGAGGGCGATGCCGACCAGATCGCGCGGCAGGTCGTAGTTGATCCAGTGCGGCGCCTCGTCGAGCAGCGTGACCGAGCGCATGCCGGTCTCTTCATAGAGCTCGCGCCCGGCCGCCTGCAGCGGCTCCTCGCCCTCGTCGATGCCGCCTTGCGGCATCTGCCAGAGCTGCGTGGTCCCGGCAAATTCGCTGTCCGGTTCGGCGATGCGGTGCCCGACCCAGACCAGCCCGTCGCCATTGAGGATCATCAGTCCTACGCAAGGGCGGTAAGGCAGCGTCTCGGGGTCGACAGGTTTCTTCGTCATGATCAGCCTTTTTCCGGGTCGATGGCCACCGCCGAGATCGGCACGATCTCGATGCCGCGCTTTTTTGCTTCGACCACCCAGGACGCCACGGTATCGACGGTGAGGTCGAAGGCCGAGCCGATGCCGACGGCGGAGCCTTTGGCACGCGCGGTCGCTTCCAGCGCGTCGAGCTTTTTCAGGATGGCGCCGCGGTCCTGCACGGCGTCGATTGCCGTATCGCCGGCGACGAATGGCACACCGTCCTTCAAGGCGAGATCGGACGCCAGGCTCCGCGCGGACGAGCCGTCATCGACATAGGCAAGGCCGCGCTTGCCAAGCTCGGCCATGAACGGCCCCATCGCCGTCGCGTCGGCCGAAAAGCGCGCCCCCATATAGTTCATGACGCCGGTATAGTTGGTGGTCCGCGACAGCGCCCAGCGCAGATTCTTCAGATTGTCGTCCGGGCTTGCCGCCACCGTCAGCGTGTTGCGGCCGGGATTGACATTGGGATAGTCGAACGGTTCGAGCGGCACCTGCATGACCACCTCATGCCCGCTCTGCCGTGCCGCCTGCATCCAGCGGCCGATGCTGTTGCCTTGCGGCGCAAAAGCCAGCGTCACTTCGGCCGGCAGCTTGGCGATCGCGGCCTGCGTGCCGGTCTGCGACACGGCAAGCCCGCCGATGACGATTGCCACTCGAGCGCCACGCGAACCCGACCACGGCCGCGCATAGACATCGAACGGCCGCCGGCCGTCAGCGGCGCGAACCGGCAACGGGCCGGTGTCGCTGGCCTCGATCAGCGCCCTGTCGGGGATATGCGCGATCTTCAGGTTCTGGCCGATCGTCGACGGGTCGTGGATGACGATGGCTGCATTGGGCGGGCCATCACCCTCCTGGGACTGCACATGGATGATCTGCGGACCGCTGGCCTTGGGCGTTTCCGCCTTCGGCGCTGCCGCCGTCGCTTGAGCAGTGGGCGCTGCGGCCGCGGGCTCGGCCGCCGCCGTCACCTTCGGCGTCGAGAGCGCGATTGCTTCCGGTTTGCGGAACGGCTTCTCGCGCAGCGCGATCGCACCGGAGATGCCGACCGCGGCCAGCACGACCAGCGTCGCCGCGACGGCGCCAGCGCTGATCCCGCGCGACGCGGCACGCGGTCGGACGGTCTGTCCGAGCGGGCGTTCGATGTCCTTGCCGACGTCAGCCAAGCCGCATCCCCCGGGCGCGTGATCAGCGAAATCTTTTCGCCATGCGCAGATCCAAAACTGACGGCGCGTCCCCTGCGCCTTTTGAGGCGCAGCGCCCAGCGGTCCCCGAATCAAACTGCCGGAACCTCACGGTCCCGGCAGCATTGCATCGCTTCGATTGGGCAGCCAGAGCTACCAGTCGATTTTACTGGTTGAGCACTGCCTTCTCCGGATTCGGCGGGAATGCCGGATCGGTCTTCTGGCCGCGCAGCAGCTGTTCGGCATAGATCAGCTGCAGATCGTCCTTCGGATCCGGCGGCACATAGGCAGCCGAGCCCGAGCCGGTATCGCTCTCGTCGGCGCCCTTGATATGGCCCTTGAGGTCCGATTCGCCGCGCGTCAGGTCCCTGCCCTGCAGTTCGGGCGGCAGCGGCTGGTCGACCTTGATGTCGGGCGTGATGCCCTTGCCCTGGATCGACTTGCCGGACGGCGTGTAATAGAGCGCCGTCGTCAGGCGCAGCGCGCCGTTCTCGCCAAGCGGGATGATGGTCTGCACCGAGCCCTTGCCGAACGACTGCGTGCCGACCACTGTGGCGCGGCGCAGGTCCTGAAGCGCGCCGGCGACGATCTCGGAGGCGCTGGCCGAACCGCCATTGACGAGCACGATCAGCGGCTTGGCGCCGATGTCGTCGCCTGCCTTGGCGTCGAAGCGTGTGACGTCCTTCGGGTCGCGGCCGCGGGTCGAGACGATCTCGCCACGGTCGAGGAAGGCGTCGGACACGCTCACCGCCTGGTCGAGCAGGCCGCCCGGGTTGAGCCTGAGATCGAGCACATAGCCCTTGAGCTTGTCGTTCGGCACCTGCTTCTTGATGGTGTCGATGGCATTCTCGAGGTCGTCATAGGTCTTTTCGGTGAAGGAGGTGATCTTCATGTAGCCGATGTCGTTCTCGACCCGGAACTTGACCGCCTTGACCTTGATGATATCGCGCACCACCGTCAGCTCGATCGGCTTGTCGGCGCCTTGGCGCAGGATGGTCAGCTTGATCGGCGTGTTGACCAGGCCGCGCATCTTTTCGACTGCATCGTTGAGCGTCAGGCCGCGAACCTCTTGGCCGTCGATCTTGGCGATATAGTCGCCGGCCAGCACGCCTGCCTTGGCAGCCGGGGTGTCGTCGATCGGCGTGATCACCTTGACCAGGTCGTTCTCCATGGTGACCTCGATGCCGAGGCCGCCGAACTCACCCTTGGTCTGCACGCGCATGTCCTGCGCCTGCTCGGCATTCATGTAGGAGGAGTGCGGGTCGAGCGAGGTGAGCATGCCGTTGATGGCGTTTTCGACCAGCGACTTGTCGTCCGGCGGCGTCACATACTGCGCCCGCACGCGCTCGAAGATGTCGCCGAAGATCGCCAGTTGCTTGTAGGTCTCGGAGCCTGCAGCGTTCGCCGTCGAGCCGGGGGCGCCATAGACCAGGCTCATCGCTGACGCGCCCATCAGCGCACCGGCAATAAGAAGCGACAGTTTCCGCATCATTTCACGTCCTTCCAGAGAAGCGGTCCGCCCACCATGGGGTCGGATCGACGGGTTTTCCATCCTTGCGGAACTCGACATAGAGTTCCGGCGTGGCATTTCCATTCTTCGAGGCCGAGGTGCTTGCCACCCGGGCCTCTCCCATCGCGCCGACCGGCTCTCCTGCGAGCACCGACTGGCCAGACGCGACGCTGATTCTGCTCATCCCCGCCAGGACGACATGATAGCCGTCTCCCGCATTGAGGATCAAGAGTTGACCATAGGAGCGAAAAGGCCCCGCATAAAGCACATTTCCGTCCGCCGGTGCCGTGACGATGGCTCCCGATTGTGTCGCAACCATGTCGCCAAGCATCACCGCGCCGTTACCGTCATCGGCCCCGAAACGCAGCTTGATCTTGCCGGTGACCGGCAGCGAGACTTGTCCCTGAAGTGCCGAAAACGGCGCGGCGGCGGTGAGGCGGTTGCCTTCCGGCACGGGCAGCGAAGCCAGCTCCGTCGACGCGGTTGTGCCTGCATCGGCGTTATCGGCGTCCGGCTTATCGCTGTCGGCCGCTTTCTGTTCGCCTGCCTTGACGGCATCCGCCGCCTTGCGGCTCTTGTCGGCTTCAAGCGAAGCGATCAGCTCTTTCAGGCTGCCGGCCTTGGCCGCAAGCGCCTGGGACCGCTGCTTTTCAGCGGCCATCGCCGTCCAGGTGTCCGCCTCGAGCTTCTGCTTGGCTTCGAGCAGCATGGAGAGGCGTTTCTTTTCCGCCGTCTGCTCGCCGACCGCCGCTGTCAGCCGCGTCCGCTCGGCCTCGATCGAGGCCGTCACCCGGGTCTGTTCCCTGAGGTCGGCCAGCAATTTGTCGGTCTGCTGGCGCAGTTCCGGCACCACTGCGCCGAGCAGGATGGCGCTGCGCACCGACGACAGTGCGTCTTCCGGCTTGACCAGGATCGCCGGCGGCGGATTGAGCCCCATGCGCTGCAGCGCCCCCAGCACCTCGGCCAGCACGTCGCGCCGCGCCGCCAGCGAGACACGGATCTTCTGTTCCTCGCCCTTCAGTCCTTCGAGCCTGGCGCCGATATCCTCGATGTCCTGGCCGAGCTTCTGCTCGGTCATCGCCGACTGGATAAGCGCCGCGGTGATCGAGGCATGGTCCTTCTTGACCGAAGCAATGTCGGCGGCGAGCTTGGCCAGCCGTTCGGACGACAGCGTGATCTCGGCCGACACCTTCTCATATTCGGCACGGCTCAGATCGGGGTCGGGCGCCACGTCCAGCGTATTTTCGGCCCGCGCAAGCCCGAGCGACAGCAAAACCACTGCTGCAGCGATGCCGCAGCGCGCGTGCCGGAAGCCCGTTCGTGATTTCCCGTTGTCAGCCATTGAAGCCCGACTCTATGCGTGGCTTCGTTAACGAACCATCAACCATGATCGAACCGAAGCCTAGCACAAAACAGCCGCGCATTGGGGCGGAAATCCGGACGATTGATCCTCGACCCACTGATTTACGAACGGTGGTAGGGATGTCCCGAAAGAATCGTTGCCGCCCGATAGAGCTGCTCGCCCAGCATGACGCGCACCAGTTGGTGCGGCCAGGTCGCCGCGCCGAACGAGACTATCAGCTCAGCCTGATCGCGAATCGACTGGTCGTGCCCGTCGGCGCCGCCAATGCCGATGACCAACGCCTTGCGTCCGCCATCGCGCAGCTGGCCGATACGGCTGGCGAAATCGTCTGAGGACAGGTTTTTGCCGCGTTCGTCGAGCAGGAACAGCGCCGTGCCCGGCTGCAGCTGTGCCTGCAGCTTCTGGCCTTCCTCGCGGCGGCGCTCATTGGCGTTCTGGGCTCGTCCCTCGGCGATCTCGGCGACACCAGAGAATTCGAACCCGATCGCCGGGCCGCTCTTGGCGAAACGCTCGAAATAGCGGTCGGCGAGTTCTCTCTCGGGGCCGGCCTTCATCCGGCCCACGGCATGAACTGCTATCTTCATCCCTGCCTCGGCGAGCTTTCAATCCATGTCGCACCCCGGATGGTTACGACATGAGACGGAGCTCAGTGCAAGGTCTCTTCCTCAAGGTCCGGCGCCTGCCACATCTTTTCAAGATTGTAGAATTCGCGGACTTCTGGGCGGAAGACATGGACGATGATGTCGCCTGAATCGATCAGGACCCAGTCGGCGCCGGACAGCCCCTCGACGCGCGCCGTGCCGAGACCGGCATCCTTGAGCGCCTTGAGCAGGTGGTCGGCGACAGCCGAGACATGACGGTGCGACCGGCCCGACGCGATGACCATATAGTCGCCGAGGCTCGATTTCCGCTGAATGTCGATTGAGACAATATTTTCGGCCTTGGAGTCTTCCAGACTGGCAAGGACTGTCTTGATGGCACGGGACACGGCGTCATCTACGCTGATCCTGGCCGGCGAAGGCATGACGTCAGCCTTCTTCCGCAATGCTGTTCTCAGTGTATTTCCTTTCGCAGCAAGAACAACCAAATCACCCACGAAATCAGGTGACACCCTATAGATAGGCAGAGTTCCCTTGCAGTTTCAAGACGGGAGGCCCTGCCACCGCGAACGCAGTGCACGACTTCCGGTTCCGGAGCCTTGAGAAAAATCGGAACCCATGGCCGCGGCAGGGGTTATCGACACACCCCCCAAACGGATTTTCCTGATGCCAATCGACCCCCAGAACACGCTGCTCACCGTGCAGGCTGGCCTTGCGCAACTCAGCACACTGATCGTTTCCTATTCCTTCTCCGCCATCGGCGCCATCATCCTGCTGGTCGTCGGCTATCTCGTCGCCGGGCTCGCAGAACGATCGATCTCAGCCGGCCTCGGCCATATCCATGGTTTCGACGCGACGCTGCGCCATTTCTTCTCGAAGATCGTGCGCTACGCCATCCTGATCCTGGTGGTCATCATGGTGCTCGGCCAGTTCGGCGTTCAGACGGCCTCGATCATCGCCGCCATCGGCGCCATCGGGCTGGCAATCGGCCTGGCGCTGCAAGGCACGCTGCAGAACATCGCCGCAGGCATCATGCTTCTGGCGCTCAGGCCATTCCGCATCGGCGAATATGTCGAGGTCGGCGCCATTTCCGGCACCGTCGAGGAAATCGGCCTGTTCGCCACCAAGCTCCGCACGACAGACGGCGTCTATGTGCTGGCGCCCAATTCGACGCTGTGGAACCAGCCGGTGCGCAATTTTACCCGCAACGGTGTGCGCCGCGGAGACATCACGCTGAGCATCGGCTCCTGGAACGACATCGACCTGGCGCAGAAAACCATGCTGGGCGTTGCCGGCGGCGAGCGCCGCGTCAAGCGAGAGCCGGCGCCGATCGCCTTCGTCGCCACGGTGGGCGATGCCAGCGTCGCCATCACCTTGCGCTACTGGACCACGGCGGCGGATTTCTTCGCCACCCAGATCGATCTCACCAAACGCGTCAAGCAGGCGTTCGACGCCGAAGCCATTTCGGTTCCCGCACCTCCGCCGGAGGCTCGACAGGAAACTGCCGCTACCAGGCAGTAGGAGCTGTGAAACCGTTCAGCGCTTATCTTCCGGGGCGTAGGCGAGCTCCACCGGCAGCGGCGCCTGCGCCGACATCGGCGCGAAACTGCTGGTCTCCGTAGCGGGGACGGCGCGCGTGGTGGCCACTCGCCACAGCACGAACAGGCAGAAGACAGTGGCGATGACGATGGCCACATAAATGAAGGCCTGCGTGCCATAGACAGCCGACAGGGCCGTCACGATACCCGGCACGATGAACCCCGACAGCGACCAGGCAAACAGCAACGAACTCGACAGCGCCACCATGTCGTCCTTGCCGGCGCGGTCGGCGGCATGCGCGCTGGCCAGCGAATAGATCGATTCCGAGGCGCCGTCCCAGACGATGTAGATCACCACGAGCACCATCAGCGCGCCGCCGTCGAAGCCGATGGCCAGAATACCGGCGACGATGG
This sequence comes from Mesorhizobium sp. M0058, assembly GCF_040323095.1. Taxonomy (NCBI): domain Bacteria; kingdom Pseudomonadati; phylum Pseudomonadota; class Alphaproteobacteria; order Hyphomicrobiales; family Phyllobacteriaceae; genus Mesorhizobium; species Mesorhizobium sp. M0058. Next base: position 229,417 of record NZ_JAMYUQ010000008.1, read on the forward strand.
CCAGTGCCGCAGCGCCGGCCAGCACGTAACGGCGATCGGTACGGTCGGAAATCCAGCCGAGCGGTATCTGCAGGATCAGCGTGCCGACGGGCATCGCCGACAAAAGCAGCGCCACATCGGCCTGGCTGTAGCCCTTGGCCGTGGCATGGATCGGTGCGAACCCGGCGATCGCCATCGACAGGCCGCCGACGGCCAGCATGCCGGCCACGCCGACCGGCGAGATCCGCCAGGCGCGACCGAGCGCCACGGAGGCTGCGCGAGGTGGCGGCGGTTGAGCCAACCGCGTCATGCCGACCGGCAGGATCGACACTGCGGTGAAGGCAATGCCGATCAGCGGCGCCTGCGCCGTCGCGATGTCGACCGCTGCCAGCAGGGCATAGCCGACGCCAAGTCCGGCGACATAGGCGACGTAAAACACCGCCATCACCCGGCCGCGAATGGCGTTTGCGACGGCATCGTTGAGCCAGCTCTGGGCGACGATGAACAGGCCGCATATGGCAAAACCGTAAAGCGCGCGCGCGGCGATCCACAGCAGCGGGTAGGTGCCGGCGCCAATGGCAGCATTCGACAGCGCAATCAACGCCGACAGCACCATGAAGGCCCGGGCATGCCCGACGCGGCGCACCAGCGGCCCGGTCAGGATGCAGCCGGCAAGGCCGCCGGCGGAAAGGCCGGTGATGATCAGCCCGGCCCAGGTCGGATCGAAGCGCTCGACGCCAAGCCGGACCGGGATATAGGCGAACATCAACCCATTCCCGACCGCAATCAGCGCCATCGACACGATTACGCTGGCAATGGCGATCACGGGCGCCGGCGGGGCGCCATGATTGTGGTCGATGTCGGTCTGGTTCACTGAATTGGCCATATCCAGCGCAGCATCGCCCAGCGGATCGCGAAAGGCCGCCGTAAAAGCGACATCGGCGATCTGGCCTTACGAGTTACCCCTTGGCTTGCTTGCGAATAGCACTCGATGACAGCGACGAACGCGGGCCGTGAATAAAAGTCCAGGCCGGCGCCTTCATGCGGGCGAGCCGGGGCGCGTCACCCTCGTCGACGCGGGCATAGTCGAAGGTCTTGGCCACGACCGAGGACAGGAAGGACAGCGTCGCGCCCGGGCGGTCGATGACCGCGATGGGGAAGGTCATGACGATCTGGCGCCAGCGCTGCCAACGGTGGAAATCGCGGAGTGAGTCGGCGCCCATGATCCAGACGAAGTCGACGCCGGGATTGCGTGCCTTGACCAGCGCCAGCGTGTCGGCGGTGAAGCGAATATGATACGCCGCCTCGAAGGCGGTGACCTTGATCTTCGGGTTCTTGGCGATCTGCTCCGACTGGAGCAGCCGGTCGCTCAGCGGCGCCAGTTCCCTGGTGCTCTTCAGCGGATTGCCAGGCGTCACTATCCACCACAATTGGTCGAGCGCGAGGCGCCGCAAGGCAATTTCCGCCACCAGCGCATGGCCGGCATGCGGCGGGTTGAACGATCCGCCGAACAGACCGACGGCGAGGCCTTTCTCGGCATGCGGCATACGGAGGTAGTGCGAGGGGATGGCGGGCTGAAGGGACGACAGCATGGTGCTAGGCACCCCCCTCTGCCCCACCGGGCATCTCCCCCGCAAGGGGGGAGATCAGCAGCTTCGGCAAAGGCACTTTTCTTGCAACGTTAGTGATTGGCGAAAGCGGAAGAAAAACCTGATCTCCCCCCTTGCGGGGGAGATGTCCGGCAGGACAGAGGGGGGTGTCTGGGCTCAATGCCTCAAGCCCTGACGCGAATGATTCAAGGCCTCACCTGTCCCGACCCGCGCACGCGGTATTTGAACGAGGTCAGCTGCTCGACACCAACCGGTCCGCGCGCGTGCATCTTGCCGGTGGCGATGCCGATCTCGGCGCCCATGCCGAATTCGCCGCCATCGGCGAACTGCGTCGAGGCATTGTGCAAAAGGATCGCCGAGTCGATCTCGTTGAAGAACCGCTCGACCGCTTTGGTATCCTCGGCGATGATCGCCTCTGTGTGGTGTGAGGAGAACGTCTCGATATGGTCGATGGCGCCGGCAATCCCGTCGACCAGTTTTACCGCGATGACGGCGTCGAGATATTCGGTCACCCAGTCGGTATCGGTCGCCGGCTTGGCGTCGAAGAACAGCTTCATCACTTCCTGATCGGCATGGATCTCGCAGCCGGCGGCGCGTAGCGCGTCGAGGATCGGCACCAGATGTGTGGAGGCCACCGCGCGGTCGACCAGCAAAGTCTCTGCAGCGCCACAGACACCGGTGCGCCGCATCTTGGCGTTGACGGCGATCCTGACCGCCATGTCGAGATCGGCCGAGCGGTCGATGTAGAGATGGCAGATGCCTTCAAGATGGGCAAAGACCGGCACCCGCGCCTCGCTCTGCACGCGCCCGACCAGGCTCTTGCCGCCCCGCGGAATGATGACGTCGAGATTGCCGCCAAGCCCTTTCAGCATCTCGCCGACGGCGGCGCGGTCGGTGGTCGGCACCAGCTGAATGGCGTCTTCCGGCAGGCCGGCGGCCTTCAGCCCCTCGACCAGGCAGGCATGAATGGCGGCGGACGAATTGAGCGAGTCCGAGCCGCCGCGCAGGATCACCGGATTGCCGGCCTTGAGGCAGAGCGCGCCGGCATCCGCCGTCACATTCGGCCGGCTTTCATAAATGACGCCGACAACGCCGAGCGGCGTGCGCACGCGCTCGATCTGCAGGCCGTTGGGGCGATCCCAGGCGGCAATCACATCGCCGACCGGGTCCCTGAGCTCGGCGATTTCACGGATGCCATCCGCCATGGCACGGGTGCGCGCCGGATCGAGCTTCAACCGGTCCATGAAGGAGCCGGACAAGCCCGATTCGTGTCCGTTAGAGACATCGATGGCGTTGGCATCGAGAATCTGCTGCTGGCGCGCGATGATCGCGTCGGCCATGGCGAGAAGTGCGGCATCCTTGGCGGCGGCGGTCGCAATCGCCAACGGTCGGGCGGCCGCGCGGGCGCGGCGGCCGATATCAGCCATCAGCGCGACGGTGTCATCCCCGGATTGTTCATGCAACTTCAGCATGTCTCATCCTCCGCTTACCTCGCCCCCGGCCCATACCTGGCCGGCAGCCCGTATCTGGTCACCCGGATCGCTCACCACCAGATCGTCGCGGTGGATCATCGCCGAGCGCGCCTCGTAGCCGAGCACGGTTTCGATCTCGGCGGTCTTCAGGCCTGCGATCCTTACGGCATCGGCGGCATCATAGGCAACCAGCCCGCGCGCGATCTCGCGGCCCTCGGGCGACAGGATCGCCACCGTGTCGCCACGCGAGAAATTGCCGCTGACCAGCCTGACGCCGGCCGGCAGCAAAGATTTGCCGGACAGCAGCGCACCGATGGCGCCGGCGTCGACGGTGAGCCGCCCGGCCGGTTCGAGCTGGCCGGCGATCCAGGTCTTGTAGCCTTTCACCGGATTGGCGCTCGGCCTGAAGAAGGTGGCGCGCTCGCCACGCTCGATCGCCATCAGTGGCGAGAGCCTGGTGCCCGAGGTGATGATCATGGCGGTGCCGGCGGCGGTGGCGATCTTGCCGGCATCGAGCTTGGTGCGCATGCCGCCGCGCGACAGTTCGGATGCGGCCGCCCCGGCCATAGCCTCGATATCGGGCGTGATGCGGTCGACCACCGAAATGAATTTTGCATCGGGATCGCGCGCCGGCGGCGCCGTATAGAGCCCGTCAATGTCGGAGAGCAGCACAAGCAGGTCGGCGCCCATCATCGTCGCCACCCGGGCCGCCAGCCGGTCATTGTCGCCATAGCGGATTTCGGAGGTCGCTACCGTGTCGTTCTCATTGATGACCGGCACCGCCTTCATCTTGAGCAGCGTCGAGATCGTCGCGCGGGCATTCAGATAGCGTCGGCGCTCCTCGGTGTCGCCGAGCGTCAGCAGGATCTGGCCCGATTTCAGCGCACCCTTGCCCAGCGCATCCGACCATGCGCCGGCGAGCGCAATTTGCCCGACGGCGGCCGCCGCCTGGCTCTCCTCGAGCTTCAGCGCCCGTTTTCCGAGACCGAGAATGGTGCGGCCGAGCGCAATGGCGCCGGACGACACGACCAGGATCTCGGCGCCGCCATTGGCCAGCACCGCAATATCCTCGGCAAGCGAAGCCAGCCAGTCGCGCTTCAGGCCGCTGGTGCGGTCGACCAGCAAGGCCGAACCGATCTTGACCGTGATGCGCCGGTATTTTGTCAGCGACCGCGCCGTCATCGTTATCGGTCCCAGCGGGTCTCGACGGGAGCGGCAGCCCTGTCGCGCGCTTCGCCGACAACTGCCATCAGCGCGCGCAGCACCGCTTCGACGCCCTCGCCGGTGGCCGCCGACAGCAGCATCGGCGCGCGGCCGGCAGCGCGTTTGAGGGACGCAACCTTCTTCTTGCGCTCATCGGCGTCAAGGATATCCACCTGGCTGAGCGCGACGATCTCGACCTTCTCGATCAGCCCATTGCCATAGGCGTCGAGCTCGGCGCGCACGGTCTTGTAGGCCTTGCCCGGGTTTTCCTCCTGCGCCGAGACCAGGTGCAGAAGTACACGCGTGCGCTCGACATGGCCGAGGAAGCGGTCGCCGATGCCGACACCCTCATGCGCGCCCTCGATGAGGCCCGGAATGTCGGCGATGACGAATTCGCGCGCAACGATGCGGGCAACGCCGAGGCCGGGATGCAGCGTGGTGAAGGGGTAGTCTGCGATCTTCGGCTTGGCCGCGGTGACGGTTGCCAAAAAAGTCGACTTGCCTGCATTGGGCAGCCCGACCAGGCCGGCGTCGGCAATCAGCTTCAGCCGCAGCCAGACATTCATCTCTTCGCCGGGCTGGCCGGGATTGGCGCGGCGAGGCGCCTGGTTGGTCGAGGTCTTGAAATGCTGGTTGCCGAAACCGCCATTGCCGCCCTTGGCCAGCAGGAAGCGCTGGCCGACCACGGTCAGGTCGCAGATCAGCGTCTCATTGTCCTCGGCAAACACCTGGGTTCCGGCCGGCACCTTGAGCGTCACATCGGCGCCCTTGGCGCCGGTCATGTTGCGGCCCATGCCGTGGACACCAGTCTTGGCCTTGAAATGCTGCTGATAGCGATAGTCGATCAGCGTGTTGAGACCGTTGACCGCTTCCAGCCAGACATCGCCGCCGCGGCCGCCGTCGCCGCCATCCGGGCCGCCGAACTCGATGAATTTTTCGCGCCGGAACGACACAGAGCCGGCGCCACCGTCGCCGGAGCGGATATAAACCTTGGCTTGATCGAGAAATTTCATTGGACTACGCAGTTTCTGTTGGCCTTGCGGCTTTGCTCTAGATCTTGCGCCTTGCTCTAAACCAAGGCGCGGCCAAGGGCGAGGCCGTTTTGCGACTAAAGCGCCGGATGCCCTTTTGTCGGGGACGCGGTAGCAGTGTTCGCGGACGGAGCTTGAGGGGCGCGGGAATGAAGGTTGTGAGCTACAACATCCAGTACGGTATCGGTCTGGATGGCCGCTACGATCTCGGCCGCATCACCGAGGCGGTTCGCGGCGCCGACGTGATCGCGCTGCAGGAAGTGACCCGCAACAATCCGAGGAACGGCAACCGCGACATGGTCGCCGAGATCGGTGAGGCGCTGCCCGAATATTTTGCCGCCTACGGCAGCAATTTCGAGGTCAATGTCGGCTCGCGCCTGGAGGCCGGCCGCGCCATCACCACCACTTTCCAGCTCGGCAACATGGTGCTGTCGAAGACACCGATCCATCTGTCGCGCAATCTGCTTTTGCCGCGCAGCCGCAGCCTTGAGGCGATGAACTTCCAGCGCGGCGCACTCGAGGCGCTGGTCGAGACCCCGCTCGGCTTCATCCGCTTCTATTCCACGCATCTCGACCATCGCAGTCCGGTTGAGCGCGCCAGCCAGATCCGTTTCCTGCGCCAGCGCCTGTTGAACTATGCCTTCGAGGGCGGCGGTCTCTCCGGCATTCCCGAGATCGGCCTGCCGGACCTGCCCTATCCCGAAGCCTTCATCGTCATGGGCGACTTCAACATGCTGCCCGGCTCGCCCGAATATGTCGAACTCGTCGGCCGCCCGGACCATGAATTCGGCATGCCCTTGACCGCCGATCTCGCCGTCGACGTCGCCCAGCGCCTGAACACACCAGACGTCGTCACCTGGGTCGATCCCACGCGACCCGAAGACACAAGCCGCCACAAGCGCATCGACTACATCTTTACCTCGGCCTCGCTCGCCGGATCGCTGAAGCGCCTGTGGGTCGACCCGCAAGCGGTCGGTTCGGACCATCTCCCGATTTGGGTCGAGATGGGCTGAGTTGAGCCCGATCCACAACCAACGTTTCCAAACCTGTCGTTTGGAGGCACGCGCCTAGGTGTTGAGATTCAGGTCAGGCCGAGCCGAAAACACTGGTTTTCGAGAACCGGAGCGGAGTGTACTTAAGTACGTGCACCGGAAGCGCATAAAACCCGCGTTTGCAGGCCGGCCTCACCTGAATATCAAAACACCTAGAAATGCACCCAGTTTCGAAGACTGATCCAGGTCTTTCTGTCCAGCCGGTACCGCTCGACCGGCACCTGGCCGGCGACGATCGAGTTCAGCATGCCCTGGCCGGCATACTGGAAGCCGCATTTGTGGATGACCCGGCGCGAGGCCGGATTGATCACCCGCGTCGAAGCCTGCAGCACGTGGATCGACGTCCGTTGGAAGGCAAGGTCGACCAACGCGTGCGCGGCCTCCGTCGCATAGCCGCGCTTCCAATAGGGCTCGCCGATCCAGTAGCCGAGTTCCAGCCCGCGATCGGTCATGTTGAGGCCGGCGCAGCCGACGAAAATGTCGGTGCCGGCGAGCGTCAGGGCGTAGGCGATGCCGGCCCGGCGCGACCGGGTCATAGCCAGGAAGGCGCGTGCCTCGGCCTCGCCATAGGGGTGCGGCATGCGGGCCAGCATCTCGGCGACGTGACGGTTGTCGGCAAGCTCGACCAGTTGCGCGATGTCGGCTTCACACGGGGCGCGCATCACCAGCCGCTCCGTGGCCAGCACCGGGCAATCTATCGCGTAACTTTCGTCTTCGGTGTGTTCCGCTTCGGCAACCATTCGACGTCCTCCAGGCAAGAAAAAAGGGGAGATGGAAAACCCATCTCCCCTGATCCTTTTCCTGGCTCCATTCACTGGTTTGGCCAGACACCGGTTCCCGAGATGGGCGCCGGTTTTATAGTGCGGAACCGGCTACTCCGCGGCTTTGGTAATCGGGTTGACCGATACGTAGGTTCGGCCGTTGGCTTTTTTGTTGAAGGTGACTGCGCCGGTCTCGAGCGCAAAAAGGGTGTGGTCCGTGCCCATGCCGACATTGACGCCGGGATGCCAGGTGGTGCCGCGTTGACGGATGATGATGTTGCCCGGGATGACGGCTTCGCCGCCGAACTTCTTCACGCCCAGACGCTTGGAATGCGAGTCGCGACCGTTGCGCGACGAGCCGCCAGCTTTCTTGTGTGCCATCTAACTAACTCCGATGCGCCCTGGGGCGCTTGAATGGTCTTATGAACGCGTTCGCGTTCCGTTTCAAGTCCGATCCGGCGACCTTGTCGCCGGTTCGTTTTACTTCTTCGCCAGTTCCTTGGCCTGCTCGCGCCAGTCGTTGATCTGGTCGGTGCTGAAGGGCATGTGCGCGTCGATCTTGGCCACGTCCTTGTCCGACAGCTTGGCAAGCTGGGCGAAGGTGGTGATGCCCTGCTCGTGCAGCTGGCCGGCGGCAACCGGGCCGATGCCCTTGATCACGGCCAAATCGTCCGGCTCGCCCTTCGGCGCCTTGAACAGCGGCGCGGCGACGGCGGTCTCCGTCTTGGCTTCATCCTTCGGAGCAGCCTCGGCTTTGGCTTCCTTCTTCGCCTTGGCTTCCTTCGGCGCGGCCTCGGCCTTCGCCTCGGGCGCTACGTCAGCCTTGACTTCCACCTTGGCTGAGGCCTTCTTGGAAGGCTTGGCGCCACCCAGCAGGATCTCGGCGATCCGCACGGTGGTCAGAAGCTGGCGGTGGCCGATCTTGCGGCGCGAATTCTGCCGGCGGCGCTTCTTGAAAGCGATGACGGTGCGGTTCTTGCCCTGCTCGACGACTTCCGCCGTGACCAGAGCGCCATCGACGAACGGGGCGCCGAAGGTGACATTTTCGCCTTCGCCATGGGCGAGGACGCTGCCGATTTCGACGATATCGCCGACATTGGCTTCGAGCTTCTCGATCTTCAGGAGATCGTTGGCGGCAACGCGATACTGCTTACCGCCCGTTTTAATGACTGCGAACATTTTTTGCCTTTCGCTGTTCGGTCGGCCTCGATGAGCCGCGTCACGCGGTTCGGCCGTCTTTTTGTCAGTCTGCGGGTTCGAAAAACAAGCGGCGTGGAAGAACCCTCCACGCCGATTGCGCGCTTCCCCTAACCGAAGGTTCGGTACGAGTCAAGGCAAACGGGCGGAATCCTTGGCCACGCCGCCTCCTTGCCGCCCCCGATCTCTCCAGTCGAGGACCGGTTGGCCCCATCTGCCGACGTGGCCGCAACGCAGCCCTCCAGACAGAGCCCGCACAGGAAGCTGAATTCCCCCGCGGATTTGGCCTTGTAACCTGCCCGCCCAGCCGTTATCTAGTGCGCCGCGCCGGCAACGGCCGACCATGACCGCGGAGAGGTGGCAGAGTGGTCGAATGCACCGCACTCGAAATGCGGCATGGGTGCAAGCCCATCGGGGGTTCGAATCCCTCCCTCTCCGCCACCCTACGCCCTGCGGGCTTCGGGTGGCAGGCCACCCGGCACCGCATCTGGGCGTAGGAGTGTCGCCCGAAGCTACGAAGTAGCGTAGGGGGGACCGGAACGAAGCAGGATGCCCTCCGAAGCTTCAGCGTAGAGGCTGCCGCTAGGCAACAAGGCCTTGCCTTATTTGGTTAACCTCTTCGATCGGGACTGGATGCCCGGTGAGGAAGCCCTGCATCAAATTTACCCCCAGGCGCTGCAGCAATATGTACTGCTCCTCCGTTTCGACGCCCTCGGCGAGCACGACATGGCCGAGATTGCGAAGCAGCCCGACCATGTCCCGCAACAGGCTCAAGCCGCGAGAGGTCTGGCAATCGTGGAGGAAGCTGCGATCGATCTTGACCACGTCGAATTTGAAGCGGCGGAGCCATGTCAGGCCGGCAAATCCCGTTCCGAAGTCGTCCAGCCAGATCTGAACGCCGAGTTTTCGCAACCGCTCCACGTTTCTTACCGCTTGCGCCTCCAGAAAGATGTCACTGCCTTCGGTGATTTCGATGGCCAGTTTCTGGGGCGCAAGGCCGTGCCTGCCAAGGATCTCGGTGATCCGGAGTGAAAAGTTGGGAGCCTTGAGCTGAAGAACGGAGACGTTCACCGTCACGACCGAGCCCAATCCGTATTCCGCCATGTCACCGCAGGCTCGATCGATCAGCCACGTACCCAGTTCCACGATCGCTCCGGTCTGCTCGGCAACGGGTATGAATACGGACGGACTGATCATGGTGCCGTCGAAGTCGCATACCCGCATCAGACTCTCGTGGCCCAGCACGCGTCCCGACGCCAGCTCGCGAATTGGCTGGTAAGCGACAGAAACGAGCTGGTTGGAAACTGCCACCTTCAGCAGTTCTGAAAGATTTTCGCCGGAGCGATCCTGGCTGGTGGCATGCGGGTCGTAAATCGTGAACGTAGCCCGACCGGCAAACTTGGACGCGTAGAGCGCGCGGTCAGCTTCCTGCAGCAGGATTCTAAGCTCTATGCTCTGATCGGCGCGCGTCAACGACGCCCCGGCACTGATCGTTACGATGTTGAGCTTGTCGCCCCGATCAGGGTGGTAGATATCCAAATCCTCTACAGCGCGACAGAATTTCTTGGTTATCTCATGAAGGTGAGCCCGCCCGGTGACCTTGCAGAGAATGACGAATTCTTCTCCGCCATAGCGGGCCGCGATGGCGTTGTTGGCAGCCGCCATCTCGGAGAGGACATGGGCGAGTTTGATCAGGCAATCGTCGCCGGCCTGATGACCAAGTCCGTCATTGAACCTTTTGAAGTAGTCGACGTCGATCAGAATGAGCCCTATCTCGTCGTCGTCCGCGGCCCAGTCTTCGCGCAGCTCCGAGAATTCTCGAATGATCGCCCTGCGGTTCTTCATTCCCGTGAGCGGATCGGTGTCGGCGATTTCGGTTAGCTTCTGCCCCTTCTTGATAGCAGCCTGCTCCTGGAACTGCGCCCGAAGCGCGTGCAGGAAGGTCTGGTACCGCTCCAGGCTCAGCCGCCACGAAAGATAAAGCGACAAGACGAGGCAGTTCACGAAATAGGCCGACAGCACGATGCGGCCGGCGATGTCGGCCTGAAGGGAGAACATCGCGGCGTACACAAAGCTTGCGGCGACCGTCGCGGAGGCAAGGGCTGAAAGCCAAAAACGGAAGTTGAAGAACAGATTCGCACCCAGGATGAACACTGTGCCAAAAACCATGAAATGGGAGAGGGCATCCTGATGCTCTGTTCCAACAGCGGAGACGAGCCACCCAAGGGCACCGGAGACAATCGCCAGCGCTGCTACAAGGTGCAAGGTGGCAAGGGCAAAGCCCCGTCGGGCGACAAATTCGACAAGCGCCAGGGAAGTGACCCCTAGCGTAACGCGCGTCAAAACAAGCCGGCCGGCGACATCCGGAAAGAGAAACCAATCGAAAAGGCCATAGGCCACATAGCTGAATACAGCAGCCGCAATACCCCATCGCACAAGACTGCGATTCTCATCGGCATCCTTCTGCAGGAACAGTGTCAGGAGTTCCGGATCGGCGGAATGCCACCGCGGACGTCCAATCGCTGCCGCCACCTTCTGGGCAACGTCCTCGCTCAGTTGCATCGCAACGCTCCTCCGGGATCTGCAGTAGCGAATGCAACAGCCGACGTCGCCTGCGGTCGGGGAATGAAGACGTCCCTGTCCGCAAGAAAAGTCAGATGTCGCTAACCGAGGGTAAACGGGCGGTTCGGATTTAGCCAGTTTGCAGGATTGATGGCCATTCCGTTGATTCAAATTTTACTAAAATTTTATTAAAATTGTTAGCATTGGTTGGCGGCGCACCTATGCTGCTGGCCGGGGACCGGGGCGGTAAACCGGAGAGTAAACGGCATGCCTATCAAGCCAAAACTGCAGCTCGACCAATACAGCCTGGTCACCACCAGGCTGATGAAGAAACATGTTGCGACCTCCGAAGAGGCGGCTGACTCCGACGAGTTGAGGGACAGCACGGCCCAGCTCGCCCTGATACTGGACCTTGCTCATCAAGCCTTTGCGCGAAACAAACCGGCCGCCCCCGTCGTCCATCGTTTGGCGGGGCGACTCCACAAGCTCCGCCGGCAGGTTGCTACCGCGGTTTGGCAGAAACTCGTTCCTTTGGCTCAGCAGCATCGGGTCGCGGAATATTTGCTCCAGGACCCGTTCACGCGGTGGTCGGTCGAAAAACCGCGCGGGTATTCGGGCGATGCAGGCCTGCTGGATATTTACTACAAGCATCCGATCGCCGACGAGATCGTGGCCTCGTCGACCTTACTTGGTCGGCAAATCTATGCGTACACCAGTGAAGCTGCCAGTTCGGTGGCGGGGCGCGAGCGGCGGGATATTCTGGCCAGGACCGTGGACGAGACGGCCAGCAGTGTGGAAAAGGCTGAGGTGCTGGCGATTGCCTGCGGCCACCTCAGGGAAGCCGAACGCTCCGACGCGTTGGCCAGGCATAAACTGCAGCGTTGGATCGGCCTGGATCAGGACCCCGTCAGCGTAGCCACGGTGAACCACGACTTTGCCGGCACGGCAGTCGAGGCAGTCCAGGGTTCCGTACGCGGCATCCTGCGCCGCGCCTACGCCCTTGGCACATTCGATCTAGTCTACGCATCGGGGCTTTACGATTACCTGCCGCGTGCCATCGGCGTCCGCCTGCTTCAAAGAGCCATGGAACTCGTCAAGCCCGGTGGCGAATTCCTGTTTGCCAATTTCAGCGACGAGATAACGACGGATGGTTACATGGAGACTTTCATGGATTGGCCGCTCATCCTACGTTCGGCCGACGATATGTGGGACATCATCAATGCCGCCCTCGGCGGGAGTCCTTTCGACGCGAAAGTCTACTATGGCTCGAACCGGAATATCGTTTACGGCAAGGTGAGGAAGGGCGATCTCTAACTAGGCGCGGGAATCGCGCGCGCATCCCCGTAACAAGGTAGGTCTGCCATGACGAGGCCATGCCTTCGCCGGCTTTCCGGCGACGGGCGAGCAGGTCGTCCGGGCTGCGGGCGGCCTACGCCGTGTTCGTTCTGCTTGCCGCCATACAGATGTGGCGGCGGTTCCAGCAGCACGACGGTGCTGCCCGCTCGGCGGGCTGCGTCTGGCCGTGTTGCTGGCACTGCCGCTGATCGCCAGGCTGTCGGTCGTGCAATGCAACGCGACTGGCCGGCCTGATCAGGCCTCGAAATAGCGGGCACGATCGAGATCGGCGATGAGCCCCGGCCCGGTCGGCTGCCATCCCAGCGCAGTGCGGGTCTGCTCACTTGACGCCGACAAGTCCCCGCCGATGAAATGCCCGAGAAAGCCGAAATGCGCAGCCGCGTCCTCGGGGCCTATGGAAACGACCGGCAGGCCGAGCCGGCGGCCGATGATCTCGGCGATCTCTTTGCTCGCCACGCCCTGTTCGGCAACCGCATGATAGCTGACGCCGCCCGCCCCCTTCTCCACCGCCAGCCTGTACAGGGTGGCGGCGTCGAACCGGTGCACCGCCGCCCAGCGATTTGCGCCGTCGCCAACATAGGCCGAGACGCCCTTTTCACGCGCAATGGCAATCAGCATCGGCACGAAACCGTGATCGCCCTCGCCATGGACCGTCGGCGCCAGCCGCACCGTCGATGCGCGCACCCCGCGCGCTGCGAACGCCACGGCCGTTGCCTCCGAAGCGCGCGGCATGGAGGCCGACGGCGGCGCGGGTTTGTCGTCTTCGGTTGCCGGCCTTCCCTGCGCAAAACCGGCGAGGCCGGAGGTGACAAGCAGCGGCCGCTCGGAACCCTCGAGCGCCGCGCCGAGCGTTTCGATGGCGCGCTGGTCAACTGCGCAACTGGCGGCGAATCTCGAAAAGTCGTGGTTGAAGGCCGTGTGGATGACGCCATCCGATTGGGCAGCGCCGCTGCGCAGGCTGTCGAAATCCTCGATATCGCCGCGATGCACCTCGGCACCCGCTGCCACGATCGACTTCGCACCTGCTCCCGACCGTGCGAGGCCAAGCACCTGATGGCCCGCCCCGAGCAATTCCCGCACAACCGCCGAACCGACAAAACCGGTGGCGCCCGTAACGAACACACGCATGATCATTTCTCCTTGGTTTTTGTCGAACGCCGTAAAGGCAGCCCGTTGCGAAGGAGATAGAAGTTTGAGATCATACGATCTATACTGTAAAATCCGAGATATCTTCGCAATCGTCCGAGAACGCTCATGGATCCGCTGTCAGACGTGCTGTCGCTACTGAAGCCGCGCAATTACCTGTCGGCTGGGCTGGAAACCGGTGGCGACTGGGCGATCCAGTTTCCTGACCAGCAGGCCGCCATCAAATGCGGCGCCGTGGTGTCCGGCCGATGCTGGCTGTCGGTCGAGGGCGTCCCTGACGCGGTGCGGCTGGACGTGGGCGACTGCTTCCTGTTGCCGCGCGGCCGGCCTTTCCGCCTTGCCAGCGATCTCGGCCTGCCGACGGTCGATGCGCGAACGATCTTTTCACCGGCGCGGACCGGCGGCATCACCGTCCATAATGGCGGCGGCGATTTCCTCCTGGTCAGCAGTCGCTTCACGCTGTCCGGCGACCATGCCGGCATCCTCTTGCGGATGCTGCCGCCCATCGTCCACATCCGCGGCGAGAGCGACCATTCGGCGCTTCGCTGGCCGGTGGAGCGGATGATGCAGGAATTGCGCCAGCGGCGTCCCGGCGGCTTTCTCATCGTCGAGCACCTCGCCCACATGATCCTGATCGAGGCCTTGCGCCTGCATATGACCGCGCAAGGCAATGTCGGCTGGCTGTTCGCACTTACCGACAGGCAGATCGGCGCGGCGATCGGCGCCATGCACGAGGACCCGGCGCATGGCTGGACATTGCAGCAACTGGCGGAGCGCGCGGGCATGTCGCGATCGACTTTTGCGCTCAGATTCAAGCAGACGGTCGGGGCCTCACCCCTGGATTATCTGACGCGCTGGCGCATGATGCTGGCCGGCGACAGGCTGATGCATTCCGGCGATCCGGTTTCCGTCATCGCGCTGGCGCTCGGCTACGAATCCGAAAGCGCCTTCAGCACGGCATTCAAGCGCGTCATGGGCTGTTCGCCGCGGCAGTACAGCCGCGGGGAGCCGGACCTGACTGCGCAGGCCGAACGCGAAGCCGCCTGAGGCGGCGATCCGATCGCCTTGATCACCTTGCCCTTAAAGGCTGAAGCGCGAACGAAACTCGGTGAACGACATCGCCAGATGGTTCTCGTCCACATGGCCGGTGATTCCGTCCACACTGCGCGAGTCGAGTTGTAGCGGGCGAGCCAGAGCGGACAATTGCCGAAGCCGCTCGGATTTCCCAGCGCGCTTCGACCGCTGCGGCCCTTCTGCTCAGATCGATCCCTTGCTTGCTCCATGGCATGCGCTTGACAATCGACTGATTCGCAACCCTTCGGGAATATAAGTATTTCAGTTAACTTAGGGATAATCGGCAGCAGGAACTAGATTTCAGACGCTCAATTGGCACGAGCAAAATCGCGTTTTTCATGCTTTCAGAATGACTTGCTCGCGTGCTGGCGGTTAACCGGCACCAACTTCTCCGATTTCCTTGCCTCTACGGCTGGGTAGCGCAATAGGGTTAATTGCGCGATTGCTAATATGCCTATATCTTAGGCGGCGCGGGGGGCCTCATATCTTCCCGCAGTGGCCGGTGCGGTGAAGCCCCACAAGCATGCCCAACCTGCACCGGCCATTCCCTATGGCTGGGTATGGTGTTCCCGCTCGGCAATCTTTTCCAAGAGCTTCCGTGAAGCCTCTAGGACGCGTCGCGTTTCGGCGATGGTCGATTGCAGGGAGTCCAGTTGGCTCTCCGCTCGGAGCTGGCTACGGCGGGCGCTTTCAATGAACTGGTGGTCAGGTTCCCACCGGTCTTTCATCGGGCTTAGCCTCTCTACAGACGAACGAACTTGTCGAGAAGCAGGCGTATCCGCTGGCCCTCAGCATAGGACAGCGCAAACGGTTCAATCACGAATGATCGGGTAATTTCCTGGTCTTCCTTGGCCACAGGAACGGACCATTCGCCGCCGGCTTCGACCACTTCCACGCAAGGCAATGCTTTGCGGATTGGACCCACGTTTCCACCACAGCCTCTATACGAAAAGCAATGGTAACCTCGAGTTTTATACTCCCGTCGAAAGCGGGTTTTCAACAACAAAGATGGTCTGAATCATACCATTCGGCTCAGCGGATCGCGGCTGCCGACGTAGCGTCTCCAAGGCCGAGAAAACCGCCACCCGCGCGCAACAGCGGGTTTCCATAATCACGGCTACATCCGAGAATCGACCGCTTAGATTCAGGAATGTGTGGTTTGTCGTCACGGTTCCATACAATTTGGAAGGCCATTCCCCTACGGCAGGGTAACGCCAAAATGAAAGGATAAGCGGGCGGGCAAGTTGAAGGCGTACTGATGCCGGATCGGGCTTTGGTCCAGCAACACCCTTTCAGCCTGGCGTCTCGGAAAGGTGCGCGGCAATGGCGCTGACAAAAATCGCGCCGAACTCCTTGAGCTTGGCGGCGCCGACGCCATTCACCCCGGCGAAATCGTCGAGGTCTTGCGGACGACGCTCGGCCATGTCGATCAGTGTACGATCCGAAAACACCACATAGGCCGGCACCTGGCGTTCCTTGGCCAGACGCAGCCGCAGCGTCTTGAGCGCCGCGAGCAGCGACGCATCTACATTTTCGCTCTGGGGGCTCTGCCCGGCGCGAGCCGCGCGGCGCGCGGCGCGCGTGCGCATCTCGACCCGATACTGGAACGGCACCTCGCCCCGGCCGAGTGCGTGGCCCTTGTCCGCGATGGCCAACCCGCCATGGCCGGCCGGGTCCGGCATCAGGAAACCGTTCGCGACCAGCTGGCGAATCATAGATTGCCAAAAATCCTTCTTGTGCGCGGTGCCATTGCCGAAGGCTGCCAGCCTGTGATGCCCCCTTGCCGCGATCTTTTCAGTCTCGTGGCCGATGAGGATGTCGATGACATGGCCGGTGCCGAAGCGCTCGCCGCTCTGCGCCACCGCCGCCAGGATGAGGCGCGCCTCGGCGGTGCCGTCGGTGCGCGGCGCCTGTTCCAGGCAATTGTCGCAATTGCCGCAAGGGACCGCCTCTTCACCGAAATAACCGAGCAGCACCTGGCGGCGGCACTCGGCCGTCTCGCAATAGCCGATCAGCGTATCGAGCCGGCCATGCGAGCGGCGCTTGTGCTCAACGGCTGCGTCCTCGTCGTCGATGAACATGCGGCGCATGCGGATATCGCCGAGGCCGTAAAGCATATGCGCCTCAGCCGCCCGCCCGTCACGACCGGCACGGCCGATCTCCTGGTAATAGGCTTCCAGGCTGCCGGGCAGATCGGTGTGGAAGACATAGGCGACATCAGGCTTGTCGATCCCCATGCCGAAGGCGATGGTCGCCACCATGACGACGCCCGACAGGGTCATGAAGGCGTTTTGATTCGCATCGCGCGCCTCCTTGCTCATCCCGGCGTGATAGGCGAGCGCGGTCACGCCGTTCTTTTCGAGAAACGCCGCCATCTCTTCGGTCTTCTTGCGCGACAGGCAATAAACGATGCCGCTGCGTCCCTGATGGCGCCCGATGAAATTGAGCAACTGCCGCTTGCTGTCCTGCTTGGGCTCGATGGCAAGCTTGATGTTGGGCCGGTCGAAGCCAAGCACCTGCGTTTCGACACGCCCGCCAAACAGCCGTCTCTCGATGTCTGCCCGCGTCGTCTCGTCCGCCGTCGCTGTCACCGCAATGATCGGTACGTCGGGAAAGATGCCACGCAGCTGCGACAGGTCTTCATATTCGCGCCGGAACGCCGGCCCCCACTGCGAAATGCAATGCGCCTCGTCGATGGCGATCAGGCTGACATCGAGCCTGGCAAGCGCATCCAGCATCCGCTCGGTCATCAGCCGTTCCGGCGCGAGGTAGAGCAGCCGCGTCTGGCCCGACGCGACGCGGCGCCATGCCGCGACATTGGCATCACGGTCGATCGAGGAATTGATCGTATCGGCGGCGACGCCGGCGAGGCGCAGTGCCGCGACCTGATCCTGCATCAGCGCCACCAGCGGCGAAACGACAATGGTCAGCCCACCCTTGACCAGCGCCGGAACCTGGTAGCACAGCGATTTGCCGGCACCCGTTGGCATGACGGCCAGCACATGGCGGCCGCCAAGCAGCGCCTCCATCACCGCGGCCTGTCCGGGACGGAAATCGTCGAAGCCGAACACGTCCTTGAGGACGCGCCGTTTGGGATCGTGCGTCGGCACGCTTGTCGTCGATATCTGCATCACTGATGTTTTTGCGATCGGCCGCCCGAAGCAGCGGCGTGGCCAGAACGATTAGCGCAGCCCCTGCGTGACCACAACAAGCAGCAGCAACACCCCACCGGCGATCGACCTGATTGGCATCGTTAAACCTATCTTCACCATGTTGCGGCACCGTCCAACCCTGCGGCGATGTTTCGAGTACCGCTGCGCCACGAGCGCACAGGCAACAGCCCGCGCCTCCCCAGGAGGCGCGGGTTTCCTGTTTCTGGAATTGCCGAAAAAGGTTCAGGCCAGGAAATCGGCGCGGTGCGGGGTAAAGCTGTCGACCAGGCGCCCGGCCTCCAGCGCCTTGACGCCGTGCACCAGATTGGACGGCACGATGAAGCTGCCGCCGGTCTCGATGGTCGCGGTGCGGCCGTCGATGGTCACCTCGAAGCGACCTTCGGCGACATAGCTGGCCTGGACATGCGGGTGCGAATGCAGTGCGCCGACGCCGCCCTTGTCGAAGCCGAACTCGACCATCATCAGCTCATCGGTGGAGACGAGAACGCGGCGTCTGTTGCCGTCCGGCGTCGGCGTCCAGGCGCTCTCGCCGGGCTGTGCGAAAATCTTGGCTTCAATCATGACCATCTCCTCATCGCGCCAGCCAGCCGCCGTCCACGGGAACCACCGCGCCATGCATATAGTCGGACGCTGGCGCCAGCAGGAACACGGCGGCATCGCCTATGTCTTCCGGCCCGCCCCAACGTCCCGCCGGAATGCGCGCCAGGATGGCAGCACTGCGGTCGGGATCGGCGCGCAACCCCTCGGTGTTGTTGGTTTCGATATAGCCGGGCGCAATCGCGTTGACGTTGATGCCTTTTGCCGCCCATTCGCAGGCCAGCAGCCGGGTTATGCCGAGCGCGCCATGTTTCGACGCGGTGTAGGACGCGACGCGGATGCCGCCCTGGAAACTCAGCACCGAGGCGATGTTGACGATCTTGCCGCGCCGCCTCGGGTCGGTCAGCACGCGCCTGGCAAAACCTTGGCTGAGAAAGAATAGCGTCTTCAGATTGACGTCGATGACGTCGTCCCAGTCGGCCTCGGAGAAATCGACCGCATCGGCGCGGCGGATGATGCCGGCATTGTTGACCAGCCCGTCGATCGGGCCGGTCTTTTCCCAGACCTGGTCGAGCATCGCCTTGGCGGCCGCATGGTCGGCAAGATCGCATCGCACCGCCTCGAACTGGCCACCGGCTTCCGCGACTTGTCTTTCCGTGTCGTCCATCGCCGAGCGGCCGACACCGATGACGGTGCCGCCGGCGCGCGCGATCGAGCCGGCGATGCCCTGGCCGATGCCGGTGTTCGCGCCGGTGACCAGGATACGCTTGCCGGCCAGGCTGAAGGAGGAAGGGCCGCTCAACGCAATTCACCCAGCGGCACCGGGTCGACATCGGTGTAGTCGACATTGTCGCCGGCCATCGCCCAGATGAAGGCATAGTTCGAGGTGCCGGCCCCCGAATGGATCGACCAGCCCGGCGACAGCACCGCCTCCTCGTTAGCCATCACCAGATGCCGCGTTTCGTCCGGCTCGCCCATGAAATGGAAGACGCGCGCCGTCTCCGGCAGGTCGAAATAGAGATAGGCCTCCATGCGCCGGTCATGCACATGGCAAGGGATAGTGTTCCACACCGAGCCCGGCGCCAGTTGGGTCATACCGACCACCAGTTGGCAGGTCTTGACGCCATCGGCATGGATGAACTGGAAGATGGAGCGTTCGTTGCAGGTTTCCTTGCTGCCGAGATCGAGGCGCTTGGCATCGCCAATGCGGATCAGCCGGCTCGGATGGGTATGATGCGCCGGCGCGCTGAGCAGGTAGAATTTGGCCGGTGCGCCCGCGTCGGCCGACGCGAACGACACGTCGGTCCTGCCCATGCCGAGATAGAGCATGTCACGTGCCTGCAACTGGTGGGTCTCGCCATTTGCCGTCACCGAGCCGGCGCCGCCGATGTTGACGATGATCAGCTCGCGGCGGTCGAGAAAATTCTTGGTCCCCGTCGGCTTGATCGCCTCCAGCGGCAGCGCTGTCCCTTCCGGCACGGCGCCGCCAACGATCATGCGGTCATAATGGGTGTAGGTCAGGCTGATGCGTCCCTGCTGGAACAGGTCGTCAATATGGAAATTGTGACGCAGTTCGTCGGTGCCCATGGAAGCAGCGGCGACCGGGTCGATGGCGAAACGCGAGGTGAAATCGGTATGCGGGTGACTTTGAGTCATTGCTGCTCCAGCTGAATGAATGGCTATTTGGTTGCCGACGCCTTGACCGAGTCGGCGTAGTAGACCTGGCGGGCGTGCAGCCGCTCGCGGTAGCGCTCTTGGCTGGCGGTGAGATGAGCGCGCATCGCCTCGCGCGCGGCTTCGGCGTCGCCTGAGGTGATCGCGTCGAGGATCACCAGATGCTCGCGCTGCAGTCCGCGCTGATAGCTGTCGGATTGCACCAGTTCGGTCGACCAGGGCGAGGTCACGTCGCAAGGAATGGCGCGGCGTCCAAGCACATCGAGCATCTCGACATAGAACGGATTGTTGGTGGCGCTGGCGATTGCCCGGTGGAAGGCGAGATCGGCCGGACCGGTCGGCTCGCTGTTGAGAAGCAGCCGTTCGAATTCGAAGAACGCTTCCTGGATCGCTGCTTCCTGCGCGGCGTTGCGGCGAATGGCGGCGAGCCCGGCCGATTCGATTTCGACGGCCAGGCGCACTTCGAGCACATTGAGCGCGATGGAATCCTTGCTGCCCATGTCGGCGGCGAGCGCGCCGAACATCGTTGAGATGTGCTCGGTGACGAACACGCCTGCGCCCTGGCGCGCCTCGACGAGCCCGTCGGCGGCGAGCTTGGCCAGCGCTTCGCGGATGACGGTGCGGCTGACGCCGAAGGTCTCGGTCAGTTGTCCTTCGGTCGGCAATTTGTAGCCGGGCAGGATCTCGCCCGCCTGCAGCTGCTTGCGAATCGCAGCGACGACGGTCTCCGACAGTTTGGGTTTTCTCTCGACCCTGAGATCAACAGCGCTATCCGATGCCATATCGCACCCCTGTTTGAAGACGCCCTATTTGAACACGCTCGGCAACCAGAGCGAAATCGCCGGAATATAGGTCACCAGCCCCAGGACCACGATGCCCGCGCCATAGAACGGCCAGATCGAGCGCATCGCTTCCCAGACCGTAATCTTGCCGACGGCACAGGCGACGAACTGCACCGTGCCGACCGGTGGCGTGTTGAGCCCAATGCCGAGATTGAGGATGGTGATGACGCCGAAATGCACGGGGTCGACGCCGTAATGGGTGACCAGCGGCAGGAAGATCGGCGTGCAGATGATGATCATCGGCCCCATGTCCATGAAGGTGCCGAGCAGCAGCATCAAGACGTTGAGCAGAAGCAGCACCACCAGCGGATCGGTGGAGATGGCGTTCATGCCTGCGATCAGCAGCACCGGCACTTTGAGATAGGCCATCAGCCAGCTGAACGAGGCCGCCGTGCCGATGATCAGCAGCACCATTGAGGTCGTGCGCACCGCGCCCTTTGTGGCATGGACGAAATCGCCCCAGGCCATCGACCGGTAGACGAAGACGGTGACCAGCAAGGCGTAGATGATGGCGATGCAGGAGCTTTCCGTCGCCGTGAAAACGCCCGAGCGAACGCCGCCGAAGATGATACCGATAAGCAGAAGTCCGGGGATGGCGATGACCGCCAGCTGGCCGACACGCGAGAAGCCGGGAAAGGCCTCGACCGGGTAGCCACGGCTGCGGGCGACAAAATAGGCGGTGACCATCAGCGAAGCGGCGAACAGCAGGCCCGGCAGGATACCGGCGGTGAACAGGTCGGCGATCGAAATCTTGCCGCCGCCGGCGATCGAATAGATGATCATGTTCTGCGACGGCGGCAGAAGCAGCGCGATCAGCGCCGCCATTGAGGTCACGTTGACGGCGTAGTCGGCGCCGTAGCCGCGCGCTTTCATCTGCGGGATCATCAGCCCGCCGACGGCAGCGGCTTCCGCCACAGCCGAGCCGGAAATGCCGCCGAACAACGTCGCGGCGATGATGTTGACCTGACCGAGCCCACCGCGGACATGACCGACCAGCGAGCCGGCAAAGGAAACGATGCGCTGCGCGATGCCGCCGCGCACCATCAGGTCGCCCGCAAAGATGAAGAACGGGATCGCCATCAGTGAGAACGCCGACATGCCCGACTTCAATTGCTGGAACACCACCAGGGGCGGCAGGCCGAGATAAAGCACGGTGGCGAAGGACGCCGCACCCAGGCAAAAGGCGATCGGCGTGCCGGCAAACATCAAAAGCGTGAAGACGCCAAACAGGATCCAGAGTTCCATCTAGGCCTCCTGCACGGCCGGCATTTCCGGCACTTCCTCGAGATTGATATCCTTGTCGATGTCGGCGCCAGACCAGCGCAGCACGATGCGTTCGGCCGAGAACAGGCAGATCAGAAAGCCGCCGGCGACCAGCGGCAGATAGTCGAAACCGCCGGGAAGCTCGAGCGCCGGGATGATGGTCCGCCAGGTCAGCCCGACCAGCTTGCAGCCGTACCAGACCATGCCGAAGCCGAAGCCGAACGCGATCAGGTCGGACAGGGTGCGCAGCGCCCATTTGCTGCCCTTGGGCAGGATATAGAGCAGCACGTCGAAGCCCATATGGTAATTCTCGCGCACGCCGACGGCAGCGCCCAGGAAAATGAACCAGTTCATCAGCATGATGGCGGTGACTTCGGTCCAGCTCGGTGACGCGTTGAGCACGAAGCGGGAAAACACCTGGTAGGCAACAAGCGCGGTCATGGCGACCATCCCGATGCCCGCGAGATAGAGCGCACCGTCGCAAATCTTCGAAAGCACCGCGCTGAAGCGCGGTGGCGCTCCGCTCCTGGCCGTTCCCGCAGTCATCCGATCCTCCCGGTCTTTCCGTCCCCTAAAAGCGATTGGCGGGGCGGCGCCATGCCGCCCCGCGAGAAAATCACTTGGTCGCCTGGATGCGCGTCGCGAGGTCCTTGAGCTCCGGCGTCTTCAGATACTTGTCGTAGACCGGCTTCATCGCATCGATCAGCGGCTGCTTGTCGATCTCGCTGACCTTGACGCCGGCCTTCTCGACGATCTCTCGCGACTTCTTCTCCTGCGCGTCCCACAATTCGCGCATCTTGACGACGCTATCCTTGGCCGCCTGCTTGACGATCGCCTGGTCTTCCGGCGTCAGTCTGTCCCAGCTCGATTTCGACATCACCAGCACTTCCGGCACGATCTGGTGCTGGTCGACGGTATAGTGCTTGGCGACTTCGTAGTGCTTGGCGGATTCGAAGCTGGGCCAGTTGTTCTCGGCGCCGTCGATGACGCCGGTTTCGAGCGCCGAATAGACCTCGCCATACGCCATCGGCGTGGCATTTGCGCCAAGCGCGTTGACCATATCGACGAACACGTCGGACTGGATGACGCGGAACTTCATGCCTTTCAGATCGGCGATCGAGGTGATGTCCTTCTTGGTGTTGTAGAAGGAACGGGCGCCGGAATCGTAGAAGGCAAGGCCGACCAGATCATGCGTCTCGAAGGCCTTGAGGATCTCGTCGCCGATCGGCCCGTCCATGACATGGCGCATGTGCTCGACCGAACGGAACATGTAGGGCAGCGACGGCACCGCGGTTTCCGGCACGATGCCGTTGAACGGACCCATCGAGACGCGGTTCAGATCGATGACACCGGTCTGCGTCTGCTCGATCGTGTCCTTTTCCTCGCCGAGCTGCGCCGAATGATAGACCTCGACCGAATAGCGGCCGGCGGTGCGCTCCTTGATGAGCTCGCCGAGATATTTGACCGCCTCGACAGTCGGATACCCGTCCGGATGGGTGTCGGCCGAGCGCAGTACGGTCTGGGCGCCGGCAACGCCGATCATCAGCGAGCCGAAGGCGAATGTGGCTGCCACCAGTTTTGAAAAATGCAACATGACTGTCTTCCTCCCTTTTAAAATTCCACGCGCCCGGCTCACAGCCGGTACGCCTTCTTGGCAAGCGTGTAGGCAAGCTCCCGCGCCAGCTCATGCGCCTCGTCCTCACGCAGCCGGTGCTCGGCGACGAGACGGGCGAGAAAGGCGCAGTCAACCCGGCGCGCCACATCGTGGCGGGCGGGTATGGATGGAAAGGCGCGGGTGTCGTCGTTGAAACCGACAGTGTTGTAGAAGCCGGCGGTCTCGGTGGTCATCTCGCGGAACCGGCGCATGCCTTCCGGGCTGTCATGGAACCACCAGGCAGGCCCGAGCTTCAGCGCCGGATAGACGCCGGCCAGCGGCGCCAGTTCGCGCGCGTAGCTGGTCTCGTCGAGCGTGAACAGAATGATGGAGAGGTCGCGCTCCAACCCGACGCAGTCGAGCAAGGGTTTGAGCGCCGCGGCATAGTCGGTGCGGGTCGGAATATCGAAGCCTTTGTCGCGGCCGAATCTCTGAAAAATTCCGGGCGAGTGGTTGCGCCATGAGCCGGGATGGATCTGCATGACCAGCCCGTCGTCGCGGCTCATCTTGGCCATCTCGGTCAGCATCTGGGCGCGAAACAGCTTGCGCTCGCGCTCGTCGTCCGAGCCGCGGCGGATGCGGTTGAACAGCTCTTCCGCCGCCGCATCGGAAAGATTGGCGGTCTCGGCCGTCGGATGGCCGTGGTCCGATGAGGTTGCGCCGAAGCTTTTGAAGAAAGCGCGGCGATTGCGATGCGCGTCGAGATAGCCGGCCCATGTGCCGGTGTCGCAGCCGGTGATCTCGCCCAGACGATCGAGATTGGCCGAAAATCCTTCGAAGTCGGGATCGACGACAGCATCCGGCCTGTAGGCAGTGACGACGCGGCCCTGCCAGCCGCTGTCGCGGATCGTCTTGTGCCATTGGAGATCGTCGAGTGCGCCCTCGGTCGTCGCGATGACCTCGATGTTGAAGCGCTCGAACAGCGCGCGTGGGCGATAATCGTCGCGCTGCAAAAGCGCCGCGATGGTGTCGTAATGGCGGCTAGCGGTGCTGGCGTTGAGCGGCTCTTCGATGCCGAACAGATGCTCGAGCACATGGTCGAGCCACAACCGCGTCGGCGTGCCGCGGAAGAGGTAATAGTGCTCGGCGAAGCGCCGCCAGATCGCCCTGGGATCGGTCTCGACCGGCGAGCCGTCGAGGGTCGGGACGCCGAGATCTTCCAGCCGCACGCCCTGGCTGAACAGCATACGGAAAATGTAGTGGTCGGGCACCACCAGCAATTGCGCGGGATCGGGGAATGGCTCGTTGAGCGCATACCAACGCGGATCGGTGTGGCCGTGCGGGCTGATGATCGGCAGGTCCTTGATGCCGGCATGGAGATCGCGCGCGATCGACAGCGCGCGCCCTTCGGCGGCAAAAAGTAGATCCGGATCGGTCAGTCCCGCCACGTCGTTCCTCCCAGGGGCGATATCGGTAGGATTGGAAAGAAATAATGTCAACATACAAAAATTGGATTGTTGTATGATGACTTTTAACCGGCGTCAGGTCATTGTGCGGCGGAAGAGCGGATGTTAGGCCGCTAGCAGATCCCGCCCCGCACACCATCCAGCGACAAGCCGCGCCATGACCAGCAGACGCCTTTCCAACGCAACAGTGCAATCCTTGCCGGCCTCGGTCGCGGTCCCCCCCTATGATCGCGCCAGTGTCGCCCCAGGCATCGTCCATCTCGGCGTTGGAGCCTTCCACCGTGCCCATCAGGCCGCCTATGTCGATGACTGCCTAGCGGCCGGCGAGACCGGCTGGGGCATTGTCGGCGTCTCGCTGCGCAGCCCCGACACGCGCGATGCGCTGACGCCACAGGACGGGCTCTACACGCTGGCGGTGCGCGGCAGCGATGGCGAAGCGCTGCACATTGTCGGCTCGATCCAGTCGATGCTGGTCGCGCCGGAAGACCCCGGCGCGGTGCTGGCCGCGCTGACCGACCCGCGCACCCGCATCGTCACCCTGACCATCACCGAAAAGGCCTATCTCAGGGCCGCCGACGGCAGCCTCGACGAAAACCATCCCGATATCGTCCACGATCTGGGCAATCCCGGATCTCCCAGGACAGCGCATGGATTCCTGGCGGAAGCGCTGGTGCGACGCCGGGCCGCCGGCACGCCGCCCTTCACCGTGCTTTGCTGCGACAACCTGCCGGCCAATGGCGCCACGCTGCACCGGCTGCTGGTCGGGTTTGCAAAACTGCGCGATGCCGGCGCTGCTGCTTCAGGCGACGCTGCCCTCGCCGGTCATATAGCCGATGACGTTGCATTCCCATCGAGCATGGTCGACCGCATCGTGCCGGCAACCACCGATGCCGACCGGGCGCGCATCGCGGTCGAACTCGGCCTCGAGGACGCCTGGCCGGTGATGACCGAACCGTTCCGGCAATGGGTGATCGAAAACAGGTTTCCAGCCGGCCGCCCGGCCTGGGAGAAATTCGGCGTCACCATGGTCGAGGATGTCCGGCCGTTCGAGGACATGAAGCTTCGGCTGCTCAACGGCGCCCATTCGGGCATCGCCTATATCGGCCTGCTCAGCGGCCACGTCACCGTCGACCGCGCCTTCGCGGATCCCGCGATCCGCGCGTTCGTCGACCGGCTCTGGGCCGAGGCCATCCCGACCTTGCCTGGGGATGCCGGGCTCGACACGTCAGCCTATACGGCCGAACTTGCCGAACGTTTCTCCAACACCGCGCTGGCCCACCGCACCGCGCAGATCGCCAATGACGGCAGCCAGAAATTGCCGCAGCGCATTGTCGCTACCGCCATCGAGCGCATCCAGGCCGGCCTGGTCCCGGAGCATCTGACGCTGGTGATCGCCGCTTGGATCGCCGCCTGCGAGGCGCGCGGCAAGGACCTGCCGGAAGCCCACTTTACCGATCCGCTCGACGCGGCGCTGGCGGCGCTCGACGAACGACGGATGCTGGAACGAGTAGCGGCGGTGTTCGACTGGGCCGGCTTCGCCAGCGGCAAGCCCGAGCGGCAGACGCTGATCGAACTGGTCGCCGCTCATCGCGAGCATATCCTGCAAGGCGGGATCGTGCTTGCGCTCTCAGCGCTCGGCATACCGGAGCCGACAAACGTAGGCTGAAGCTGGTCCGGAACCGCCCATTTCAAGCCTATTGTCCCGCCGGAGCGTCCAGCCTCTGCCGCGACGAATACTCCGTGCCTTGCGAATTCCAGAACAGTCGCACTGCCTTACCGACCAGGTTTTCGGCAGGAACGAAGCCGACACTGAGCCGGCTATCGGAGGAATTATCCCTGTTGTCGCCAAGCACGAAATAGTGGCCTTCGGGCACGTCGAACACCCGCGTGTTGTCGGTTATTGAATTGTCCGTAAGACTGATGACGGAATAGGAAACGCCGTTGGGGAGGGTTTCACCTTGCAGTCTGGCGCTTTGGGGAGAGTCCTCGGAGCTGTACGGACCAACATCCTCGAGTTTGACCGCCACACCATTGATGCGAAGGATTCCGTCGACCATCTGGATTTTGTCGCCCGGCAGTCCAACGACCCGCTTGACGTAGTCCATGCTCGGATCCGCTGGAAATTTGAACACCACAATATCTCCGCGCTTCGGCTCGGCGGCAAAGATCCGGCCTTCGAAGGGCAGCAGCCCAAGAGGAACACTGTAGCGGCTGTAACCATAGGCAAACTTCGAGACGAAGAAATAGTCGCCGAGTTCCAGCGTTGGTGTCATGCTGCCTGCCGGGGTCGAAAACGGCTGGAAGAGGAATGTGCGGATCGCTAACGCGGCTCCGTAGGAGGTCAGCGCGGCCAACAGCAGCACCGAAAGGCCGTGTGAATACCACCGGTTCGGTCTGTATCGTGACGCGAAAGGCACGACGAGCGCTACCCACAGGACCATGAGACCTAAACTGGAGAGATCCACCAGCCAGGCGAGATCGACCCCCGGCAGAACCGGGAATCCCACATATGTCAGCGCAATGCTTATGGCGCTGATCACCACCAGGCTGGCAACCGCCGGCCGGCCGGCGCCGATCCAAAGGAACCCGCCGAACGGACCGCCAAAGGCCGCGATCAGCGCCGTCGTCCACCGGGATCGCGAGGCCGCTTCCGGTTGCGTTGTCTGTTCCGTCATCGGCCACCCCAAATCGATAGACAGCCGGACTGTCGAACAACCAGAAAGCAGGGGCAAGCCCCGATCCGACTGTACCCCCGCAGCCAAATCGCGGTTCCGCCGGCGCCATCGCCTAATACAAGCTCATCTCGCCCTGACTGGCAGCCGGCATGCCGCCACCCGATCTGATCATGCTGGCTGCCCGCCCCGAAATCCCGCCAAGGCCCTGCGCCTATGCGAGACGATCCAGGATGGCGGCCGCAACAAAAAAGCCGGGCTGAGCCCGGCCTTTTCTTCAAGTCATTCTGCGGCTTACGCCGGCAGCAGTGCGCCTTCGAGCGTGGTCAGCTGGGCGAGGAACTGCTCGGCCTTGCTGCGGGACTGATCGTCCTTGGCGTCAGCGGCGTCTTCCTTGGCTTCCTGGATGCGGCGGGCGAGATCGGCGCGGTCGATATCGCCGACGGCAACCGCCGATTCGGCCAGCAGCGTGCAACCGGCCGGAACGATGTCGGCAAAGCCGCCGAACACCACATAGCGCTCTTCCTTGCCGCCGGCGGTCTTCAGCGTGACGACGCCCGGCTTGATCGTGGTCATGACCGGCGCATGGTGCGCCATGACCGTCATTTCACCCTCGGCGCCTGGAATGACGACTGACTCGACCTGCTCGGAAACCAGGAGGCGCTCCGGCGAGACCAGTTCGAACTTGAAAGCTTCAGCCATGTCAATTTAGTGAGTAGGGAGTAGTGAGTAGGGAGTAGGGAGAGGACAACTGTCCTGATCACCCGGCTGCTATTCACTACTGACTACTGACTACTCCCTATTGCCTTGATTACGCTGCTTCAGCCGCCAGGCGCTGAGCCTTCTCGACCGCTTCGTCGATGCCGCCGACCATGTAGAAGGCGGCTTCCGGCAGGTGATCGTAGTCGCCGTTGCAGAGGCCCTTGAAGCCCTTGATGGTGTCGGCGAGGTCGACCAGCTTGCCCGGCGCACCCGTGAACACTTCGGCGACGAAGAACGGCTGCGACAGGAAGCGCTCGATCTTGCGGGCGCGGGCGACAGTCTGTTTGTCTTCTTCACTGAGCTCGTCCATGCCCAGGATGGCGATGATGTCCTGCAGCGACTTGTAGCGCTGGAGGATCGACTGCACCTGGCGGGCGACGGCATAGTGCTCCTCGCCGACGACCAGCGGATCGAGCATGCGCGAGGTCGAGTCGAGCGGATCGACGGCGGGGTAGATGCCCTTTTCCGAGATCGCGCGGTTGAGCACGGTCGTCGCGTCCAGGTGGGCGAACGAGGTCGCAGGCGCCGGGTCGGTCAAATCGTCGGCCGGCACGTAGATCGCCTGCACCGAAGTGATCGAACCCTTGGTCGTTGTGGTGATGCGTTCCTGCAGCGCACCCATGTCGGTGGCCAGCGTTGGCTGGTAACCCACGGCCGAAGGAATACGGCCGAGCAGCGCCGACACTTCAGAACCGGCCTGCGTGAAGCGGAAGATGTTGTCGACGAAGAACAGCACGTCCTGGCCCTGGTCGCGGAAATATTCGGCGACCGTCAGGCCGGTCAGGCCGACGCGGGCACGCGCGCCCGGCGGCTCGTTCATCTGGCCATAGACCAGTGCCGCCTTGGAGCCTTCGCCGCCGCCCTTCTTGTTGACGCCGGACTCGATGAACTCGTGATAAAGATCGTTGCCCTCGCGGGTGCGCTCGCCGACGCCGGCGAAGACCGAGAAGCCGCCATGCGCCTTGGCGACGTTGTTGATCAGCTCCTGGATCAGAACCGTCTTGCCGACGCCGGCGCCGCCGAACAGGCCGATCTTGCCTCCGCGGGCGTAGGGCGCCAGAAGGTCGAGCACCTTGATGCCGGTGATCAGGATCTGCGCTTCCGTCGACTGTTCGACATAGGTAGGCGCCGGCTGGTGGATGGCGCGCATCTCGATGCCGTCGACCGGGCCTTCTTCGTCGACCGGCTCGCCGATGACGTTGATGATGCGGCCGAGCATGCCCGGGCCGACCGGAACGGTGATCGGCGCGCCGGTGTCATAGACGTCCTGGCCGCGAACCAGGCCTTCGGTGGAATCCATGGCGATGCAGCGCACGGTGTTTTCGCCCAGATGCTGGGCAACTTCGAGCACCAGGCGGTTGCCGACATTGGAGGTTTCGATGGCGTTCAAAATGGCCGGCAGATGATCGCCGAACTGCACGTCGACGACGGCGCCGATGACCTGGCGAACCTTGCCGATGGCGCCGGTCTTCTTGACGGCAACGCTCGTCGTCTTCGCTGCCGGGGCCGCGGCCTTGGCGGGCGCGGCCGCCTTCTTGGCCGGAGCGGCCTTCGCCGCTGCTGCCGGAGCCTTTGCGGCCGCCTTGGGGGCCGTCTTCGCGGGGGTCGCTGCTTTCGCCATCGTCTTTACCCTTCTCGTCCTTTGTTTCTCACGCTCCATCAGAAGGTCGATGACCTCCTGGCGGTCGCGCCTAGAGCGCTTCGGCGCCCGAAATGATTTCGATCAGTTCCTTGGTGATCTGCGCCTGCCGCTGGCGGTTATAGGTGATCGACAGTTTGTTGATCATGTCGCCGGCATTGCGCGTTGCATTGTCCATGGCGCTCATTTTGGCGCCCATCTCGCCGGCTGCGTTTTCGAGCAGCGCGCGGAAGACCTGGACCGAGATGTTGCGCGGAATGAGGTCGGTGAGGATCTCGCCCGGCTCCGGCTCGTATTCGTAGACGGCATTGCCACCGGCGGTCGCTTCGGCGGGAGCCGAAGCCACGCCGGCAGGAATGATCTGCTGCGCGGTCGGAATCTGGCTGATCACCGACTTGAACTGCGAATAAAACAGCGTGCAGATATCGAAGCCGCCTTCGCCGAACAGATGGATGATCTTACGGGCGATCGCATCGGCATTGACGAAGCCGAGCTTCTTGACATCGCGTAGGTCGACGCGGTCGATAATCAGCGAGGCATAGTCTCGGCGCAGAATGTCGAAACCCTTCTTGCCGACGCAGATGATCTTGACCTGCTTGCCGTCGGCCAGAAGCCGGCGGATATGGTCGCGGGCCAGACGTGCGATCTGCGAGTTGAAGCCGCCGCACAGGCCGCGCTCGGCCGTGCAGACGACGAGCAGATGCACATCGTCCTTGCCGGTGCCGGTCATCAGCGCCGGGGCATCGCCGCCGCCGCCGATCGCCTGCGTGATATTGGCCAGCACCGCACCCATCCGCTCGGAATAGGGACGCGCCGCCTCCGCTGCTTCCTGCGCGCGACGCAGCTTCGCCGCGGCGACCATCTGCATCGCCTTGGTGATCTTCTGCGTCGCCTTGACCGAGGCGATACGGTTACGAAGGTCTTTTAATGAAGGCATGCTTCAAACCTGATCCCGAGCGTCCGGCTTCTTCTCAAGCGAAGGTCTTGGCGAAGGCGTCGATCTCGGCCTTCAGCTTGGCGCGCAGATCGTCCGACAGCGCCTTTTCCTTGCGGATGCCGTCCAGCACGTCCTTGCCGGCCGAGCGCATATGGCTGAGCAGGCCGTGCTCGAACTTGCCGACCTGGTTCAGCGCCAGCTTGTCGAGATAGCCGTTGACGCCGGCGAAGATCACCGTGACCTGCTCCTCGACCTTGAGCGGCGAGAACTGCGGCTGCTTCAACAGTTCGGTCAGGCGCGAGCCGCGGTTGAGCAGGCGCTGCGTGGCGGCGTCGAGATCGGAGCCGAACTGCGCGAACGCAGCCATTTCGCGGTACTGCGCGAGCTCGCCCTTGATCGAGCCGGCGACCTGCTTCATCGCCTTGATTTGCGCCGACGAACCGACGCGCGACACCGACAGGCCGACGTTGACCGCCGGACGGATGCCCTGGAAGAACAGGTTGGTTTCGAGGAAGATCTGGCCGTCGGTGATCGAGATCACGTTGGTCGGGATGTAGGCCGACACGTCGTTGGCCTGCGTCTCGATGATCGGCAGCGCGGTCAGCGAACCGCCGCCCAGATCGTCGTTGAGCTTGGCGGCGCGCTCGAGCAGGCGCGAATGCAGGTAGAACACGTCGCCCGGATAGGCTTCGCGACCCGGCGGGCGGCGCAGCAAGAGCGACATCTGGCGATAGGCGACGGCCTGCTTCGACAGATCGTCATAGCTGATCAGCGCATGCATGCCGTTGTCGCGGAAATATTCGCCCATGGTGGCGCCGGTGAACGGCGCCAGGAACTGCATCGGCGCCGGATCGGAAGCTGTGGCGGCGACGATGATCGAATATTCAAGGGCGCCGCGCTCTTCGAGAACCTTCACGAACTGCGCGACCGTCGAGCGCTTCTGCCCGATGGCGACGTAGACGCAGTAGAGCTTTTCCTTTTCCGGCCCGTTGTCGTGCACGGCCTTCTGGTTGAGCATCGTGTCGAGGATGATCGCGGTCTTGCCGGTCTGGCGATCGCCGATGACCAGCTCGCGCTGGCCGCGGCCAACGGGGATCAGCGCATCGATGGCCTTGAGGCCGGTCGACATCGGCTCGTTGACCGACTTGCGCGGGATGATGCCTGGCGCCTTGACGTCGACGCGCTTGCGTTCGGTCGCCTTGATCGGGCCCTTGCCGTCGATCGGATTCCCGAGCGCGTCGACGACGCGGCCGAGCAGGCCCATGCCGACAGGCGTATCGACGATGGCGCCGGTGCGTTTGACGATGTCGCCTTCCTTGATGTCGCGGTCGGCGCCGAAGATGACGACGCCGACATTGTCGGCTTCGAGGTTGAGCGCCATGCCGCGGATGCCGCCGGGGAATTCGACCATTTCGCCGGCCTGGACATTGTCGAGGCCGTAGACGCGAGCGATACCGTCACCGACGGACAGCACCTGGCCGACTTCGGAGACCTCGGCCTCCTTGCCGAAATTCTTGATCTGGTCTTTGAGAATTGCGGAAATTTCCGCGGCGCGGATGTCCATCAGCCGACCTCTTTCAGTGCAAGCTTGAGCGAATTGAGTTTGGTTTTGAGCGACGTATCGATCTGGCGCGAGCCCATCTTGACCACCAGCCCGCCGAGCAGCGACGGATCGACGGTAACAGTGATGGCCACGTCCTTGCCGGCGACGCCTTTCAGCGCGGCCTTGAGTTCGGTCTGCTGGGCAGCCGTCAGTTCATGCGCCGAAGTGACCTCGGCTGATGTCTCACCGCGCTGTTCGGCGGCGATCTTGCGAAAAGCCTTGATCATGCCGGGCACCGCGAAGAGCCGGCGGTTGCGGGCGACGACGCGCAGGAAATTGCCGGTCAGGCCGGTGATGCCGGCCTTGTCGGCGATCGACGCGATTGCCTTGGCCTGGTCCTCGCTGGAGAACACCGGGCTGTTGATGAGGCGCGTCAGGTCGGCGCTGTCATCCAGCATCCTGGCGAAACTGTCGAGGTCGGCCTCGACCTTGGCCACCGAATTCGACTGCCGCGCAAGTTCGAACAGCGAACCCGCGTAGCGTTCTGCGACACCCGAGATTGGCGATGACGATTGAGCCACGGACCGTCTTTTCTCTTGTCTGAGGGGCCGCAGATTGTTGGCGCGAGCAAAAACTCTGGCTAAATCTTTGACCTTACTAAGTTTTTCCAAGCACGGAGGCGCGGCTTCCGCTATCCCCGGCCGAAAGTCGATTGCCGTCTAGCACAGGCATTTTAAGACCGCAATGCGTCGTCCCGCATGCTTTTCGGGCACTATTGTCGCATCCGGCCGCAGAGTTCAACCGAAGCCTTTGGATTGGCTGCCGATTCAGGGCAGAAAGCCGAAGACGAAGGCAAGCGGCAACGCGGCCAGGACGAGTTCGACGACGATCGACGCCCAGTTGAAAGGCGTGTTGGCGCCGTCCGACATCATCGACAGCAAACGGCCAAAAGCGGTGAACAGCCAGGAAAAGCCGAGTGCCATATAGAGCCACGGCTGCGCCAACAGAATGCAGCACAGGCTGACGCCGAGATAGAAGCCCGACATCCGGCCGCGCCCTTCCGCGATTGCCGCTGCCCTTTCGGGCCGGACCTGCAGCCGCAGAATCCGAAATGCCAGCCCTGGCGCGAGGAAAAACAGCAGACCGAGCGCCAAGGTGACGACGGCGCTGGACCAAGCCAGCCATTCGCCCTGGCTGGTCGGCCACGGAAACGCAAATTCCATCTTGCTTTCATCCCCTCACAGCAATGCCGGATGTATTGAATGTCGCTGCAAAAAGAAGTCAAGCGCGCGGCAGTTTTGGCACGCAATTCGTGAAGGAGCGGAAGGCTGTTTAGGCCGCGCGCGCGTCCGGCCAGCATCGTGGCCAACCTGTATTGTCAGGCGACGCCTCACTCCTATCTGCAGGACCGGTTTTGCACAGCCAAAGGCCCCGACACCGATCGCCTTTATTTCCTGACCGGGCACCTCAATCTGGCCGGCACGGAAGCAGATCGATGGAAGCTGAAAGTGGTCGGCAGCGGCAATGTCGCCGTGGCCGCCCAGCCCTGATCTCTGTTTTGGCCCTTCAGGGCAGCATGAATGCGACCGCCGCCTCGGCATGGATGCGCGTGGTGTCGAACACCGGAATGTCGAAATCGCGCTCGCCAATCAACATGGTGATCTCGGTGCAGCCCATGATGACGCCATCGATCTTCTCATCGCGTCGCAGACGGGCGACCTCGTCGATATAGGCCGCCTTCGATGCCGCGCTGACGATGCCCCGGCAGAGCTCGTCGTAGATTACCTGGTGCACCATGTCGCGCCCGGCCTGGTCCGGCACCACGGGCTGCAGCCCGTATTTCTCCGTCAGTCGGCCCTTGTAGAAATCCTGCTCCATGGTGAAGCGGGTCGCCAGCAGCGCCGGCCGCTTGACGCCGGCGCCCTTGACCGCGACGGCCGTGGCGTCGGCAATGTGGATAAGCGGGATCGACACCGCCGCCTGCACCCGGTCGGCGAGCTTGTGCATGGTGTTGGTGCAGATCAAAAGCCCCTCTGCGCCGCCCGCCTCCAGCTTGCGCGCCGCATCCGCCAGCAGCACGCCCGCACTGTCCCAGTCGCCATGATGCTGCCGGTCGGCGATTTCGGCGAAGTCGAAGGAATAGAGCAACAGCTTTGCCGAATGCAGCCCGCTCAGCCGCTCGCGCACGATCTCGTTGAGCAGGCGATAATAGATCGCCGTCGATTCCCAGCTCATGCCGCCGATGAGGCCAAGGGTTTTCATGCGCTGAGCCTCCAGCAGGACCGAACGATCTCTCTCACAGAAAAGCTTTACGGGTCGATGTCAACCTTAACGCGCGCCGTACCACGCTCTTCGGCCCGCCTCCACAAACATCACCGCGCGCCCGATTCGGTCATCCTCGCATTGGCGCCGAGATGATGCAGGCTTTGTGTCGTGTGCCTTGAACTCCAGGCAACCGGCGGATCGGGCAGATCGAGATCGAACTGTGCCCGCCCGAGCAGCGAATTGACGATCTTGGCGCTGCGCCAAGCCATCAGGCTGAGCTGCGGCTCGGCTATGCCATGGCTGAGCCGGCCGGCATTGAGCGCGTAGATCCGGCGGTCGTCGGGCCCGTCCCATTCGACCTCGAAGCTGGCGTTGAGCCTGTAATGACCGCGCTCGTCCAGCGCGATCCTGTTCATGAGCGGCGCCATGCAATCAGGAATGGCAAAGGCATAGCCGGTGGCCAGAACCACCGCATCGACGGTGCGCGTCTCGATGGCGCCGTCGAAGCCGTTGCGCATGATCAGCCGGTATTCGCTGCCTTCCCGCGTCACGTTCAGCACTTCGCGGTGCGGCGTCATGTTGACCGCCGTCGTTTCCTCCGAGAGGTGCCGCAGCGTGTAAAGCTGGCGATAGATCGCCTTCAGTGTGCTCGTCGATGCGCCGTCACCGGCAAGCAGTTGCTGTTCCAGGATCGTCTCACGCCGCCCTTGCGGCAGCCGATGGAAGCTTTCGACATAGCCCGGCGTGAAGAGTTCGTCGGTGAAAGGCGAGTCGTCCAGTGGCAGGAAATTCGGCCGCATCGAGATCCACTCGATTTCGCGGCCGGCGAAGCGGTCGGAGGAGATCAGATGCAGAAGCACTTCGGCGCCGCTCTGGCCACCGCCGATCACGGCGACACGCTGTCCGCTCAGGCGATCGAGGCGGTTGGCGGCCTGGGCGTTGTGGAAGCATTGATCGGAGGCCGCCGCCCGCGCCCAGGCGGGGATGTTGGGCACCAGCCCGACGGCAATGGCGAGATTGCGCGCGTTCACCTGCTCGCGGCCGATACGCAGCCTGAAATTCGTTCCGTCGAAGTCGATCCGGTCGACGGCGCTGGCGAAGCGCAGCGAAGACAAGTTCTCACCGACCCATCCGAGATAGCGGGCGAATTCCGGCCGCGGGATGGCTGAGAAATCCGCGTTGAGGAATTCATAGAACCGCTTCTGCGCGACCAGATAGGACATGAACGACCATGGGCTGGTCGGATGCGTCGCGGTGACGAGATCCTTGAGGAAGGATGTCTGCAGTTCGACGCCCGGCAGCATCATGCCCGGGTGCCATTCGAGCCGCGTCGCCCGATCGAAGAAGCGCGCTTCGACGCCGTCCACCGCATCGAGATGGGCGGCGAGGCTGAGATTGAACGGCCCGATGCCGATGCCTGCGAGGTCAAGCGTATGGGTCATGGCGAACTCCTTATGGAGCTGGCTGGGCTGATGGGAGATCGCCGGGCTGACTCGGGGTTAAGCGGATTGTCGAGCGGTGTGCCAAGGTCAGGCAGAGGGCGTTCGCCGCTGTCGCCGTAGCCGATGGCGAAGCGCACCTTGTTGATGGCGATGCGTGGGATCTTCGGAGCAAACAGATCGAAGAGCGCGAACCGTTCCGACAGCTCAGGGTTCTGCGCCTGGTAGCGCCGGATGGCGGCGGCCAGGATGGCGTAGAAAGTCCTCTCGTCGAAGCGGTCATAGGCGGCCAGCGCCTCGGATAGGAAGCGCAGAACGCTGACGATGTGTCCCGTTTGCAGATGCTGGAGAAGATGTGCCGGTGGCCGACGCTTCAGCGTCGACAGGATTTTGGGGTCGAGGCCGGCCAGTTCGGGAAACGGCTGGTCGACGAGATCGAGGTCGCCCTGGAAATCCTTGACCGCCACGCCGAGAGGCGTCGCTCCGTCGAGGATGATGGTGACGTTCTGGCCATGGGCGATGAAGCCGACGCCGTAACGGCACATGAAGTGGTAGAGCGGCACGAAGGCCGTGGAGAACAGGCGATCGAGCCATGCCTCCGGACCAAGGCCGGACTGCTCCATCAGGGCGCTGGCGATCGGCCTGCCATGCGCGTCGCGCTGCGGCAGGGCGCCCATCATCATCGGCCGCTGGCCCGCTGTCAGATCCTTTTCGGGGCTTTCGCGCCATATGGCGCCCAGCATCTCGCAAAACTGATAGGGCGCGCCTTCAACGCCGGTATAGTGCGGATGCGGATAGAAGGCGCCGGCGACTTCCTGCAAGACCTTGACGTCCTTGAGCACCGGGTCCGCGGCCGCCACCGTGGCCAGCCAGCGCGACAGATCGGCGCCGATCGCCATGTATTTGCCCGGCACGCCGCGCCACGCTGAGGTGTTGAGGATGGTCAGCGGCAGCTTGACATGCAGCGCCTCGGGCCGTGCCACATTGGCAAGCGTGCGCAGCGACTGCAAGGGCAGGAACGCGTCGCCGAACTGGCCAAGCGGCACCAGCCGGCCGGCAGCGATCTCGCTACCATATTGCGAGGCGATCATCGCCTGCCACTGCCAGGGGTGGACCGGCAGCAGCCTATGCGTCGATCGCGAGATCCCGGCGGCGCTGAAAGCCGCTTCGAGCCTTGCGCGCTCGTAGTCGCCGAGTGCGGCCTGCAGCAGCGCCTCTTCGTCGAGCCCGCAGTCAAGCGCCAGCAGGCAGCGATCGCTGGCGGCGGCAAGCCAGAAGAGCTGGAATGCGGTGGCCGATTCTGGCGCGTAGCGCTCGAAGTCGTCCCGTCCCCAGCCGAGCCGGCCCTTGTTGGCGGGCGCCTTCGGATGGCCGTCGAGCAATGCCTGCAACTCGGTATCCGGCAGCGCGGCTAGTTCGGCGGCTGGTCGATTGCCGCGGGCTTTGGCGATCCGCATGTCGGCCATCAGCGTGTTGTAAAGCTCCTTCGCATAGGTGCAGAATGTTGCCGGCGGCATGCCGAGCGTCTCGCGCGCGTCGGCGAAGAAGGCGACCGCATCGTCGACCGGCAGCTCGATGCCGGCATCGCGGGTCAGCGTCTCCGGACGGACGGCGATCTGACCCCACAGGCGCCGCGTCGCGGCAAAGCGATAGGTCAAGCCGGGGCCGAGCGTCAGTTTCCATCGGCCGGGCGAAAGCTCGCGGGGCGACAGGCACTCCTCGAAGGTCAGTTCGGAAATGGCCTTGGCGACGGCATCGCGGTTGATCGCGGCCCAGCGTGTCGCCTCGCCCGCTTTGGCAATCGGTTGCTGCACCGTCACATCGGCACCTCGCGGAAGAAGCGTTCCCGCTCGCAGCAGACCAGTGCCGCGCGCTTGTGCGGGAAGTCGAACTCCTTGACTTTGTCGTAGGCGGCGCCGGCGCAATAGCTCAGCATCTTCTGGTGCGCTGCGCGTGGCTCGCCGACGACGCGCTGCGTGCGCGGCTCGTCGAGGAACAGATAGTGGGTGACGGAACGGAACAGAGCCAGCGTCTTCGGCCGGCCGAGATGGCGCGTATTGCCGATCAGCCCATGCCAGCCGCGGTCCCAGTCGAGCGGCTCGTAATAGGGCCCGAGCCGGTCCTCCTTGGCCCAGTAGAACTCGAAATAGCCGGTCGGCTCGCCGTCGAAGCTGGCGATGACGCCGAAAATATGCGGATCGCTTTCCTGCTCGGCGAGATATTTGTCGAGCTCCTCATGGCCCCGGGCAAGCTCCCAGAAGAAGGCGATACGGCCATCGTTCATCCAGCGATGGAAGAGGTCGAGATCGGTCCGGCGGTCGATCGGCCGCAACGACACGGTGAGACCGATCTCGGCAATCCAGCGTTCGTACATCGGGCCGCAGGGGCGCGGTTGGCGCAATGGCGGCAGCCGGTCTTGCGGGCCGATAGCGGTCGTCAATGCCGGATAGGTGACATGCGAGGCCTGGCTGCGCCACAGCAGCGGCAGCTGGCGGAGGACCGAGCGATGGATGACGGCGCGTTCCGGTTCACCCGGAACCGTCTCGGTGGCCAGCGCCGAAACCGGCCACAGCGTCTTGGCCGCCGGCAGGAAGGCGCGGTCGAAGGAAGGATGCAGGCGCAGCGCGGCGTCGACGAGACCTGCAAGGATTTGCGGTTGGTCGAGGCGGCCGCCAGTGAACGCGACATCGTCGATGAGCAGGCGGCCATCCGCGATGGAGATGCGGGCCTGTCCCACCGCTGTTCCCTCAGCGTTGACCAGGCTGACATGGCCATCGCCGGCACGGATGGCGAGCGGCTCCGCGGCCGAGGCCAGATGCTGCCATCCTTCGTTGCCGGCGACGGTGGCGGGTGACCAGTTCTTCGCAGCCTCGATGTTCATGCGTATTCTCTCACATGCAGGGGGTTGGGAAGCTCGACGTAACCTGCCAGCGGATCGGTCACCTCGGTGTTCTCATTGATGTCGCGCAGCGCGATCAGGAAATTGCCCTTGGCAGCCAGCGTCGGCGCGTTGAGCAAATAGTCGACGCAGGACCGGTCAGCCATCGGCGTGGCAGCCAGCCGCTCGAGCGAGCGGCGGAATATCGCCAGCAGATCGTCTTCGTTGGTGAGGCCAGCGGCGGCAAGGGCTGCGACGGCGGCGAAAGCGCCATTGACGACCAGATAGTAGCCGAACAGCTTCGCAGCCGCTTCCGCTGGGAAGACATGATCGCCCGCCTGACCAGCCTCGGGCACGAATTCGCGCAGCCTGGGCAGGAATTCCTCGACATACCCGGTGCCCTGGCAGTCGCGAAAATAGAGCGCATTCGGCCAGCCGCCGGCGAGGCCGACGACGAGGTTCTGCTGATGGGCGCCGAACAGCAGGCCGAATTCCGAGAAGGCAACGATAAACGGCTCGATGGCGGCATGAAGGAAACGCTCGAACCACAAACGCGCCGTTTCCTCGACAGGTCGCTTCTCGTCGCGGGCGATACGGTGGACCAGGTCGGACAGATGGCTTTCGGTACGGCCGGGATGGCGCTCGCAAAGCGCGCCGAGAACGGCAGCCGGCGGATTGCCCGTGCCGCGAAACGGATTTTCGCGAAACGAGACGATGGTATCCGTCATCAGCCGGCCGTCTTCGTCACGCAGGCCGAACCAGGCGGGCTCACCCAGCACCGTCATGGTCGGGCAGCGCCGCTGCAAGGCATAGCCGAGCTTGCCCTTGACCAGCCGGTGCACCGAAAGGCCGCGCCGGCACTCATGCTCCTCGACGATGCGCCTGGAATTGGTCAGGCGCAGGCTGAGCGAGAATTTCAGCATCCACTCGGCTTCAGCTGAATGAACCGTGCGCAGCGAGGTCGTGGCCCGCCACGCTGGTCCGCCGAGCCCAACATCAACGATACGGCCGGCGCGAAACAGGCGCTCGACGGGGTCTTCCAGCACGAGCCGTACGGCCTGCCACGGATGCATCGGAACGAGAACCTTGCCCTGTTGCTTGCCAGCCCGAGCAAGCAGCTGCGGATCGCTGGCGGCAAGCCCGCGGACCATCTCGGTGACATCTAGCGGCTCGACGCTGCCCCCAGTGAGGATGGTCGGGTCGACGGCCCACCAGCGCAGTTTGAACGCATTGCAGTATTCATGCCCGAAGCGCGCGGAATCCGTGTGCGTGAACTCTTCGCGACTCATCGGCGCCGGATGCACGGCATGGCCGAAGCGCAGGGCGCTTTCGGCATCGATGAAATCAGGATCGCCTTCGGAGAAGGGCCGCGACGATCCACGCGCCGCAGTCGCGTCAGCGATTGCGGCGATGCTGGCCAGGCTGCGGCGCAGGAAGGTCAGTCGGCTTTTCGCTGTCGCCCGGCCGGCAATGTCGGGATCCGCCAGGATCAGCGCCAAAAGGCTGAAAAGGTCGATCTCGGTCGCTTCGCCATCGGCCCCCTCGTTACTAATATCGAGGCGCCAGAGCGGCATCGCTAAATCGTGGTAACCGACCTTCGAGCGATGCCGCGCTTCGACGAGCACCGCCGCGCGCGAGGCAGGGAAATTCAGACGCAGCACGGCTGCCTGCGGCCGAAACAGCGCGGTTTGCCTGGCGTCGACGAATTCCCAGCCATTCCATTCCCGCAGCAACGCGTTGAGTAACGGGCTTAATGCAGAGGAAGATTCTGGTCCTACTTGTTCCATGTGCATCTCGATAAATCCTAATAATACTGCAGATTACATCTATAAGTCGTCGTCTTTAAACATTTATGTTGATTAACTGTTATAAACAAGAAATAAGCTTGGTCTTATGACGACCGGTATGAAAAATCGATCTTCGCTTCTGCGCCGCCTGGCGATCGCGGTCTCGGCAATCGGCTTCGGCCAGTCGGCCTTCGTATCGCTCGTTCCCCTGGTGATGGAGCGGCTGAGGCTCGACACGTTTGCCATCGGCGCGGCAACTGCTGTCGGCGCGGCGGCCTTTCTGGTCGGCTCGCCGCTGTGGGGTCGCATGGGCGAGCGGCTTGGCCATGCCAGGCTGCTGCGCTTGCTCGGCCTCGCCATGCTGGCCGGCCAGGCGGTGTTCGCCATTCTGCTGATAGCCGGCACGGGAGCCGCGCTGGGCATCGCTTTGCTGATGCTTTCGCGAACCGTGTACGGTTTTGCCGCGTCCGGCGTCATGCCGACGGCGCAGGTCTGGGCCAGCCGCTCGGTTGCCGATGACAGGCGACAGGCCGCGCTGGGACTGCTTGGCGCCGGCGTCAGCATGGGGCGGCTGGCCGGCGCGCTGGCGGCAACGGCTGCCGTCCTGTCGCCGCTGCTGCCGCCCATCCTGTTCCTGTTCAGCCCGCTGTTGCTGTGGCTCGCGCGGGGCAAAGGGGAAGCCGGCGGACGGACCGACGGCAGGGCGGCCGACGTTGGCCGTGGAATATCGCCCTTCGATCGCCGCGCTCTGCCTTG
This sequence comes from Mesorhizobium sp. M0058, assembly GCF_040323095.1. Classification (NCBI taxonomy): domain Bacteria; kingdom Pseudomonadati; phylum Pseudomonadota; class Alphaproteobacteria; order Hyphomicrobiales; family Phyllobacteriaceae; genus Mesorhizobium; species Mesorhizobium sp. M0058. Next base: position 271,087 of record NZ_JAMYUQ010000008.1, read on the forward strand.
CCTGGCGATGGGCTTGTGCCTGACGCTCGGCTTCGGACAGGTGCAGATGATGCTCGGCCCGATGGCCCAGCAGCGTTTTGGCCTTGGTGCGACGCAGGCCACGACGGTGACCGGCCTGGCCCTGATGCTGGTCGCCATCGTCATGGTTCTGGTCCAGGGACTGCTCATGGCGCGCCTGCGGCTGGCGGAGCGCAACAGCGTCGTCGTCGGCTGTCTCATGGTTTGCGTCGGCATGACGGCGCTGGCCGTCACGGCCAGCCATGTTGCCTCGGCAGCGTCTCTGGTGGTGGCGGCGGCCGGCATTGCCCTGGCGACACCCGGCTACACCGCCTGGCTGATGAAGCGCCTGGAGCCCGGCGAGCAGGGCGCGGCGGCCGGCTGGCTCACCAGCACCCATGTGCTCGGCCAGAGCATCGGCGCATTGGCCGGCGGCTTTGCCTTCACGCTCTGGCCCTTTGCGCCGCTGGCCGACTGCGCGGCGCTGGCGCTGGCCGCTGCCTGTCTCGCTGCCATGGTTCGCAAGCGCTAGCCAAACCGCGCTCATTCGGCGAGCTCCGGCAATGGCGGCATCGGAGTACCCGGTTGGGCTTTTGCGGTATCGGCGAAATGGGCATTCAACATGCGATAGGTCGCCACCACGGCGATGCCCGACAGCACGGTCGCCAGGGTGAACAGCGCGGAGTAGCCGAGCATGTCGGCGAGGCGCCCGGCAAGCATGGAGCCGACGAGGTAGACGATAAGCTGGGCGCAGGACAGGATGGTGAAGTCGGTGCCCGGCTGGTCCGACGACGTCACGGCCATGAACAGGCTATAGAGCGCCACGATCTCCATGTAGCGCACCAGCGTCTGCAGGAACGAGGCGCCGAAGATCGGCCAGAAGCCGGCGATAGCGCCGAAAGCATGCAGTGCAAAGATCAGGAAGCAGATGGTGCGCAGCGCGCCGAGCAGGCCGAGCACCGAGGCGGCGCCCCTTTTGTGCAGCAGCCATGCCGCCAGCGCCGAGCCGCCGAGCCCGACGGTGAGCGCGGCGCCGCCCGAGAGATAACCGATGATGTCGAGCGGCACGCCGGCATCGACGAGATAGGAGCCTTCCATCGACTTCACCAGCCCCTCGCTGGCGCGGTAGATGAGCGCGATCCACAGGATCTGGCGTGCCTCGGGCCGGCGCAGGAAACGCAGGATCGAGGGGCGGTCGATGGCCGCCTGCAGCGCGCTGGCGACGGGATCGGTCTCGCGCATGGCGAAGGCAGCAAACAGCGGGATGACGGACAGCGCGGCCACCATGGCCACCATGGTTTGCCAGCCGGCATGATGATAAACCAACAGGCCGAGCGTGCCGCCGAGAACGACGCCGAGCGCGAAGGCGCCGCCCTGGATCGCATTGCCGATCGGCCTGTCCTTCGGGTCGAGATATTTGGCCGCGTAGCCGTCGGTGGCGATGTCCTGGGTCGACATCAACAGGCTCACGACAAGGCCGACGGCAAAGATACCGGCGACATCGGTCGGCTCGATCCAAAGCATGGCCGCGATGCCGGCGATGACGCCGATCTGGGTGATGATGACCCAGCCGGCGCGATGGGCGCGGGCCACTGGCCGAAAGTGATCGACCAGCGGCGCCCACAGGAATTTCAGCACCAGCGGCAGCATCAGCAGCGCCATCATGCCGATGGCGGTGCGCGACACGCCTTGCTCGCGCAGGATCGGCGGGATCGTCGCGGCAAACAGATAGCTCGGGATGGCCTGCGCCAGATAAAGGCAGGCGAGAACGACGAAAAGCCGCAGGCGCGAAAGCCCGGCGGGCGCCGGCCGGTCTGTGTCGCCGCTCATTTGACATAGTCCTTCGGTGCGTAACCGTTCAGGAAGGCGCCGGCCTCCGCCCGGCTGCGGGTGACGAGCACTGGAAAGCCGAACAGGCTTTGCCAGACGCGCTGCATGTTCTCGTCGGCGGCGGTGCGCACCAGTGCGCAGGCGCGACAGATCTTTTCGAGCTGCTCGCGTTCCGCCTTGTACCAGAGGTTTTGCGCCTTGCGCTGGGCGTCGCTCAGCGCGATCTCGATGCCGATATCGACCAGCAGCACGAACGGCTCTAGTTCCTGCGAAAGGCGGCCGAGCGCCTCGATATAGCGCGCGCCATCCGCCGGATCGGCGGGCGCTTCTGCCAGCAGCGAGACCAATGCACCGTTTCGTTGGAGAGACACCGCCATCGCCGCCCTCAGAATGTGATCTGGTAGGACAGAGCGACCGAACGCCCCAGCCCCGGAACGTCGGCGCCGCGCGTCGCCGATGCGGAAGGGTTGATGTAGTAGGTGTCGAACACATTGCGCACGGCAAGGTTCAGCACGCTTTCATTGGCGAACGTCTTCGATACGGCGAGATTGACCAGCGCAGCGCCGTCCAGGTCCTGGGTGGCGATGCGGTCGCGCCCGGAAAACAGCTCCAACTCGCTGCGCAGGGTCAGCTCGTTCTCGAAACGGGTGGTGAGATAGACCAGGCCCTTGTAGGTCGAGGGGATACGGTTGTTCGGCAGATACTCGTTAGCTTCGATGTGGCCGTCGTGATCCGCATCGTATTTGCCTTCGACATAGCCGACCGATCCGCCCAGCGTAAACATGCCGCTGAGATCTGCCTCGAGATTGGCTTCCACGCCCCAGATGCGTTCCTTCTGCTGCGATACCCGGTTGTTGACGATGTCGTAGCTGACGCCGTTGTCCGAGGTCGACAGATAGGCGCTGACGCCGCCGCGATAGTCGCCCCAGTCGCCGCGCAGACCGGCTTCCCAGGTGTTCACCAGCTGGGGTTCAGGCGCGATATCGGCATAGCTGATCGCGTAATCCGGCGCGTTGGTGCACGGCAGCAGCGGCCGGATGGCGGTGCCATAGGCGTCGCAGGTTTCGGCGTTGGAGTTCAACCCGGCCCGGCGGGTGAAGCCGCCAATGTCGGTCAGGCTGTAGCCTTGCGAGAAATTGCCGAAAAGCTGCATCCTTTCGGTCAGATCGTAGACGGCGCCGGCGTTGAAGGTGACGGCGTCGTAGTCGAACGAGCCGCCGGTCACCTGGATCGCCGGCAGGCCGATAATGTTCCGGCCTAGCAGAACGGCAGCGGCAGGCCGGGTGAAGTCTTCAACGTTGAGATAAAACTGGTCGTAGCGCGCGCCGCCGCTGATGCGAAAGCGATCCGTCACCGGAATTTCGCCCTGCGCAAACAAGGCGACCGAGTTCTGGGTCGTGGGCGAGATGGCGTCCTGGCCGTTGGTCAGCTGCTGATCGGTGGCATCGAAGACGTGGTCGGCGCCCCAGGTCAGCGTGCTGCCCTGAGTGATAAAGTCCATCGGAGTGTTGACGGTCAGGTTGACGCCGCTGCGCCGCGATTGCAGCGCCGTCTGGTTGAAGTCGGCGGTCGGGTCCGTACCCGGCGGCAGGATCACCGGCCGCGTCGGGTTCGTCGGTAAATACACCTGGCTGTTGACGGCCGAGAATTTGGTAAAGGGCGACTGCTTGAAGATGTCGTTGTAGAACGCCTTGACCTCGAGGTTTCCGAGCGCGAAGTCGCTGTCGGTGTATTTGGCGGTCAGATATTTCGAATCTTCCTTCAGCGGCTTGCCTTCATAGGGATCGCCGAAATCCGGGGAGACGGGATTGGTCGTGTAATCGGTGAACCAGTCCGGCTTCTGGTTGGCATAGGTCCAGTCGACGCTGGCCTCGAAGCGCCTGGAATCGAACTGGTAGCCGGCCACGCCGAACAGATTGCCCGTGCCGGTGCGGTCGCCGCCGCCTTGGCCAAGCATGGCGTCCGAAGCCACCTCGTTGCCGTGGCCGCCATAGGTGCGACGCGACAGATCGCCGGACGCCGAGAAGAAATAGTCGAAATCGCCTTTCTTGCCCTCGACCGAGACGCTGGTGCTGGGCCCGGCCGATTTGCCGGGATTCTCGGTGAAGGCGGTGACGCCGGTGCGCACTGTCACCTTCGGCTTGTCGCTATCGCCGCGCTTGGTGATGAAGTTGATCGTGCCGCCGGTGGCCCCGGCGCCATAAAGGCTGGACGCGCCATTGATGACTTCGATGCGCTCGACCGAATTCAGGTCGATCATCGACAGGATGCGTGAGACGTCCCGCAGCGGTGTGTTGCGCGGCACACCGTCGACCATGATGAGAACGCTGCGCCCGCGGAAGGTTTCCGAAGCGCCGGAAATGGTCTGGTTGCGTGGCGCGTAGCCGGGGACGATGCGGCTGATCAGGGTCGCGGCGTCGATATTTTCCTGCGTTGCTTCCTCGACCTGTTCCTGTTCCACGACCTGGACAGACTGGGCGACGCTGGAAATCGACCTTTCATTGCGGCCGGTGACCAGGATCTGGTCGAGCACGGTGGCTCCCTGCTGGTCTGTCGGAGCGGTTTCCTGGGCAAATGCCGCGCCTGCCATAATCGACGAACCCAAAGCCGATGACCAAAGAAGCGTACTGAAAAATCTGCGCATGCTGTCCCCATCCATGCCCTGGTCCCCAGCGCCAGAGCGGAAAGGCCCAGTTATAATTCATGATAAAATGAGTCAACATTTATTTTGTGGCTTTTCAAATCAGGATTAGTCAGCGAACGGATGAGAGCCGGGTACATGAACGGCGCGCATTTTAGCCGGCACTAAGATGCTGAGTTTTCTTGACAAACGGCTTACGGGCGGCCGGCGGCGGCGTCAGCCTTTGTGCTTACAAGAAGCTCTGCGGATCGATGTCGACCTGCACGCGGACCGAGCCGCGCTGCTTCGGCCCTTCGGCCAGCATGGTTCGGATGAAGCCTTGGATGTCGGCGCGCTTTTCACCCTGGATCAGCAAACGGAAACGATGGCGCCCACCGAGCAGCGACAGCGGCGCCTCGGCCGGACCGAGCACGAACAGGTCGCTGGCCTGGGGTGCTGCACGGCGCAGGCCGCGCGCGTGGCCTTCGGCCTCGGCCCGCGTCACCGCACTGACGATGACGCCGGCAAGCCTGCCGAAGGGCGGCAGGGCTGCCCGTTCGCGCTCAGTGATCTCGCGTTCGTAAAAGGCCTCGGCATCGCCCGAGACGATCGCCCGCATCACCGGATGGTCCGGCTGGAAAGTCTGCAGCAGGCCGAGGCTCTTCTTGCCGGTGCGGCCGGCGCGGCCGGTCACCTGGCTGAGCAACTGGAAGGTGCGCTCAGCGGCGCGGGGATCGCCATTGGCGAGGCCGAGATCGGCATCGACGACACCGACCAGCGTCATGTTGGGAAAGTTATGGCCCTTGGCGACCAGCTGCGTGCCGATGACGATGTCGGCCTCGCCATTGGCAATGGCCTCGAGCTCCAGCCGCAGCCGGCGCACTCCACCCATCAAATCGGATGACAGGACGATCGTGCGCGCGTCGGGGAAATGCGCCACGACTTCTTCAGCTATCCGCTCGACGCCAGGCCCGCAGGCGACCAGATGGTCGAGCGTGCCGCATTCCGGGCAAGCCTCCGGCCGCTTCTCATTGTGCCCGCAATGATGGCAGACGAGTTGGCCGCGAAAGCGGTGCTCGACCAGCCAGGCCGAACAAACCGGGCAGCCGAAGCGGTGGCCGCAGACACGGCACAGCGTCAGCGGCGCATAGCCGCGCCGGTTGAGGAACAGCAGCGACTGCTCCTTCTTCTCCAGCGTACGTTGCATCTGGTCGATCAGCAGCGGCGACAGAAAGCCGCCGCGGGCCGGCGGCGCGCGCCGCATGTCGATCGTCTTGAGATCGGGAAGCGCGGCTTCGGCAAAGCGCGCCGACAGCACCGCCCTGCTGTAGCGGCCCTGCTGCGCATTGACCCGGCTTTCGACCGATGGCGTCGCCGACGCCAGCACCACCGGGAAGCCGCTGATATGGCCGCGCACCACCGCCATGTCGCGCGCATTGTAGAAGACGCGATCCTCCTGCTTGTAGGCGGGGTCGTGCTCCTCGTCGACGACGATCAGCCCGAGCTCGCGGAACGGCAGGAACAGCGCCGAACGCGCCCCGGCAACGACGCGCACGCCGCCTTCCGCCACCTGTCGCCAGACCTTTTCGCGCATTCGGGGCGGCAGGTCGGAATGCCATTCCGCCGGCTTGGCGCCGAAACGCTGCTGGAAGCGTTCGAGGAAGGCATGCGTCAGCGCGATCTCCGGCAGCAGGATCAACACCTGCCTGCCCTGGTCGAGGGCTGCCGCCACCGCCTCGAAATAAACTTCCGTCTTGCCCGAGCCGGTGACGCCGTCGAGCAGCGTGACGTTGAAAGCAGCGGCCGCGACATTGGCGCGCAGCATGGCGGCCGCGTCTGCCTGGTCCGGCATCAGCTCCGGCATGGCGTAGGAGGGATCGGGCGCGGCGACCACCGGTCGAGGCGGGATCATCACCGTCTCGAACACGCCTTGCGCCTTGAGTCCCTCGACCACCGTCGACGACACGCCCGCCGCGTGCGCCAGGCCGGATCGCGTCCAGGCAAGCCCCCCTTCCGCCGTCTCCAGCACGCGCGTCCTGGCATCCGTCATCCGGTCGGGCATGACGAGGGTCCGCTGCAGGCCCTCGATCCATGGTTCGGGATCGAACGCCTCCGGCGCGCGCAACAGCATGCGCGCCACCATGCCGGGCGGCGACAGCGTGTACTGCGCCACCCAGTCGACGAAGCGGCGCATGCCGCGGTCGATCGGCGGGCAGTCGAAGACCTGTTCGATCGGGCGCAGCTTTTTGGCGTCGATATTCTCGACCGCACCATCCCAGACGATGCCGGCAACCTGGCGCGGACCGAGCGGCACGCGCACGATCGAGCCCGGCACCACGCGCACGCCGGCAGGCACAGCGTAGGTGTAGGGCCGTTCGGCCGGCATCGGCACCAGCACCGGCGCGGCTGCGACAAAGGGCGAATCTTCGATCATCGGGCGTGACCTTGCCCCGACTTTGGTCTAGATCAAAGGGCAACCCGGAATGTGCATGGCATGCACATGGAAATCTTTCAGGAGACCCCCATGAAATTTTTTGTCGACACCGCTGACATCAAGGACATCAAGGAACTGAACGACCTGGGGCTGCTCGACGGCGTGACCACCAATCCCTCGCTGATCCTGAAATCCGGCGGCAAGATCGCCGAGGTCACCAAGCAGATCTGCGACATCGTCAAGGGCCCGGTTTCGGCCGAGGTCGTTGCGATCGAATACAAGGACATGATGGCCGAGGCCAACATCCTGGCCAAGATCGCCGACAATGTCTGCATCAAGGTGCCGCTGACGCTCGACGGCCTGCGCGCCTGCAAGACGATCCGCACCGAGATGAACCGCATGGTCAATGTAACGCTGTGCTTCTCGGCCAACCAGGCGCTGCTGGCGGCCAAGGCCGGCGCCTCGTTCATCTCGCCCTTCGTCGGCCGCGTCGACGATACCGGCGCGGACGGCATGGAACTGATCCAGGAGATCCGGCAGATCTACGACAATTACGATTTCGACACCGAGATCCTCGTCGCTTCGGTTCGCACCGTGAATCACGTCAAGCAGGCAGCCCTGATCGGCGCCGATGTCGTTACCGCGCCGGCCGCGACGCTGAAGGCGCTGGTCAAGCACCCGTTGACCGACAAGGGCCTGGATCAGTTCGCTGCCGACTGGGCCAAGACCGGCCAGAAGATCGGCTGAGATCGGTTCGATACAAACGAAAAAAGGCCGGGAAACCGGCCTTTTTGTTGCGGACTGCTAAAAGTCTAGTTGGCAGCGCCAGGGAATGCTCAGGCCTTCTTGCCGTGCCTGACCAAGTCCTGGGCGACCGACAGGCTCACCATTTCAGCCAGTTCACGCGCGGCGCGGTTCTCGGCGTCGAGCTGCGCCCGGTAGGAGGCGAACTCCTGCGTCGGCTTGTCGAAGGATGATGGGATCGACCGTTTGCCGGTTGCGATCACCACGCCGGTCCTGGCATCGGTCAGCACATAGTTTGCGGTCAGCGTCACCGTGCCTGCCGTCGGCTCGTCTTCGTCGGTCTGGATCTGCACCACCGCGGCCGATTCGACCAGTTCGGTGACGCCGAGATCGAGCATGTAGACCGGCGCCGGCGGCTCGCCGGCGCCTTGACCAAAGGCAAATATCAGATTGTTGCGGACCTGCTGGGCGTAGCGGGTCTTGACCGGCTTGACCGCGACCGACGCCAGTTCCGCTGAAGCGCTGAGCGTCGAGCCGGCCGTCAACGGCGCGCTGGAATAGAGCGGCCTGACCGTACAGGCCGAAACCAGCGCCATCGAAGCGACCATGCCGTACAGCGCTGCGCGGCGCAGCAAGCGCGTCGTCTTTTCCAGATCGGGCCCCATCCTTCTGAGGTCAAGCAACGACATTGACGATCCTCTGCGGCACGATGATCACCTTGCGGGGCGCCTTACCTTCCAGCGCTTTCTGCACGAAGTCGAGAGCCAGAACCGCTTTTTCGACCGCACCTTGGTCCGCGTCGCGGGCAATTGTCAAATCGCCGCGCTTCTTGCCGTTGACCTGGACCGGCAGCACGATCTCGTTGTCGACGACCAGCGCCGGATCATAGACCGGCCATGGCCGTTCGGCGACCAGATCGGTGCCGCCCAGCGTGTGCCAGCACTCTTCGGCCAAATGCGGCATGACCGGCGCGACCACATGCACAAGAATCTCCACCGCCTCGCGGCAGGCGCCTTTCAGCGCCGCGTCGGCCTTGCCCTCGGCGACGTCGTTGAGCGGCGCGGTCAAGGCATTGGCCAGTTCGTAGATGCGGGCGATGGCCCGGTTGAAGCCGAGCTTCTCGATATCCTCGCCGATAGCCTTCAGGATCTTGTGCGCGGCCTTGGAAACGGCGCCCGCCTCGCCCTCCGGCGCCGCCTGCGGCTTGGCGCCGTCAAGCGTCTCGGCGGCAATGGACACCAGGCGCCAGACACGCTGGATGAAGCGATGTGCGCCGGCGGCGCCATCGTCCGTCCACTCGACGTCGCGCTCGGGCGGCGAATCCGACAGCATGAACCAGCGTGCGGTGTCGGCGCCGTAGCCGTCGGTGATGTCTTCCGGGCTTACCGTATTCTTCTTCGACTTCGACATCTTTTCGAGCGAGCCGATCGCCGCCTCTTCGCCGGTGGCGATCTCGATGGCGCGGCGCTTGCCGCCGACATCCTCGATCCTGACCTCAGCCGGCGACAGCCAGCGGCCATTGCTCGACGCACCGCCGACGCGGTAGGTCTCATGCACCACCATGCCTTGCGTGAACAGGCCCTTGAACGGCTCGGCCAGGTCGAGATGCCCGGTCGCGCGCATGGCGCGGGTGAAGAAGCGCGAATAGAGCAGATGGAGGATCGCGTGCTCGATGCCGCCAATATACTGGTCGACGGCCAGCCAGTCATCGGCAGCCTTCGGCTCCGTCGGCTCATTGGCCCAGGGCGCTGTAAAGCGCGCGAAATACCAGGACGAATCGACGAACGTGTCCATCGTGTCGGTCTCGCGGCGCGCATCCTTGCCGCATTGCGGACACTTCACATGCCGCCAGGTCGGGTGGCGGTCGAGCGGATTGCCGGGACGGTCGAACTCGATGTCGTCGGGCAGCTTGACCGGCAGGTCGGCTTTCGGCACCGGAACCACGCCGCAATCCTCGCAATGGATCATGGGGATCGGACAGCCCCAGTAGCGCTGGCGCGAAATGCCCCAGTCGCGCAAGCGGAAGTTCACCTTGCGCTCCGCCATTGGCCGCCCGCCTATGGTTTTCTGCTCCAGGAGCTTTGCCACCTCGTCGAACGCCTGCTCCGGCTTCATGCCGTCGAGGAAACGCGAATTGATCATCACGCCGTCATCGACATAGGCGTCTTCCGTGACCTGGAAGGTTTTGGCGTCGGCATCTTCCGGCATCACCACCGGGATCACCGGCAGGCCGTATCTGTTGGCGAAATCGAGGTCGCGCTGGTCGCCCGACGGGCAGCCGAATATGGCGCCGGTGCCGTATTCCATCAAAACGAAATTCGCGACGTAGACCGGCAGGGTCCACGAGTCGTCGAACGGATGCACGACGCGGATGCCGGTGTCGAAACCTTTCTTCTCGGCCGTCTCCAGTGCGGCCACCGACGTGCCCATATGTCTGATTTCTTCGATGAACTTGGCCAGTTCGACATTGCTCTCGGCGGCCTTCCTGGCCAGCGGATGATCGGCGGCGACCGCCATGAAGGAGGCGCCGAAAATGGTGTCGGGCCTGGTCGTGTAGACTTCCAGCTCGCTCGTGTCGCCACCAATCTTGCTAGAACTTGGCTCTGCCAGCGGCCAGCGGACCAGCAGCCCTTCCGAGCGGCCGATCCAGTTCTGCTGCATCAGCTTGACCTTTTCCGGCCACTCGCCGAGACCGTTCAGCGAATCCAGCAAGTCCTGCGCGTAATCGGTGATCTTGAAGAACCACTGCGTCAACTCACGCTGTTCGACCAGCGCGCCCGAGCGCCAGCCGCGCCCGTCGATGACCTGCTCGTTGGCGAGCACCGTCATATCCTCCGGGTCCCAGTTGACCTTGGAGGATTTGCGCGTCACCAGCCCCTTCTCGACGAAATCGAGGAACAGCATCTGCTGGCGGTGGTAATAGTCGACGTCGCAGGTGGCGAACTCGCGCGCCCAGTCCAGCGACAGGCCCATCATCTTGAGCTGCTCGCGCATGGCGGCGATGTTGGCGTAGGTCCATTCCTTGGGATGGACCTTGTTCTGCATCGCCGCGTTTTCGGCCGGCATGCCGAAAGCGTCCCAGCCCATCGGGTGCAGCACGTTGAAACCCTTGGCCCGCTTGTAGCGCGCCACCACGTCGCCCATCGTGTAGTTGCGGGTGTGGCCGATATGGATCTTCCCCGAGGGATAGGGGAACATCTCCAGCACGTAGTATTTCGGCTTCGGATCGTCGTTATGCGCTTCGAACAGCTTCTTTTCGGCCCAGGCCTTCTGCCATTTGGGCTCTGACGCGCGCGGATTGTATCGTTCGGTTGCCATCGGATGATTTTCACTTAAAAGCAGGCGCAGACCGCCGGACAAGGCCCGGTGGCCGAGGTAAATGTCGTCGCGGTGTTCACCATGGATTGCCGGACCCGTCAACTGCGGCGAGCCGGCCAAGACGATTAAAGACAGGCAGGATATGGGCATGGCCAGCGCCGTCGAACAGTTTTTCGCCGTCAAGACGAGGATCGCTGCCGCCGAGCGCGAGGCCGGCCGTGACGCCGGTTCGGTGACGCTGGTTGCGGTGTCGAAGACTTTTGAGACCGACGTCATCCGCCCGGTCATCGAGGCTGGCCAGCGCGTCTTCGGCGAAAACCGCGTGCAGGAAGCGCAAGGCAAATGGCCGGCCTTGAAAGCGGAATTCCCTAATATCGAACTGCATCTGATCGGCCCGCTGCAGTCGAACAAGGCGAGGGAAGCCGTCGCTCTCGCCGACGTCATCGAGACCGTCGACCGCGAAAAGCTCGCCGCCGAGCTCGCCAAGGAAATCGTGCGCCAGGGCCGCACGCCAAAGCTTTATGTCCAGGTCAATACCGGTTCGGAGCCGCAAAAGGCCGGCATCGAGCCGCGCGACGCCGTCGCCTTCGTCGCCCGCTGCCGCGATGTCCATGGCCTCGCCATCGAAGGCCTGATGTGCATCCCGCCGGCCGACGAAAACCCCGGCCCGCATTTCGCCTTGCTGGAAAAGCTCGGCAAAGAGGCCGGAGTCGCAAAACTGTCGATGGGCATGTCCGGCGACTTCGAGACCGCCATAGCCTTCGGCGCCACCAGCGTCCGCGTCGGCTCGGCGATTTTCGGCGGCCGATAAACCTCGGTGATCTCGCCGCCCTAACAGTAGCATTGTTGCTGCATCGCTGCAGCGATGCTATATCTAGCCAAGCTAGCTAGGTACCTTCCATGAACTGGCATCTGCAGGACGCAAAAAACAATCTCTCGAAGCTGGTTCAGCAGGCTCGTGAAAAGGGCCCGCAGACCATCACCTTGCGTGGAAAGCCCGCTGCTGTCGTGTTGGCCGCTGAAGAATACGAAAGGCTCGTCGGCTCTAAGCCCTCACTTGCGGAATACCTTCTTTCCGGTCCCGAATGGGACGACGACTTCGTCGAAGAGGTCAATCGCCGCTCCAAGGGGCCCGGCCGAGACGTGGACCTCTGATGTTTCTTCTGGACACGAACGTCGTGTCGGATGCGCGAAAGCGAGGGGGGCCAGTGGCGGATTGGATAATCAAGCAAGAGCGCCAGTCTCTGTTTCTAAGCGTCATCACGCTCGGTGAAATCGCACGCGGAATCGAAATGAAGCGGCGAAACGACCCCGACACTGCAAACCATTTAGCAACGTGGTTCCACGGTCTGCGCCACAGCTACGAAAACCGAATTCTCGGCATAGACGAGAACATCGCTGCCCAATGGGGTCGCATCTCCGCGATCCGCACGCGCGGCGACGCAGATGGGCTTATAGCCGCGACGGCGCTCTTCCACGATCTCATACTGGTCACACGCAACGTCGCCGATTTCGACGATACTGCCGTCACAATGTTCAACCCTTGGGAAGCCTGACCCGCCTGTGTTGATCCGGTGTTGGGTCGGCCGCAGGTTGTGCCAGAGCCGGCCCATCATTGTGCCACCACTGGAAACGAAACGCACCGTTCCTATTTGCTTGGCGTCATCACCAATCTGCTGGAGCCGCCACCATGCGCTACAATCAACTCGGAAATACGGGGATGTTCGTCTCCGAACTGTGCCTCGGCACCATGACCTTCGGCGCCGCCGGCGAGAATGCCCAATGGGGCCTGATCGCCAGCCTCGACCAGAAGGGCGTCAACGACATCGTTGCCCGTTCCATCGCCGCCGGCGTCAATTTCTTCGACACGGCCGACGTCTATTCATTCGGCCAGTCCGAACGCCTGCTTGGCCAGTCGCTCAAGGATCTTGGCGTCAAACGCTCGGACGTCGTCATTGCCACCAAGGTGCATGGCGCCATGGGCCAGGGCCCGAACGAGCGCGGCTCTTCGCGCGGCCACATCATGGATTCGGTCGAGGGCAGCCTGGAGCGGCTGCAGCTAGACCATATCGATCTCTACCAGCTGCACGGCACCGACACCGTGACGCCAGTCGACGAGACGCTGCGGGCGCTCGACGATCTCGTTGCCAGCGGTAAGGTCCGCTATGTCGGCGTCTCCAACTGGGCGGCCTGGCGCATCGCCAAGGCGCTGGGCGTTGCCGAGCGCAAGGGATTTTCCCGCTTCGAGACCATCCAGTCCTATTACTCGATCGCCGGCCGCGACCTCGAGCGCGAGATCGTGCCGCTCATCAACGAGGAAAAGCTCGGCCTGATGGTCTGGTCGCCAATGGCCGGCGGCCTGCTGTCGGGCAAATACGGCCCCGGCGCGCCCAGCAATGGCGAAGGCCGCCGCGCCGCCTTCAACTTCCCGCCGGTCGATGAGGACCGCGCCTGGGCGGCTGTCGCCGTGATGCGCGAGATCGCCCAGAAGCACGGCGTCAGCGTCGCCACGGTGGCGCTCGGCTATGTCCTGGCCAAACCTTTCGTCATGAGCGTCATCATCGGCGCCAGCCGCATGGAGCAGCTCGAGCAGAACCTTGCCGCGGCCGAGGTGAAGCTCGACGCCGACGATCTCGCCAGACTGGATGAGGTCAGCGCGCTGCCGGCCGAATATCCCGGCTGGATGCTGGAGCGTCAGGGCGCCGGTCGCCGCCCGGCGCCGTTCACCCCGAAGAAATAGTCACCGCTGTCGCCTGATGCTTGGGGGGTCATCTGGCTCCCCAACGTCTTTTCAGCTCATCCGCACGCTCTCGACCAGAAAGTCGAGAAACGCCCGCACCCGTGCGGGCAAATGCCGGCCCTGGCCGACATAGACGGCGTGGGTAGGCTCCCCGTCGCCCGGATTGAAATCCTCCAGCAGCGCCGTCAGCCGCCCCGCCGCGATGTCATCGGCCACATGCCAGTGTGCCAGCCGGGCGATGCCGGCGCCGCCGACCGCCATCAACCGCATCGACTCGCCATCGCCGACCAGCGTGTTTCCGGTGATCGGCACCATGACGGCGTTCCCGGTTGCATCGACAAACGACCAGCCATCGACATGCCGGACAAAGCCGAAAGCCATGCGATTGTGCCGGTCGAGATCTGCTGGAACCAGCGGCGTGCCATGTGCCTTGAGATAGGACGGTGCGGCAACGACTGTCATCCGGCTTTGCCCGAGCTTGCGCGCCACCAGCCGCGACTCGCCGAGCGGCCCGGCACGGATGGCGACGTCGGCACGTTCAGCCATCAGATCGATGACGCTGTCGGTCAGCACCAGATCGACCGAAATCCCGGGGTAGCGTTCGAGGAAATCAGGCAGCAGCGGGATCAGCCGATGCACCCCGAAGGGCACATAGGAGTTGACGCGCAGCCGTCCGCGCGGCGCGGCACCCACGGCGGCCTCGCGCTCGGCCGCCGCCATATCGGCCAGGATGCGCACCCCGCTGTCATAGAACGCCGTCCCTTCCGGCGTCAGCTGCAGCTTGCGCGTGGTGCGGGTGACCAGCCGCGCGCCGAGCCTTGCCTCCAGTCGCGCGATCAGCTTGCTCACCGCCGACGGTGTCATACGCAGCGAACGAGCCGCAGCCGAGAAGCTGCCCGCCTCGACGACGCGGACGAACACTTCGATCTCGCCGGAACGGTTGATATCGGGTCTGGCCATCTGTGAATCTATTTCACAGGGAATATGCCCAAGGCAAGTCTGGTTCACAAGACATGGCAACACGATCTCTGCGGTCGGGGCGCGGGTCTGGACAGCGCGCTCGTTCGAGTTCGAACTGGAAACCGCCATGCCTCTTGCCCTCTACGCCCTCGCTGCCGGCGCCTTCGGCATCGGTGTCACCGAATTCGTCATCATGGGGCTGCTGATCGATGTCAGCAAAGATCTCGGTCTCGATCTCGGCCGCCGGCCAGTTGATTTCGGGCTACGCGTTGGGCGTCGTCATCGGCGCGCCGCTTTTGACCATCGCCACCGGCAACTGGCCCCGCAAGACCGTCCTTCTGGCCCTTATGGCGATCTTCACGCTCGGCAACCTCGCCTGTGCGATCGCCCCCGACTACTGGACGCTGATGGGCGCCCGCATCATCACCGCCTTTGCCCATGGCACTTTCTTTGGCGTCGGCTCGGTGGTCGCCACCGGCCTGGTCGCGCCCAACAAGAAAGCCTCGGCGATCGCGCTGATGTTCACCGGCCTGACTATCGCCAACATCCTCGGCGTGCCCTTCGGCACCTGGCTCGGCCAGACCTTCGGCTGGCGCACCACCTTCTGGGCCGTAACCGTGGTCGGCTTGGCAGCCTTTGCCGTCATCCTGCTTCTGGTGCCGCGCAGCAAGGAAGCGCCCGAGAAGACCAATCTGCGCGCCGACCTCGCCGTGCTGCGCCGCACGCCGGTGCTGCTCGGCCTCGCCACCACCGTGCTCGGCTACGCCGGCGTCTTCGCCGTCTTCACCTACATCGCCCCGCTGCTCACCGAGATCACCGGTTTTGGGGAAGCCGCCGTGTCGCCGATCCTGCTCGTCTTCGGCGGCGGTCTTATCGCCGGCAATCTGCTTGGCGGCAAGGTCGCCGACCGCTGGTTGGCCACCATGACCTTCGCCGTCCACAGCCAAATCCTGCCGTCATCTATGTCGGCCTGCTTGGTGCCGCCGCCTTCGCCACCGTGGCGCCGCTGCAGATGTGGGTGCTGGAAAAGGCGCAAGGCGCGGGCCAGAGCCTCGCCTCCTCCTTCAACATCGCCGCCTTCAACCTCGGCAATGCCGCCGGCGCTTGGCTTGGCGGCGCGGTGATTGCCCATGACCTCGGCCTCGGCTCACTAACCTGGATCGCCGCTTTGCTGCCGGTCGCGGCTCTTGGCGTCGCTGCCCTGGCGCTGCGCCTCGATCGCGCCCCCACAATCGGGGTGCCGGTCTGCGCCCAGTCATGAGCATCACGCGCAATCCTTCTTCGACATCATCAAGGAGCATAAAATGGATTATCGACGTCTCGGCGCATCGGGCCTGAAAGTGCCCGCACTCTCTTTCGGCGCCGGCACTTTCGGCGGCTCCGGGCCGCTGTTCGGGGCCTGGGGCAACAGCGATGCCAAGGAAGCGCGGCGGCTGATCGACATCTGCCTCGAGGCCGGCGTCAATCTGTTCGACACCGCCGATGTCTATTCGAACGGCGCCTCCGAGGAAGTGCTTGGCGAAGCCATCAAAGGCCGCCGCGACGCGGTGCTGATCTCGACCAAGACTTCGCTGCCGATGGGCGACAGACCGGCCGACTACGGCTCGTCGCGCTCGCGGCTGATCAAAGCCGTCGACGCCGCCCTGAAGCGCATGGGCACCGATTACATCGACCTGTTGCAGCTGCACGCCTTCGATGCCGGCACGCCGATCGAGGAGGTGTTGTCGACGCTGGACGACCTCGTGCGCGCCGGCAAGCTGCGCTATGTCGGCGTCTCCAACTTCTCCGGCTGGCAGGTGATGAAATCGCTGGCGGAAGCTGACAAGCATGCTTATCCGCGCTACGCCGCGCATCAGGTCTACTACTCGCTGGTCGGTCGCGACTATGAATGGGAGCTGATGCCGCTCGGTATCGACCAGGGCATCGGCGCGCTGGTGTGGAGCCCGCTCGGCTGGGGCCGCCTGACCGGCAAGATCCGCCGCGGCCAGCCCCTGCCGGAAAAGAGCCGGCTGCACGACACCGCCGATTTCGGCCCGCCGGTCGCGGACCAACATCTCTACCGGGTCATGGATGCGCTTGATGCGATGGCTGAAGAGACCGGCAAGACCGTGCCGCAGATCGCCATCAACTGGCTGTTGCGGCGCCCGACCGTGTCCTCGGTCATCATCGGCGCCCGCAACGAGGAACAGCTGCGCCAGAACCTCGGCGCCGTCGGCTGGGCATTGACGCCGGAGCAGGTCAAAAAGCTCGACGCCGCAAGCGAAGTGACCGCGCCCTACCCGTACTTCCCCTATCACCGCCAGGAAGGTTTCGCCCGACTGAACCCGCCTGCGGTGTGATCGCACGACGTTGAAGCTGCCAATCTCCCCCCTTGCGGGGGAGATCAGCTATACTGCCGCTCAGTGCAGCACGAACTCCCCATCCACCTTCCGCCATTCGTTCGGCGCGATCAGCTTCTGGTGCGTGTAGCTGATCGAATGCAGCGGCCCGTCGAGCCTGGCCTTCCAGAACTCGATGAACTTGATCAGCACCGGAAACTTCGGCGCCAGATCGTAATCCTGCCAGATGAAGCTCTGCAGCAGATGCGGGTGGTCGGGAAAATGGTACAGAATCTTGGCCGTGGTCAGGCCATACCCCTTGAGCATCAGGTCCATTTCGGAATGATCGCGCATGACAGCCCCTTGGCCTAGTTGATTCTCCATTCCTCCCAACACCGAATTGTGCGCGCCGTTCCTTAACTGTCTATGATTTTCCTGATCCCAGTCGGGTTTTATGCACGAAAACATGCAGTTAGCAGCGACCGCTGCCGAGTGCTGATACAACCGAAACGGGAGCTGCGGCATCGCGCCACGCGAATCCAACGTCTAATGTTGCCGTCAGCGCGGAACTGTTAATAATGCCGCCGAATTCGCGGCTGCGTCGCCGTGATCCTGGCTGTGGTCAAGCCGGCGGGGTGGTTTGGGAGGAAAGTGAAGACATGTCCGAGGTGAAGATCCACCGCGTCCAGCCGGCGTGGAAGAAGAATGCGCTGATCGACAATGACACCTACCTCAAATGGTATGCTGACAGCGTGAAGAATCCGGACAAGTTCTGGGGCAAGCACGGCAAGCGCATCGACTGGTTCAAGCCGTTCAGCAAGGTCAAGAACACCTCCTTCGAGGGCAAGGTCTCGATCAAATGGTTCGAGGACGGCGAAACCAACGTCTCCTACAACTGCATCGACCGCCATTTGAAGAAGCGCGGCAACCAGACAGCCATCATCTGGGAAGGCGACAATCCCTACGACGACAAGAAGATCACCTATAACGAGCTCTACGAGCATGTCTGCCGGCTCGCCAATGTGATGAAGAAGCACGGCGTCAGGAAGGGCGACCGCGTCACCATCTACATGCCGATGATCCCGGAAGCGGCCTACGCGATGCTGGCTTGCACCCGCATCGGCGCCATCCACTCGATCGTCTTCGGCGGCTTTTCACCGGACGCGCTGGCCGGCCGCATCGATGACTGCAAGTCGACCTTCGTCATCACCGCCGACGAAGGCCTGCGCGGCGGCAAGCCGATCCCGCTGAAGGAAAACACCGACAGAGCGATCGAAATCGCCGCCAAGGCCGGCACCAAGGTCGATAAGGTGGTCGTCGTTCGTCGCACCGGCGGCAAGACCGGCTGGGTCCAGGGACGCGACATCTGGTACCATGACGAGATCGCCACGGTGAAAGGCGACTGCAAGCCGGAGAAGATGAAGGCCGAGGATCCGCTGTTCATCCTCTATACCTCAGGCTCGACCGGCAAGCCGAAGGGCGTGCTGCACACCACCGCCGGCTATCTCGTCTATGTCTCGATGACCCACCAATATGTCTTCGACTACCATGATGGCGATATCTACTGGTGCACCGCCGATGTCGGTTGGGTCACCGGCCACAGCTACATCGTCTATGGCCCGCTCGCCAACGGCGCCACCACGCTGATGTTCGAGGGCGTGCCGAACTACCCCTCGCAGTCGCGCTTCTGGGAAGTCATCGACAAGCACAAGGTCAACATCTTCTACACCGCGCCGACGGCACTGCGCGCGCTGATGGGCGCCGGCGACGAACCGGTGAAGAAGACCTCGCGCAAGTCGCTGCGCGTGCTGGGCTCGGTCGGCGAACCGATCAATCCGGAAGCTTGGGAGTGGTATTTCAACATCGTCGGCAACGGCAAGGTGCCGATCGTCGACACATGGTGGCAGACCGAGACCGGCGGCATCCTGATCACGCCGCTGCCCGGCGCCACCGACCTCAAGGCCGGTTCGGCGACGCGGCCCTTCTTCGGCATCAAGCCGCAGCTGGTCAACGGCGAAGGCAAGGTGCTGGAAGGGGCGGCCGACGGCAATCTCTGCATCGCCGATTCCTGGCCCGGCCAGATGCGCACGGTCTATGGCGATCACGACCGCTTCGTGCAGACCTATTTCTCCACCTACAAGGGCAAATACTTCACCGGAGACGGCTGTCGCCGCGACGCCGATGGCTATTACTGGATCACCGGCCGCGTTGACGACGTCATCAACGTTTCCGGCCACCGCATGGGAACGGCCGAGGTCGAATCGGCGCTCGTCAGCCATGAGAAGGTGTCGGAAGCAGCTGTCGTCGGCTATCCCCACGACATCAAGGGCCAGGGCATCTACAGCTACGTTACCTTGATGAAAGGCGTGGAGCCGAGCGAGGAACTGCGCAAGGAGCTCGTGGCCCATGTCCGCAGGGAGATCGGCGCAATCGCCTCGCCCGACAAGCTGCAGTTCGCGCCCGGACTGCCGAAAACCCGCTCCGGCAAGATCATGCGCCGTATCCTGCGCAAGATCGCAGAGGACGATTTTTCCGCGCTCGGCGATACCTCGACACTGGCCGATCCGGCCGTGGTCGATGATCTGATCGCCAACCGCCAGAACAAGAAGGGCTGAGGGGATTTGATGGCTGCACTGGGCGCAGTCACGGAGCTCTGGCGTTACCCTGCAAGTTCGCTTGCCGGCGAACGCCAGGACGCCATTTCGGTCGGCCTTGAAACCATCGACGGCGACCGGCTGTTCGGCCGTGTCGATGTCTCGGACAATGAGATCGCGCGGCCCGACCGCGACGCCAAGTGGCACAAGGTGCCGCGCATCCGCACCCGGCTGAGCAAGGACCGCAAGCTGGAGATCGCCGTTCCCGACGGCGACTGGCTGGCAGTGCCGGGTGTGGAATGCGACCAAGCCATCTCGGCCTATCTCGGCTTCGCCGCCTCGATCCGGCCGTTCAGCCAGGACAACGCTCCCGGCTACACCGGCCCGCTGACCGCGGCGCGCTACCGCAAAGCGCCGATCCATCTCTTGACCACCGCATCGCTGGCCCGGCTCAAGGCGCTGCACCCCGAAGGCATTCCCGATCCGCGCCGCTTCCGCCCCAACATCGTCGTCGACATGGCGGCGGTCGAAGGCTCGTTTCCCGAGACCGAATGGATTGGCCGCAAGCTTGCCATCGGCGACCTGCTGGTGACCGTCTCGGAGCCGTGCCGCCGCTGCGGCTTCACCATCATCAGCCAGGACGGCTTCGACCACGATCCCGGCATCCTGCGCAATCTGGTCCGCCACAACGCCCATAATCTCGGCGTCTATTGCACTGTGGACAGGCCTGCCCGTGTCGAGATCGGCGCGCCGATGCGGTTCGTGTAGGCCTCTACCGCGAGGCAGCGAATCGCAGACCTTGGAAAGCGTGGGGTTCGGCCCCGAATCCTATCCCTACCGATACAGATCCGCCCGTGTCGGCGGCAGCCCGCTCGGGCCGCGTGCCCGTTTGGTGACGACGGTCTGAAAAATCTGCGCCGAGGCGCGCTCGAAGGTGATCGAGCAGCCGGTGAGATAAAGCAGCCACAGCCGTGCCTTGGCCTCGCCGACTTCGGCGACCGCCTCGTCGAAGCGAGCCTGTAGCCGCTGGGCCCACAGCCGGCAGGTGCGCGCATAGTGCTCGCGCAGATTCTCGACGTCGTAGACCAGGAAGCCATGCGCCTCCAGATTGCCCAGCGTCATGCCGATCGTGTCGAGTTCCCCGCCGGGGAAAATGTATTTGAGCAGCGCCTTGAACTCCGGCCCCTTGCGCAAGGTTTTCTTCAAGTCGCCCTTGCTTCGCCTGGTGATGGCGTGGTGCAGATAGATGCCGCCGGGCTTCAGCAAGCGATGGATGGTCTTGAAATAGCTGGCGTGGTTGGCGAGGCCGAGATGCTCGAACATGCCGATCGACGATATCTTGTCGAAGGAGCCTTTGAGTTCCGCATAGGATTTGATCTCGATGGTGATGCGGTCCTGCAGCCCTTCGGCGCGGATGCGCTCGCGGGCGAGATCGGTCTGCGCCTGCGACAGCGACACGCCATGGCCGACGACGCCGTAATTTTTGGCCGCATGGATCAGCATGGCGCCCCAGCCGCAGCCGATGTCGAGCAGCTTTTCGCCCGATTTCAGCCTGAGCTTGCGGCAGATATGGTCGAGCTTGTCGGCCTGCGCCTGGTCGATGCCATTGGCGAAATCCGTAAAGTAGCCGCAGCTGTAGACCATGCGCTCGTCGAGGAAGAGCCGGTAAAAGGCATTCGAAATGTCGTAGTGATGCTGGATCGCCTCCTGGCTCGACCCGCTGACATAGGGGTTGCGACCCGACAGATCGGTGCGTGCACTCATCTGCTTGCGTGACAGGAGCACCGCCGGCAGGTCGCGCAGGATCGCCAGCTTCGGCAGCGACTTGAGCTTGGTCCTGAGCTTGCCTTGCGACGGCAGTGCATAAAAATCGAAAATCGTCCCGTCTTCGATGTCTATCGTCTTGGAAATCCACATCTCGATCAGCGTCGACAGTGATGGCCGCTTCACCACCTGCCAGACGATGTCCTGGTCGTTGATAGTGAGCACGGGCCCGGTGGCGGGACCGATCCGCTCGCCGGTCCACAGCTTGACCGCAAAACCCGGCTTCAGCGTTTCGATCACCGTTCGCACGATGCGCGCGGCCTTCTCGGCTGCCTCCATGGCAATCCTCCCGAGTCCTGACAATCCACCTTGCATGGATTTTGCCCGCCCGCGCGGCTCTTCGCAACCCGGCGCAAAAGGCGGCTCGCCAGCTATTTCAAATCGGCATCTTGTTTTTTGCTGCAACGCACCCCATCATCTGTACGTGTTCAACAAATCGAAAGGAGGTGATCCGATGTCGAGTGATTTCGTTTTCCAGAACGTGGCCTCAGCGGATTGCACTTTCGGGAAGCAGTCTTCCCGTTAAGGCGCGATAAGCGCGGCGGGTGACCTCGGTCGCCGCCATTGGCCGCGCCACGGACGGAAACACGGAAGGCCGCCGGCTTCGTCAAGAAGCGGCGGCCTTTTCCATTTCCGGATTGTGTGTCGAAGCGGATCAGAATCCGGTCACGCCAGCATCCGCGCGCTCACCGTCTTGTCGACGCCGTGATAGGGCGGGTTGAACAGATTGCCTTCCTGCTCGTAGGTCCAGACCTTGAACAGCGAAAGTTGGTGCGGGCCGAAGCTGTGCAGCAGCGGGACATCCGTGGCATCACGACCGCGCGCGATGACGACGCGGCCTATCCTCGGACGATTATGACGCGGGTCGAACGTGTACCATTTGCCGTCGAGGAACACTTCCATCCAGGCCGAAAAATCCATCGGCGCCGGGTCGGCCGGTACGCCGATGTCGCCGAGATAACCGTTCACATAGCGGGCCGGGATGTTCATGCAGCGGCAGAGCGTGATCGCCAGATGGGCGAAGTCGCGGCATACACCAACCTGCTCCTCATGCGCTTGGGCTGCGGTGCGCGTCGACCGCGCATAGCCATAGCCGAAGGACAGCCGGTTGTGGACATAGTCGACGATCGCCTGCACCCGCGCCCAGCCGGAGGGAACATGGCCGAAAAGCTGCCAGGCCAGACTGCTCAGATGATCGGTCTCGCAATAGCGGCTGCCGAGGAGGTAGCCGAGCACATCGTCCGGCAGTTCCGCCACCGGCACTTCCCTGGCCAGCGTGTTGACCGCGTCAGGCTCCCCGCTGTCCTCGACGGCTGCGTCATAGAGAATGCGGAAACTGCCGGCGGGTGCGGTGAAGCGGCGGCAGGTATTGCCGAACAGATCGTGATAGACCTTGCTCGGCACCGAAGGCGACGTCAGCACGCGCGTCTGCCGTTTGATGTCGGCCTGACGATCCCTGTGGATATCAAGCAGCGAGATGACCGGCGTGGCGCCGACGCATTCAATGGCGATTTCGTAGCCGAGCCGGATCAGCACAATGATTGCCCCTTCGATCCCGTGGAAAACAGTATGCTCAAAACGCCAGAGGCGGGACCATGGTTCCCTGGAACTATCGAAAAGGCTCTCCCGCAGCTTCCCAGGCAGGCGTGGCGACGTTACGGTCGCACGACATGTTTTGACCCTCCCGAAACGATCCTAACCCCGTGGAAAACCTGATGTTTGCAGGCAGAAAATTCGCCGCGTTCCTGTTCGATATGGATGGCACGGTGCTCAATTCGATCGCCTCGGCCGAGCGCGTCTGGGCGGCGTGGGCGCTTAAGCAAGGTCTCGACGTCGAAGCCTTCCTGCCGACGATCCACGGCGTGCGGGCCGTCGAGACCATCACCAGCCTGGCGCTTCCCGGCGTCGACCCTGTTCATGAGGCGTTTGTGCTGTTGCAGGCCGAGTCGGACGATGTCGAAGGCGTGCTGCCGATCGCCGGCGCCGTGCCGTTCCTCAACGCTTTGCCGCCAGAGCGCTGGGCGATCGTCACCTCGGCGCCGCGCCCGTTGGCGCTGCTGCGCATGCGGGCCGCCGGCATCCCGGTTCCCGCCTTGGTGGTTGCGGCCGAGGATGTGTCGCACGGCAAACCGGCGCCCGACTGTTTCCTGCTGGCGGCAAAACGGCTCGGCGTCGATATCGGCGACTGTCTGGTCTTCGAGGACGCACCGGCCGGTATCGCTGCGGCGGAAGCAGCGGGCGCGTCGGTGATGGTGATCAGCGCCACTCACCAGTATCCAACGACGACTCAGCACAATTCGATTAGCGGCTACGAAACCGTCTCTATCGCCATCGATGACAGCGGCTGGATGACGCTGGGAGCACAGCGCAGCGCGGCCTGAGGAACTGGAGGACTGGAGGACTGGAGGACTGGAGGACTGGAGGACTGCTATGCGCCTTTTTCTTCAACTCTTCAGTTCACCAGTTCCCCAGTTCTTCCGTTCCTGAACCCCTAGAAATCGCTAGCCAGTCCCTTCACTTCCCAGTCGCCGTAGCGGCCGGGTTCCTTGCCGCCGCGGCCGCCGATTTCCTTCGGCAACGCAGCTTCCTTCTGGCGATACGCTTCACGGCGCGCCTCGGCTTCAGCCAGCGCTCGGCTGGCCGCCGGCGTCAGGTCCTTCTCCCGGTCGGCATCGGCTTTGCTGGGTTGGTCGGTCATGCGATAGTCCGGGCGGATTGAAACGAAGGGCGGCGTTTCCCATCATATAGCCATGAGTTCACCCCGATCGACCTTTTTTTGCCACGGCCGCACAGGGAGCAGATGATGAGCACGCTACGCACCACCATGCTTCTGGCCGCGATGACGGCGCTGTTCATGGGCGTCGGCTTTCTGATCGGCGGCACCGGCGGCATGATGATCGCCTTCCTGGTCGCCGCGGGCACCAATCTGTTCAGCTACTGGAATGCCGACAAGATGGTGCTGTCGATGAACCGCGCCGTCGAGGTCAACGCGAAGAACGCGCCCGAATTCCACGCCATCGTCGAGGCGTTGGCCAAGCAGGCCGGCCTGCCGATGCCCAAGACTTATCTGATCGACAATCCGCAGCCGAACGCCTTCGCCACCGGCCGCAATCCCGAGAACGCGGCGGTCGCGGCCTCGACCGGGCTGCTGGAGCGCCTGTCGCATGAGGAGGTGGCGGCAGTCATGGCGCATGAGCTGGCCCACATCCAGCATCGAGACACGCTGACCATGACCATTGTCGCGACACTCGCCGGCGCCATCTCGATGCTCGGCAATTTCGCCTTCTTCTTCGGCGGCAGCCGCGACAACAACAACCCGTTCGGCTTTGTCGGCGTGCTGGTGGCGATGCTGGTCGCGCCCTTCGCCGCCATGATCGTGCAGATGGCGGTCAGCCGCACGCGCGAATACGAGGCCGACCGGCGCGGCGCCGAAATCGTTGGAAATCCGCTTTGGCTGGCATCAGCGCTTGACAAGATCGCCCGCGGCGCCGAACGCATCCGCAACCCGGATGCCGAACGCAATCCCGCGACCGCGCATCTCTTCATCATCAATCCCCTTCACGGCGAGCGCATGGACAGCCTGTTTTCGACCCACCCGAACACCGACAACCGCATCGCCGCGCTGCAGGCGATCGCGCGCGACATGGCAGGCCGCCAGCCGGCGCCGCGCCAGGCGCCGACGCCAGAGCAAACAGAAGAATTCCCGGCCGATGTCGAGCAAGGCCCGTGGGGCAAGGCAGCACAACCCACGCCGCCGACCAAACCGGCCAAGCCGAAAGCCAATCCGTGGGGCCGCAATCCGACCGGACCCAAAGGTCCGTGGTCGTGAGCGGCGCCAGATCCCGGCCCGCACATTCAGGCGATCGCGAAAACAGCTCGGACGAATTCGTCGCCGGCCTCGCCGCGCGCAAGGCAGCGGCGCGGCTGCTGGCCGCCGTTATCGACGCCAAGACGCCGCTCGACGGGCTGACCGACCACGAGAACGGCCATCCGCAATACAAGGTGCTCGACCTGCGCGACCGCGGCCTGGTGCGCGCCATACTGGTGACCGCGCTGCGCTACCGCATGACCATTGCCGGGCTCCTCGCCCGCCGCCTTGAAAAGCCGCTGCCGCCCAACGCCACAGCGCTGTCGCACATCCTGCATGTTGCGGCGGCGCAGATCCTGTTCCTCGACATCCCCGACAGCGCCGCCGTCGATTTGGCTGTGACCCACGCCAAGTCGGACCCACGCACGCAGCGCTTTTCCGGCCTCGTTAACGGCGTGCTGCGCACTTTGGTGCGCGCCAAGGAGACCGAACTGCCGGCAGCTCTTGCCGCCACCGACGAGGCGCCAAAATGGTTCTCCGACCGGCTGAAGGCCGCCTATGGCGCCGAGATGACCAGACAGATCCTGGCGGCGCATCGCGTTGAGGCGCCGGTCGATTTCACGGTCAAGGCCGATCCCGAACTGTGGGCCGAAAAGCTCGGCGGCATCGTGCTGCCGACCGGCACGGTGCGAGTGGAAAAGCTCAACGCCTCCGTCACCGAACTGCCGGGCTTCAGCGAAGGCGCATGGTGGGTCCAGGACGCCGCCGCCAGTTTTCCGGCGCGGCTGTTCGGCGATGTCAAAGGATTACGCGTCGCCGACCTCTGCGCCGCCCCCGGCGGCAAGACCGCTCAGCTGATCCTTGCCGGCGCCAAAGTCACCGCCGTGGACACCTCGAAGAACCGGCTGGCGCGGCTGACGCAGAACCTCGAACGGCTCGGGCTGTCCGCCGAGATCGTGCAGGCCGATCTGCTGAAATACCAGCCGGCGGAGCTTTTCGACGCCGTCCTGCTCGACGCGCCCTGCTCTTCCACAGGCACGGTTCGGCGCCACCCCGACGTGCCATGGACCAAGACGGCAGCCGACGTCGAAAAGCTGGCCGATCTGCAAGCAAAGCTGCTCCCCCGCGCCGTCACTTTGGTCAAACCGGGCGGTCGGATTGTTTTTTCCAACTGTTCGCTGGACCTGATCGAAGGCGAGGATCTGTATCGCGTCTTTCTGGCCGGCAACAAAACCGTCGCCGACGATCCACTGCAGCCCGGCGAAATCGCCGGCATCGACGCCTTCCTGACCCCGCAAGGCACGCTGCGCACCACACCCGCCGATCTTGACCGTGGTTCGCCAGGGGTTTCCGGCCTGGACGGCTTCTTTGCCGCCCGCATGCGACGTCTGGCCTGACTCCGACGCGACGACATGCCTAAAGCATGTCGTCCAAGGACCAGTGCTTCCCCCACCTTGCATCGATCTCATCATCGACATTCTGGTAGCGGATATCGGTGGAGAGCCGGATACGCCCCTCCGCAGTCTGGTTGGTTGTCGAGGCGTGGATCATGTAGGGCGAGTGGAGGACGACATCGCCGGCCTCGAAATCCGCGATCAGCCAGCGTGTATCGAACCGCTCCGCCATGTCGGGCAGGTCCTTCGACACCCAGCCGCCCTCGCTCATGTTCCGGTTGTAGGCGCTGATGCGCTCCTGCGGGCTCAGCCCGGCATTGTCCCTGGCGAACCGGGCCTCCATGTCGAGGCCGATGGCGTGCGATCCCTCGAGATAGACCAGGCCGCCCATGTCGACGGGAACGTCGCCGATCGGGATCCAGGCAGTGACGATGCGGCTGGTGCCGCCGCGCAGATAGACGAGATCGTAATGCGCCGGCGTCGCCACTGTGGTGCCCGGTTGGGTGAAACGCATGATCTTGCGCTTGTGCAAATAGGACAGCCCGCCGACGAACGCATCCATCAGCCGCGCCATCAGGGGCTGTGCGCAGAACCCTTCATAGGCGGTGGAGCGAACCAGCGCCATCAACCGGCGATCGGCGAGCTGACGGTCGAACGTGCCGGCGGCCGCCGCCAGGCCAAGCGCGGGATCGGACCCGGGCTGCAGCAAGCCGGTGTCGGCCAGATATGAAAACACCCAGCCGCGAAAATCGATGACGTCGCGGCGCGGCAGCATACTTTTCAGCCAGACATAGCCTTGCTCGGCAAGGAGGCCGCGAATGGCATCGATGCCGACCCCGGCGTCGGTTGGCACGAGATGACCCAACCGGTTCGGCGCCATCGATAATGTCTTGCCGTTGGCGTTCAGATCGATTGACGCAACAGGAATCCGTCGTTGCGTGCCACCTGTTGAGCTTGACATTTCAGCCACCTGCGATTTTCCATCCTTAGCTGGAAATGTCATACTGTTCGCACACTCGCCCATGGACAGAACGAAGCCATGGACTTTTCGCTCATGAACGATCTCTCTTACGCACTCTACAGATCCGCACCGGCCGCGGCCGGCGGCCTGTCGGTTACAGGGATTGGTCGGCATCGCGTCACTCAGGCGATCCAAGCGCGCAAATTGCCGGAATTCGCCGTGGTGCTGATTGAGAACGGTCAAGGCTGGCTTGAAACCAGGACTGCCGGCATGCAGACGATCCAAGCGCCGGCCCTGTTCTGGCTGCTTCCCGGGAGAATGCATTCCTACGGGCCGGACGCATCGGGCTGGCTCGAACGCTGGGCGCTCTTCGACGGGGCCTTGATACGCGATTTCACCCGGCTGCGGCTGATCGCCGAGGACGCCCCTGTCGTCCCCTTGCGCGACCTCGGCAAAATGCAGCGGCTGTTCGACAGGCTGCACGGTGAGCTGTCGCTCGATACGATGCTGAGCCAGGCAGAAGCCGCCGCCACGATGCATCGCATCGTCGTGCGTGCTGCCCGCCAGGCAATGGATTGGAACAACCGTCAACGAAATCCCGGCTTCCAGCATGCCGACATGCAGCCCATCATCGACGAATTGCGCCGCTGCGCGTGCGACCCGGTGGATCTCGATGCCTTCGCCGCGAAATTCTCGATGTCGCCGGCAACCTTGCGGCGCAGATTTGCGCGGGCAGCCGGCATGTCGCCCAAGGCCTTCCAACTGCGCACGAGGCTCGACCGCGCCAAACAGATGCTGGCCGCCTCCGATTCGCCCATCGAGTCCATTGCGGCCGCCGTCGGCATCCACGACGCCTTCTATTTCTCCCGTCTGTTTCGCGACCGCGAAAACTGTTCGCCCAGCGAATTTCGGTCTCGCCACAACCGCAAGTGAGTGCCGGATTGCCGGGCTTAAGCCCGCGAAGCGCTTGACTTTTTTCGGGGTGGGTCGGTGGCCGGCAGCGTGAGGCGCTTCACGTCGGCGGAATTCGACTTCGCATAAGTTCTTGAATCATATAAGCTTGTGCTGGGGTACCGGAACATGATGCCGAAACCTGCGACGCGGTTTTCGGACGACAGCATGCTCTAGCTCCAGGCGACGAGGAGGGGTTTTGGCACTGGCTGCCGGCAGCACGACACGTCTGTGGACGCTTGTCGCTAAGGAGTTTTGGCGCAAGACGCGCCGGCGCCTTCGCGCAGGGCCAGTCTATCGCTGGCGCTATTCCGGGCGCACGCCCGAACGCGTCCTGATCGCACCGCCCGACCTCAGGCTCGCCGATCCGCAGATCGCGCTCGAGATTTATTATGGCCGCTATCCGCTGTCGGGACATCTGGTCGAGACCGGCGGCAAGTCACCATTCCAGATCGACGTCGCCAACCGCGGCTGGGTGAAGACGCTGCACGGTTTCCGTTGGCTGCGCCATATGCGCGCCGCCGGCACCGAGCTGGCCGCCGCCAATGCACGCGCGCTTGTCTCCGACTGGATCGCCATGCATGGCAACCAGATTTCCGGCATAGCCTGGGAGCCCGGCACCACCGCCAAGCGAGTCATTGCCTGGTTGCAACACTCCTCGGTTGTCCTACAAGGGGCCGAATTTCCGTTCTATCGCGCCTTCCTGAAATCGCTCGCCGTGCAGATCCGCTATCTCCGCTCGATGGCGCGCGAGATGCCGGACGGCAAGGACAGGCTGCGCGCTCGTATCGCGCTTGCCTTCGCCGCGCTGTCGCTGCCGGCGCCGGCCTCGGCACTGCGCGGCGCCACCCGCAGCCTGGCGGAAGAACTCGACCGCCAGATCCTTCCCGATGGCGGCCATATTTCGCGCAACCCGATGGCGGTGCTCGAATTGCTCGCCGATCTCCTGCCGCTGCGTCAGACCTATGCCAATCAGGCAGAAACGCCACCGGCCGCCCTGATGGGCGCCATCGACCGCATGCTGCCGGCGCTGCGCTTCTTCCGCCATCAGGATGGCAGCCTCGCCCGCTTCAACGGCATGGGCGCCACCATCCACGACCGTATAGCCACCATCTTGCGCCACGACGACACCGCCGGCGCGCCGCTGCTGCACGCGCCGCATTCCGGCTATGAGCGCCTGTCGATGGGCGGCGTGACGGTGATTGCCGATACCGGCCCGTCGCCGGCCGTCGATGTGTCCAACGCCGCGCATGCCGGGTGCCTGGCCTTCGAACTCTCGTCCGGTCGCCAGCATTATATCGTCAATGCCGGCATCGACACCTATGGCGCCGCCGAGTTCCGGCCGCTGGCCCGTGCCACCGCGGCGCATTCGACCGCCACCATCAACGACACCTCGTCGGCGCGGTTTTCCCATTCGCTGCGCGTCAACGACCTGCTCGGCTCACCCTTGCTCGGCGGCCCGCAGCATGTGCCTTGCAAGCGCATCGACCAGAAGGGCACGCAAGGCTTCATCGCCCGCCATGACGGCTATATGCAGCGCTTTGGCTTCCTGCATGAGCGCGAGCTGAAACTGTCGAGCGAGGCCAATGTGCTCGCCGGCAGGGATCGCTTCCTCCGCCCGGGCGGTGCGGCGATCCGCAACAATGGCCGCGACTTCGTCGTGGTGCGCTTCCACATCCACCCTGACATCAACCTTTTGCAGGACGAGCATGACCGCCTGGTGCTGACCGCCGACCAGGCCGACACCTGGGTGTTCACCTGCACCGAAGTGGTGCCGGAGGTCGAGGAATCGATCTATTTCGCCGGCCTTGGCGGCCCGCGCCGCAGCCGCCAGATCGTGCTCGCCTTCAAGGCCTCGGAGATCGCCGAGGTGCATTGGCAGCTCACGCGCACCGGCATCGCCGGCTATCCCGAGAACAGCTGAGCGTCGTTGCCGGCGCCGGCTTGATCGAGCTTCCGGCTTGATTTCCTGACCTCATGTGCTACGGCCCGGCAACGCTCTCCAATCAGCCCTGAAAGGCCGCCAGCCCATGGCCGTCGCCGCCAAGAACATTCCGGCACCCGACCTCGTTCCGGTCCGCCGCGCCCTGCTTTCCGTCTTCGACAAGACCGGCCTGATCGACTTCGCCAAAGGGCTGGTCGCGGCCGGCGTCGAGCTGGTGTCGACCGGAGGCACGGCAAAGGCGATCGCCGAAGCTGGCCTTGCCGTGCGCGACGTTTCCGAACTGACCGGCTTTCCCGAGATCATGGACGGCCGCGTCAAGACGCTGCACCCGTCGGTGCACGGCGCGCTGCTCGGCGTGCGCGACGATCCCGAACACGCCAAGGCGATGCACGATCACCGCATCGAGCCGATCGATCTGCTCGTCTGCAATCTCTACCCGTTCGAGGAGGTCCGCCGTTCCGGCGCCGACTATGCCGCTGTTGTCGAGAACATCGACATTGGCGGCCCGGCGATGATCCGCGCTTCGGCCAAGAATCACGCCTATGTCGCCATCGTCACCGATCCCGGCGACTACGCCTCGGTGCTGAACGCGCTGGAGATGAACATCGGCTCGCTGTCGCTGGATTTCCGCCAGAAGCTGGCGGCCAAGGCCTTTGCCCGCACCGCCAGCTATGATGCGGCGATCTCCGGCTGGTTCGCCGAAACGCTTGAGATCGAGCACCCGACCTGGCGCACCTTCGGCGGCAGGCTGGAAAGCGTCATGCGCTATGGCGAGAACCCGCATCAAAGCGCCGGCTTCTACGTCAATGGCGACAAGCGGCCCGGGGTCGCCACGGCTCGCCAGTTGCAGGGCAAGCAGCTGTCCTACAACAACATCAACGACACCGATGCCGCCTTCGAGCTGGTCGGCGAGTTCGATCCGAACCGCTGTGCAGCGGTCGCCATCATCAAGCACGCCAATCCATGCGGCGTCGCCGAGAGCGCTTCACTGGCTGCTGCCTATGCGAGAGCGCTGGCCTGCGACCCGGTTTCGGCCTTTGGCGGTATCGTCGCCATGAACCGCATCCTCGATGCCGAAGCGGCTCAGGAGATCGTAAAAACCTTCACCGAGGTGATCATTGCGCCGAACGCGTCGGAGGACGCTGTCCGCATCGTCGCCGCCAAAAAGAATTTGCGACTGCTGGTCACCGGCGGTCTGCCCGATCCGCACGCCGGCGGCATCACTGTGAAATCCGTCGCTGGCGGCATGCTCGTCCAGGGCCGCGACAACGCGGTGGTCGACGATCTCGAACTGAAGGTGGTGACCAGGCGCGCGCCGACGGCGGCCGAGATGGCCGACCTCAAATTCGCTTTCCGCATCGCTAAGCACGTCAAGTCGAACGCCATCGTTTACGCCAAGGACGGCGCCACGGTCGGCATCGGCGCCGGGCAGATGAGCCGCGTCGATTCCTCGCGCATCGCCGCACGCAAGGCGCTCGACGCGGCGGAAGCAGCTGGCCTCGCGGAGCCGTTGACCAAGGGCTCGGTGGTCGCCTCCGACGCTTTCTTCCCTTTCGCCGACGGGCTCATATCCGCGATCGAAGCCGGCGCCACGGCGGTGATCCAGCCCGGCGGCTCGATGCGCGACGACGACGTTATCGCCGCTGCCGACGCGCATGGCATCGCCATGGTGTTTACCGGCGTGAGGCATTTCAGGCATTGAGCGCCTCTGCCTTTTCCCACAAGGGGAGAAGGAAAAGTGCGGCGCTATTCCACCGGCTGATCCGCCGGGTACGGCGTCTTGATTAATATCGCTATGCCGACGCCGAGAAACAGTACGATTGTCGCCATGCCGAGCCGATCGGAGCCGCTGACCAAGCCAACTGTTGCCACCATGAACGGCGCCAGAAAACTGGTCGCCCGTCCGGCCAGCGCATAGATGCCGAAATAGCGGCCGGACTCGGCTGCGGTGACGCTGCGCGCCATGTAGGAACGCGACGAGGCTTGCACCGGTCCGAAGGCAACCCCGATCAGCAAACCATAGAGAATGTAAGCCTTTTCCGCCGCCGTGCCGAACAGACCGCCTGAGTCGGCGGTGGGAAGCTGCACAACGCCGAGCAGCGTGAAACCCGGCCCGGTCGAGACGATGCCGATCGTGGCGATGCTGAGCAGTACAAGCGAGATCATCACAATGACCTTCGAGCCGAGCCGGGTATCCAGAAAAGCCGCGCCCCAGCAGCCAAATATGGCGACGACATTGAGGATGATCCCGAACATCCCGACCTCTGTGATCGACCAGCCGAACATCTTGGCGGCGAAGGCCGCGCCCAGCGCCAGAAGCGCATTGACGCCGTCCTGGTAGATCATGCGGGCGATCAGAAAGCGGAAGATGCCTTTGCGCTGGCGCACTTCAGTCAGCGTCGACTTCAGCTCCGACAGGCCTTCCCGTACCGCCGGCCCTATCGGAATGCCTTTGATGGCATCCGGCGTGAAGAAGAACATCGGCAGGATGAACAGGAAATACCAGCCGGCCGAGAGCGGCCCGGTGGCCCGCGCGTCCTCGCCGAGTTTCGGGTCGAGCCCGAAGAGCGGGTCGAGACCGAGAATCGTCTTGCCGGTCTCCGGCGTGCCCGCCATCACCGCAACGACGAAGATCAGCGCGATCATTCCGCCGAGGTAGCCAAGCCCCCAGGCGATGTTGGAAATCCTTCCGATCTCGCTCTTCGGCACCAGGCGCGGCATCATCGAATCGTTGAAAACGGTCGAGAATTCGGCGGCCACCGAAGCCAGCGAGAACAAGGCCACGATCAGAAAAAGGTTTGATCCGGGTGCCGCGAACCAAAGCAGACAGAGACTGGCGATCTTGATCGCGGCGAAGAACGCGATCCAGGGCTTGCGCGGGCCGGTCTGGTCGGCAATCGAGCCAAGGATCGGCGACAAAACAGCGATGACCAACCCGGCGGCAGCAATGCCATAGCCCCATACAGCCAAGCCCGTATCTGGATCGCTCGCCATACGCGAGACGAAATAAGGGCCGAAGATGAAAGTGGTGACGACGGTGAAGAACGGCTGCGCCGCCCAGTCGAAGAACATCCACCCCCAGATGCCACGCCCGGATGCCCGCTGCGCTGTTTCTACTGCCGCCATGATGATTCCCCCGGCACCGCCCGTGTCGGGCGCCATGTCTGCATGTTTCGAATGCTCATGCAAACCGCGAAAGATTCGCGCTGCCCCTCACCTGGATGTCGCCGCTGTCTACCTGCATAGAGACGCGAAGAAAGGCGCCGCGCCCCTACCTCCCCCTTGTGGGGAGGTCGGACCGAAGGTCCGGGTGGGGGTCGGTGCCGCGGGCCCCCCCCCCCCCCCCGCGCCCCCCCCCCCCCCCCCCCCGCCGGGGGGGAGCGCGCCCCGCCGGCGGGGGGGGGGCCCGGTGCCGCACCCCCACCCCGCTGCTTCGCAGCGACCCTCCCCACAAGGGGAGGGTAAAGTCCCGAGCCTCACATCCCCGTCAGATCGCTCATCAGCCCCGAAGCCACCGACAGCCTGGACACGGTGATATCCCCGCCTTCGGTCAGCGCCTGCAGCCGCTCGCGGATGCGCGCCACGCGCTCGCCGCCGGCTTCCAGCCAGGCCGCCACAGGATCCGCCGTCCCGGCATGACCGGCGAGAGCCGCCACCGCAATGCCGCGCCGCGCCGCGCCGATCGTGTCGGTGGCGCGCGACAGCGCCAGCTGGTCGTAATAGTCCGACGGCGTGATTGAACGCGCCGCCTCTTCGACGCGCGGAATGCGGAAGGCATCGCTGACGGCGAAGAACACCTTGGCCGAGGCGACGACGTCGGCATTGGCCGTGCGCGCCGTCAGTGCGATGTCGGGGATCAGTCCCGCCACATCGGCCATTGCCAACTGCCCGGCGAGCTTTTCCGGGGCGCCGGCCTTGAACAGGCCATACCGCCTCTCCTCGACCCGCTCGCGCGAGAAGGCCGGCAGCAGCGAGAGCAGCTTCGGCTCCAGCGCCATGCGCGCCTCTTGCAGTTCGGCAATGCGCTGGCCGAGCGCTGCGGTGCCGGCATCGTTCTTCAGATACCAGCCGCTGGTCACGAAGATAAGCCGGCTGACGGACTGGTAGAGATCGAGCTGCGCCTGGCCGTCGATGTGGCTGTCCAGCGCATCGATCTCCCGATAGAGCGCCGGCAGGGCGAAGCCGTCGCGCACCACGGCGAAGGTGCGCACCACGTCGGCCGCGCTGCGCCCCGTGGCTTCCTGCAGCCGGTTGACGAATGACGGTCCGCCGCGATTGACGAGATCGTTGGCGACGACGCGGGCGATGATTTCGCGGCGCAGCCGGTGGCCATGGATCTCGGCCGCGTATTTCTTCGCCATCCGATCGGGGAAATAGCCCATCAGGTCGCGGTCGAAATGCGCGTCGTCCGGCACGTCGCTGGCGACGATGTCGGAAAACAGCACGATCTTGGCATAGGCGAGCAGCACGCCAAGCTCCGCCCGGGTCAGCGGCTCGCCACGCGCCTCGCGCTCGGCAAGGGCGGCCGGCGACGGCAGCGTCTCGACAGCGCGGTCGAGCAGGCCCCGAGCCTCCAGCGCCGCCATGAACCGGCTCTGGTGCGCGATGTCGGCAAGGCCGCGCTTGCGGGCGATGGAGAGCGCCAGCGTCTGTTCGTAATTGTTGGACAGCACGAGGCCGGCGACCTCGTCGGTCATCTCGGCCAGCAGCTTGTTGCGCGCCGGCCGGGTCAGCGACCCCTTGCGCATGGCGGACGCCAGCGCGATCTTGATGTTGACCTCGACGTCGGAGCAGTTGACGCCGCCCGAATTGTCGATGGCGTCGGAGTTGCAGCGGCCGCCATTCATGCCGAATTCGATGCGGGCGCGCTGCGTGACGCCGAGATTGGCGCCCTCGCCGATCACTTTGGCCCGGACATCGAGCGCGGTGATGCGGATGGCGTCATTGGCGCGGTCGCCGACTTCGGCATTGGTTTCGCCCGAGGCCCGTAAATACGTGCCGATGCCGCCGAACCACAACAGATCGACATTCGCCTTGAGGATGGCGGTCATGATCTCGGCCGGTGTCGCCGTGGTCTTGGCGAGACCAATCGCCGCGGCCGCTGCCGCAGGCAGCGTGATCGACTTCTGGCTGCGCGAGACGATGACGCCGCCTTCCGACAGCTTGGTCTTGTCATAGTCCTGCCAGGACGAACGCGGCAGCGCGAACATGCGCTCGCGCTCCGCCATCGACGCCACTCTGTCTGGATCGGGATCGATGAAGATGTCGCGATGGTCGAAGGCGGCGATCAGCCTGGTCTGCGGCGACAAGAGCATGCCGTTGCCGAACACGTCTCCCGACATGTCGCCGACGCCGACGACGGTGAAGGGGGTGGTCTGGATGTCGCGGTTGATCTCGCGGAAATGCCGCTTGACCGCTTCCCAGGCGCCTTTGGCGGTGATGCCCATCTTCTTGTGGTCGTAACCGGCCGAGCCGCCGCTGGCGAAGGCATCGTCGAGCCAGAAACCGTGTTTCTCCGAAATGGCATTGGCGGTGTCGGAGAAGGTTGCCGTGCCCTTGTCGGCGGCGACGACGAAATAGGGGTCGTCAGGATCGCGCCTGACGACACCGGCTGGGGGTATGACGCCATCGAGGCCGATATTGTCGGTGATCGACAGCAGGCTGGAAACGAAATTCTTGTAGGCCGAGGTGCCGGCCTCGAAGATGGCGTCGCGGCCGGCGCTCATCGGCAGCTTCTTCGGATAGAAGCCGCCCTTGGCGCCGACCGGCACGATGACGGCGTTCTTGACCTGCTGCGCCTTGACCAGGCCGAGCACCTCGGTGCGGTAATCCTGGGCGCGGTCCGACCAGCGCAGGCCGCCGCGCGCAACCGGGCCGAAGCGCAGATGCACGCCTTCGACCTCGGAACCGTAGACGAAGATCTCGCGCCACGGCCGCGGCGCCGGCAATCCTTCGACCGCTTGCGAGTCCAGCTTGATCGCCAGTGACTGGCCCCGCGCCTTCGTTCCCGCAACGAAATGATTGGTGCGCAACGAGGCTTCGATCAGGTTGAGATAGCGGCGGATGATGGTGTCGTCATCAATGTTGGGGACTTCCTCCAGCGCGTCCTTGATCTTGGCCTTGAGGTGCTTGGCGGCGACGACGCCTTCCGTCTCGGCGGTCGGGCCGAGACGAGCGACGAACAGTGCATGCAGGCCGCGCGCAATGTCGGGATAGCGGTTGAGCGCGGCCGCGATGAAATCCTGGCTCTGCGGGATACCGGCTTGCTGCAGGTAGCGGCCATAGGCGCGCAGAATGCTGACTTCGCCCGACCACAGGCCGGCGGTCTGGGCAAGCCCGTTATAGCTGTCATTGTCGATGTCGCCGCGCCAGACCGACAGGAACGCGTCCTCGAACAGCGCGCCGCCATCGCTGAGGTCGATCGGCTTGCCGTAGCTGTTCTCCAGCTCCATGTCGTGGACGAAGACGGTGTCGCCGCCGTCCTCGCCAACCTCGAAGGTGCGCTCGCTGATGACGCGGAAGCCGATGTTTTCCAGCACCGGCACGCGACGCGACAGCGCTACCGGGCTGCCGTGGTGGTAGATCTTCAGCGCTGCCTGATGGGGTTTCTGTTCGGCATGGCGGTAATAGTCGATGGCGATCGGGTTGGCGGTGCTGATGCCGGCGATGCGCCCCGCATCCTTCAGCGCGATGGCCGCGCTGAAGGAATCGCGATAGCTCTCAGGCAGACGCGCGGCGATCGCCTTCAGCGATGGATCGCCGCCGACGGCTTCCGCGGCTTCGGCCAGCGCGTCGTCCCAGGTTCGCACGATATCGCGGATCGCCGCTTCGATCGCCGCCTGCTCGACCTTCGGCGTCTTGCCGCCCGAGCGGCCGATGATGAAATGCACACGCGCCAGCCCGCCCTCCGGAAACGCCGGATAATAAGCCGACAAACGGCCCTCGAAGACGGTCTTGAGATAGGCGCCGATCTTCTCGCGCACAACGCTGTCATAGCGGTCGCGCGGCACGAAGACGAGGATCGAGACGAAGCGGTCGAACTGGTCGGCGCGCACCAGCGCCCGCACCCGCGGCCGCTCGACCAGGCCGAGAATGGCCGCGGCGTGCTTCTTCAGGATCGGCACCGGCACCTGGAACAGTTCGTCGCGCGGATAGCTCTCCAGAACGTTGATCAGTGCCTTGCCGGAATGGTCGTGCCGGTCGAAGCCGGACTTGGCGATGATGGTCTCGGCCTTTGACCTCAGATACGGGATTTTCATCACCGAGCGCGTGTAGGCAGTCGAGGTGAACAGGCCGACCATGCGCAACTCGCCGGCAAGCGTGCCCTTGGCGGTGTAGGTTTTGACGCCGATATAATCGAGATAAATGCGGCGGTGCACCAGCGACTTGGCGTTGGCCTTGGTGACGATCAGCGGCTCCGGCCCATGCAGGAAGGCGCGGATTTCGGGCGTCGTCGTCACCGCCTCGGTGCCGCGCCGGAGCACCAGCACATCCGGGTCGGCGAGGATGCCGAGACCGGGTTTGTCGGCGCGCTCCAGATTGCCGCTCTCCGCGCCGCCGGAATATTTGAACTCGCGCATGCCAAGGAAAGTGAAATTGTCGTCGCGCAGCCATTCAAGGAAGGCGATGGCCTCGGCAACGCTCTTCTTGTCGAGCGGCACGGCGGAATAGCGGAATTCGGAAATCGCCTGGTCGAGACGGGCGAGCATCGGCTTCCAGTCGCTGACGGCGGCGCGCACCTGGTTGAGCATCTTGCGCAGGCGGTCGGCCAGCGCGTCGGCCTGCTCCGCCGTCAGGCGCGGAATATGGACATGGACGACGCTCAGGCGGTCGTGATTGCCATCGTCCTTGAGGGCGCTGCCGTCGCCGAGGATCTCGTCGACGCCGGCCTTGCCGTGACGCACGACGATGACCGGATGGGTGACCAAAGTCGGTTCGCCGGCAGTTTCTGTGATCTCGCCGAGGATCGAATCGAACAGGAACGGCATGTTGTCGTTGACGACGGTGATGATCGTCATCGGGCGGCCCTCGCGGGAGACGCCCGACCCGGCATCGACGGCGACGACACTTTGGCCCTTCTTGTGGGCGGCGACCGCACGTCCTGCCAGGTCGGCGGCGCGCTCCAGGTCGGCGGCGTCATAGGCGGCAATGTCTTCGGCCGGCGCGCGGGCCAGCAGATAGTCGGCGAGCCTGGCCGGCTTCCCGTCGGGTTTCACCCCGGCAGTGGCTGTTTTCTTCGGCTTAGCTGCGGATTTCACGCTCGCCATGTTGTCCTCCCGTCACATGCTTTTACGACTATGGTAGCAGATGACCGCTGTTTGGCGACAAAGGTTTGACGGCTCGATAAGAATTACAGGAATTCGACGGTCAGGCGGCGGTGAACCAGGAGGGAGACCCATGTCCGGCAAAATCAGCGCACTTGACCTCGGTATCGCGGAACTGAGCGAGGCGACAAAAGCCTATTTCGCCAAATGCGAGGAAAAGCTCGGCCTGGTTCCCAACGTGCTTCTTGCCTATGCCTTCGACGAGAAGAAGCTGCGCGCCTTCACCGACACATACAATGATCTGATGCTGGGTGAATCCGGCCTGTCGAAGCTGGAACGGGAGATGATCGCGGTCGTCGTCTCATCGATCAACCATTGCTATTATTGCCTGACGGCGCATGGCGCGGCGGTGCGCCAGCTCTCCGGCGACCCGTCCTTCGGCGAGATGATGGTGATGAATTTCCGCGCCGCCGATCTTTCACCGAAGCAGACGGCGATGCTCGAATTCGCCGTCAAGCTGACGGAAGAGCCGGCAAAGATCGTCGAGGCGGACAGGGCAGCACTGCGCAACGCCGGCTTCACCAACCGCGACATCTGGGACATCGCCTCGACCGCCGCCTTCTTCAACATGTCGAACCGCGTGGCGGCGGCCATCGACATGCGGCCGAACGACGAATACCACGCCATGGCGAGGTGAAAGTTTCCTTCTCCTCGCAGGAGAGGTCAACGCGCCGCGATGGCCCCGGCAGCGCCGGCCATCGTCGTGGCGCTGATGCGGTTGGCGATCTTCATGGCGCGCTTGCTCTTCAGCAGTTTGCGCGCCTGTGAGGCCGCGACGACCCAGGCGAGATCGATGGCGATCAGAACCACCGCCATCGTCGCCGTCAGTTCGACCCAGCCGATGACACTCACCGAAGCGAGGTCGATGATCGTCGGCAGCAGCGCCAGATAGAACATCATGATCTTGGGATTGCCGAGCGTCACCGCCATGCCGGCAAAGAACAGTTTTGCCGGCGAATCCTCGCGCGGCATCTCGCCTTCTTTTGCGTCGACAGGTGCGGTCCACATCTTGAAGGCGAGGTAGGCGAGGTAAGCGACGCCGATCCATTTCACGACGACGAAGGCGAAATGGAAGGTCTGCGCCACGACCGCCAGCCCGAACACCGCCAGCGACAGCCAGATGGCCTCGCCGATCCACATGGCGAGCAGGAACGGAAACACGTCACGAAAGCCCTTCGAGATGACGCGGGCAACCAGTGCGGCGATCGATGGGCCGGGCGAGCCGGCGGCAACGAAGAGAGCGGCGGCGAAGATCAGCAGCGAGGTGAGGTGCATGGCGGAGCCTTCGTTGGATGGCAAATGATATCCGGTCGGCGTCAATTTGGCACCCCTCTGCCTGATGGGCCAACGAACGCGACACATTTCGGAGATCGGACTTGCCCGTGCCAGCGGTTTGAGAAAGGATCGCGGCCGTGAAATCAATCGTCATCCACGCCGCAAAAGACCCGCGCATCGAAGAGACCGATTCGGGCGCGCCTGGCGCCGGACAGGTCGAAATATCGGTCGAGGCCGGCGGCATCTGCGGCTCGGACCTGCACTACTACAACCATGGCGGCTTCGGCGTGGTGCGCCTGCGCGAGCCGATGATCCTCGGACATGAGGTCGCCGGCACGGTGAAGGCGCTTGGCGCCGGCGTCTCCAGCCTCGTGGTCGGCGACCGCGTCGCGATTTCGCCCAGCCGGCCCTGCAATGCGTGCCGCTACTGCCTGCAGGGCGTGCAGAACCAATGCCTCGACATGCGATTCTACGGCAGCGCCATGCCGATGCCGCACATACAGGGGGCCTTCCGCCAGCGCCTCGTCGCCGAGGCTTGGCAGTGCCACAAGATCGCCGATTATGTCTCCATCAACGAAGCCGCCTTTGCCGAGCCGTTCGCGGTAACGCTGCATGCCGTCAACCGCGCCGGCTCGCTGCTCGGCAAGCGGGTCTTGGTCACCGGCTGCGGGCCGATCGGTGCGCTCAGCATCCTTGCCGCACGTGTCCACGGCGCGCGTGAGATCGTCGTCACCGATGTCATGGACGCGGTTCTGGCCAAGGCCAACGAGATCGGCGCCGACCGCACCATCAATGTCGCCACAGATGCCGACAAGCTCGCTGGCTACAATGTCGAGAAGGGCAGTTTCGACGTCATGTTCGAATGCTCCGGCAATGAGCGCGCGGTGCGAGCCGGGCTCGATGTGCTGAAGCCGCGCGGGGTGCTCGTGCAGCTCGGCCTAGGCGGCGACATGTCGCTGCCTCAGAATCTCATCGTCGCCAAGGAGA
Organism: Mesorhizobium sp. M0058; assembly: GCF_040323095.1. Classification (NCBI taxonomy): domain Bacteria; kingdom Pseudomonadati; phylum Pseudomonadota; class Alphaproteobacteria; order Hyphomicrobiales; family Phyllobacteriaceae; genus Mesorhizobium; species Mesorhizobium sp. M0058. Next base: position 312,111 of record NZ_JAMYUQ010000008.1, read on the forward strand.
TCGAAATGCGCGGCTCCTTCCGTTTCCACGACGAGTTCGCGCTGGCCGTCGATCTGATCAACAACCGTCGCGTCGACGTTAAGCCGCTGCTGACCGGCATCTATCCGATGGACGAGGCGGTTGCGGCTTTCGAGATCGCCGGCGACCGCAACAAATCGATGAAGGTACAGATCGCCTTCGCCTGAGCAGGGCGAGACACCCTATGAACCTTGCCCGCTCGGCATCTTGCCGCTAGAAGAACCGTCCCGACATTCATTTCGAGCTTCATTTTGCCTCAGTAACCGCCGGTCTCGCCAACTCCCCTGATCACGCTTGGCAGGGCGCCGCATTAAGCGGTGCCTGCTCCATTTCACGTGTTCCTCAGGCGGCGGTTCGAGACCGGTTTGGCACTGCTGAACCGTTGTCTCGCGCGCTTTGCCGCCCGTGACAGCTGATTTCCGACATAGCTAGCTCTCGCCACGCCGTGCCCGCATGGGCATCTCGCCATTGCCGACCTGAAGAACTTCCACACTGGAAGGTCTTCCGGCTTGTCCCAACATCTCGCTATCCACTGGGCAATCACGCCCGAAATCGCGCCTCGACCTCTGATCCACTGCAACCGCTGCGGCGCCGTGAAAGCCTATCGCTGCAGCGACAAATTCCGCGTCAACGCCAATGGCAAGCGAATCGACGTGTGGCTGATCTATCGCTGCATCGACTGCGACAATTCGTGGAATTGCGGCATTTTCGAACGCTGCAACCGCCGCGACATCGAACCCGCGCTGCTGGCAGCGCTCGAAAGCAACGATCCGGCCCTCGCCCGCCGCCATGCCTTCGATGTCGTGGCGTTGCGAAACCGGGTCGGCCGCGTCGAGGAATTTTCGGATGTCGCGGTTCAAAAGCGAAGCCTCGGCGAGAGGGGCGCAACGACGCTTGAAATCAGGCTTGGGCTGGAAATGCCGACATCGCTGCGGCTCGACCGTCTGCTCGCCGGCGAACTCGGCATCTCCCGATCAAGGCTTCAGGCGCTGGAGGAGAAACGATTGCTGGTTGTTGTTCCCGAAGGCGCCAGAGCTTTGCGCAAGCCGGCCCGCGACGGCACGGCGATTCGCATTGACCTGGCCGACGAGCCGGATCGTGAAGCCATCATTTCGGCTGCCGTGGGTGAATGACAAGAGGGGCGAAGCACCGGTGCTTCGCCCCTCTCGAATTTAGACAATCAGACGATTACGCCGCGCCCACAACCTTGGCCGACTTCTCGAAGCGCTTGCGCTCGTTCGGGTCGAGATAGAGCTTGCGCAGGCGGATGGTCTTCGGCGTCACCTCGACCAGCTCGTCGTCCTGGATCCAGGCCAGCGCGCGCTCCAGCGTCATGCGGATCGGCGGCGTCAGCTTCACCGCCTCGTCCTTGCCGGCGGCGCGGATGTTGGTCAGCTTCTTGCCCTTCAGCACGTTCACTTCGAGGTCGTTGTCACGGCTATGGATGCCGATGATCATGCCCTGATAGACCTTGACGCCCGGGTCGATGACCATCGGGCCGCGGTCTTCGAGGTTCCACATGGCATAGGCCACTGCCTCGCCCTGTTCGTTGGAGATCAGCACGCCGTTGGTGCGGCCCGGCAGTTCGCCCTTGTAGGGCTGGTAGGCGTGGAACAGCCGGTTCATCACGGCGGTGCCGCGCGTGTCGGTCAACAGTTCCGACTGGTAGCCGATCAGTCCGCGCGTCGGCGCGTGGAAGACGATGCGCTGACGGTTGCCGCCCGAAGGCCGCAGCTCGACCATCTCGGCCTTGCGCTCCGACATCTTCTGCACGACGATGCCGGCGTGCTCCTCGTCGACGTCGATGACGACTTCCTCGACCGGCTCCAGCAATTCACCGTTCTCGCCCTTCTGCATGACGACGCGCGGACGCGACACGGCGATTTCAAAGCCTTCGCGGCGCATCGTCTCGATCAGCACGGCCAGCTGCAATTCGCCGCGGCCGGAAACGAAGAACGAATCCTTGTCGGGCGATTCCTCGATCTTGAGCGCGACATTGCCTTCGGCTTCTCGCAGCAGGCGGTCGCGGATGACGCGGCTGGTCACCTTGTCGCCTTCAGTGCCGGCGAGCGGCGAATCATTGACCAGGAAAGACATGGTCACGGTCGGCGGATCGATCGGTTGCGCATGCAACGCCTCGGTCACCGCCAGGTCGCAGAACGTGTCGGCGACAGTGCCCTTCGACAGGCCGGCAATTGCCACGATGTCACCCGCCTGCGCCTCTTCGATCGGCTGGCGCTCGAGGCCACGGAACGCGAGGATCTTGGAGATGCGCCCGGTTTCGATCTGCGTGCCGTCATGGTGGAGCACCTTGACCGCCTGGTTGGACTTCAGCGTGCCGCTCTCGATACGGCCGGTAATGATGCGGCCGAGGAACGGATTGGCTTCCAGGATGGTGCCGATCATGCGGAACGGGCCGGGATGAACGGTCGGCTCCGGCACATGCTTGATGACGAGGTCGAACAGCGGCGCCAGGCCCTGGTCCTTCGGGCCTTCCGGATTTTCCGAGACCCAGCCATCGCGGCCAGAACCGTAGAGGATCGGGAAGTCGAGCTGCTCGTCGGTGGCGTCAAGCGCTGCAAACAGGTCGAACACCTCGTTGACCACTTCGACGTGGCGGGCGTCCGGACGGTCGATCTTGTTGATGACGACGATCGGCTTCAGGCCGACCTTGAGCGCCTTGCCGACGACGAACTTGGTCTGCGGCATGGGGCCTTCGGCGGCGTCGACCAGCACGATCGCCGAATCCACCATCGACAGGATGCGCTCGACCTCACCGCCGAAATCGGCGTGGCCGGGTGTGTCGACGATGTTAATGCGGGTGTCCTTCCAGTCGACCGAGGTCGCCTTGGCCAGGATGGTGATGCCGCGTTCCTTTTCGAGGTCGTTGGAATCCATGGCGCGCTCGGCGACGCGCTGATTGTCGCGGAAGGAACCGGATTGCCGCAGCAATTGGTCGACGAGGGTGGTTTTTCCATGGTCGACGTGCGCGATGATCGCGATATTACGAATTTTCATTTTGTGGTCTCGGGAGCGTTGCAGGCAGCAGGCCAAAAGGCGCCGCCTCTTTCGGTTGCGCGGCTCATACAGGGTTTTTCGCAATTGCGAAAGAGGAGGCGCACCACCAAATACTCATCAAATCTTAAGCATCTCGGTGTGAGATGGTTTTGTTAACCAAGGCGGGAACCTTTCTGGGCCCGGGTAGTTCGAAATTCATGACCGACAAACTCAACCGATTTTGGCCCCTCATCGCTTCGGTCGCATTCGCTGCCGTGCTGGCGGCCAATGCCGCTCAATCGGCCGCCACGGTGAAGGAAGCCAATCCGGCTTCGTCGTCCGACCGGACGGCCGAGCAGATGTTTGCCGACGCCCCTGATGGCGTCGACCCCGTGGTCACCGGCCCGGTCAGCGCCTCTTTCAAGCAGAGGCAGCAGGTTGCAGGCTGCGACAGCGCGGTGTGGCCGAAGATTCCGACGGTTTGCTACTCGGACTGACGGCTGCCCATTCGAGGCATAGCGATCCTTCGCACCGACCCAAAGGCTTACGCCGACCGCACCGGATCGAGCGTCACCTTGTAAAGCTCGATGTCGTCGCGATCCATCAGCCGCACGGTCAGCTGCTCTGTCGCCCCTGAAATGCCCACCAGGCCAAAGAACTGCAGGCCGGCCGAGGGTGGCAGGTTCTGGCCCTGTTCGGTGGTCGGCGCCTTGATGAATTTCAGCTCCGGGCCGAAGGTCATGTCGAAATCATTGGGACCGAAGGTACCGGCGTGGATCGGGCCCGAGACGAATTCCCAGAAAGGATTGAAATCCTGGAACCGCGCCTTGTCGGGGTTGTAATAGTGCGCCGCCGTGTAGTGGACATCGGCGGTCAACCAGACCGTGTTGGTGATGCCGGCAGTCTTGATGTAGCGCAACAGGTCGGCGATCTCGAGCTCGCGGCCTTTGGGCAGGCCATTGTCGCCATTGCTGATGGCTTCCGCGCCGACCTTCTTGGCGCCGTCGTCCCAGACGACGAGGCCGAGCGGCATGTCGGCGGCAATGATCTTCCAGGTCGCCCTGGAATTCGTCAGCTCGCGCTTCAGCCATTTCGTCTGCTGTTCGCCCAGCATGCGTGACTGCGGCGTCATGTCCTCCTGCATGTCGGGGCCGTTCGGGCCGCGATAGGAGCGCATGTCGAGGAAGAACACGTCGAGCAGCGGCCCATGCGCGATCTTGCGGTAGACGCGGCCGGGCTCGGACGGCTCGTAGCGGATCGTCGTCATCTCATGGAAGGCGCGCGCCGCACGCGCCGCGAGCACATGGACGGATTTTTCGGTGTAGCGGCTGTCGGCGCCGAGATTCTTCGAATCCGACCAGTTGTTCAGCACCTCGTGATCGTCCCACTGGTAGAAGGTCGGGCAGATGGCGCTCAAGGCCAGAACGTTTTTGTCCATCATGTTGTATTTCCACTGGTCGCGGTACTCATCCAGCGTCTCGGCCACCTTGCGCTTGCCGTCGATCAGGACGACGTTTTTCCACTTGCCGCCGCCAGGCAGGTCTACCTCGTCCTTCATGGCGCCATCGGCATAGATGGTGTCGCCGGAATGCAGGAAGAAATCCGGCGTGTGCCTGGCGATGGTGGCGTAGGTTTTCATGCCGGTCTCATCGATTCCCCAGCCCTGGCCGGCCGTGTCGCCCGACCAGGCGAATTTTATGTCGCGCTTCGAGGCGGGTGCTGTGCGGAAACGGCCGACGATCGGTTCGGAAACGGCGTTGATATCCGACAGGTCGGCGGCAGTCATCCGGTAGAAGATATCCTGGTCGGAGGCGAGGTCGGTGAGCAGGCGCTTGACCGTGAAGTCGCTGGCCGGCGAGGTATCGAGCGGCGCCAGCCGCGTCGCATTGGCGAAGTTTTCCGTCGACGACACTTCGAACATGACGCGCGAAGGCCGGTCGGTGCGCGTCCACACCATGCCGCTCGAGGCATCGACATCGCCGGACTGGACGCCATGGGTGAAGGCCGGGCGCTGGCTGGCGCGCGAATAATAGGGCAAAGCGAGCCCCGATGCGCCGAGCAGACCGGCGGCGCTGGCAGAGGTGACGAAAGCGCGGCGGGTCAACGAGATCTTGTTCATGGCTGTCTCCTGATGGCTTCGAACGGTGCCAGCAAGCTCCAGCTTCAATGTTTCAGCCACATCTCGGGAAGATGAAACTTTGATAACAATCGACAGGTGATCTCCGCCCTTGAGGGGGGAGATGTCGCCGAAGGCGACAGAAGGGGGTCGCCTCGCTTGGAGCGCCGACCTCCTATGCGCAAGAGGCTGAGTCCGGTCGCACGGACCCCCTCTGGCCGCTTCGCGGCCATCTCCCCCCTGAGGGGGGAGATTAGTACCGCGCCTTACGCCGCTTGCGGCTCCGGATCGAAAGCCGGCCTGCTCGTATTGATCAGCAGCGACAGACACGCAGCCACGATCGCCGTCAAGCCGGCGATCAGGAAGGCCAGTTCGTAATTGCCCTGCAATTCGCGCATGGTGCCGCCGAAGGCAGCGGCGGTGGCGGCCCCCACCTGGTGGCCGGCGACGATCCAGCCGAACACGATCGGGCCGCTGCGGTCGCCGAAGGCCTCGTTGGCGAGCCTGAGCGTCGGCGGCACGGTGGCGATCCAGTCCAGACCGTAGAGCACGGCGAAGATGATCAGGCTGGTCGCCGAGAAGCCGGAATAGGGCAGATAGATCAGCGCCAGGCCGCGAATGCCGTAGTAGACGCCGAGCAGCTTGCGCGGGTCGAAACGGTCGGTGAGCCAACCCGACAAAGTCGTGCCGATCAGGTCGAAAATGCCCATCAGCGACAACAGGCCCGCGGCCTGCACCTCGGGGATGCCCATGTCGCCGCAGAAGGAGATCAGATGCGTGCCGACCAGCCCGTTGGTGGTGAAACCGCAGATGAAGAACGTGGCGAACAGATACCAGAAGACGCGGGTGCCGGCAGCGCGGCGCAGCGTGTTGAGCGTATGCGCCAGGAAATTGCCTTGCGATGCCGGCGACACCGGCGGCACGTCATCCGCCCCGGCGCCATAGCGCACCATGCCGATCGAAGCGGGACGCTCCGGAACCAACAGCCAGACCAGCGGCAGAAGACAGGCAGTGGCGATCGAGACGGCGGTAGCGACGGGCTGCCAGCCGCCCGACTGGGCGAGCGATGCCAGCAGCGGCAGGAACACCAAGAGGCCGGTGGCGCTGGAGGCCGACATCAGCCCCATCACCAAGCCGCGATTGGTCTTGAACCAGCGGTTGACGATGGTGGCGCCGAGCACGGTGGCGACCGCGCCGGAGCCGATACCTGAAAACACGCCCCAGGTGAGGAACAGATGCCATGGCTCGGTCATCAGCAGGCTGAGCGCGGTCGAGCCCGACATGATCACAAGCGAGGCAAGCAGCGTGCGGCGCAAGCCGATACGCTCCATCAATGCGGCGGCAAACGGCCCGGTCAGGCCGTAAAGGAAGATGCCGATCGCGGCGGCAATCGAAACCGTATCGCGCCCCCAGCCGAAGCTTTTATCCAACGGCAGCATCATCACCGAGGGTGCGGAACGAAGCCCGGCCGCGATCAACAAGCAGAGGAAGATGACGCCAACCACGACGAAAGCGTAGCGCTGGCCAAAGGGACGGGATTGAGCTATCATGTTACTGACCGGTACGTTGCAGGGTGAGGACATGTATACGTACCGATCGGTAACACGTCAATCGAGTCATACCATGCCAACGGACAAAAATATTGAACTGACCATCAAGGACGGTCATGCAGCCGCACCGCCCAAGGCTGCCAAGAAAATCCTCGACGTGGCCTACGACCTGTTCTACCGCCGCGGCATTCGGGCGATCGGCGTCGACGAGATCGTCAAGCGCGCCGGCGTCACCAAGCCCAGCCTCTACCGCAGCTTTCCCTCCAAGGACGAGCTTGCCGCTTCCTATCTCAGGCAATATGACCGTGAGTACTGGGAGCGTTTCGACGAAGCCGTGGCTGCCCATCCCGGCGACCCGCGGGCACAGCTCAGGGCTTTCCTGACTCGCGTCGGCAAGCGCACGCAAAAGCCGGACTATCGCGGCTGCGGCATGACCAACGCGGCGGTGGAATATCCCGAACATGGCCATCCGGCGCGCGTCGTCAGCGAGGCCAACAAGCAGGAGTTGCGCCACCGCCTGCGCGCGATGGCCGCAGCGATGGGCGCTAAAGACCCTGACACGCTCGGCGACGGCCTGCTGCTGTTGATCGAAGGCGCCTATATCAGCGGCCAGCTCTTCGGCCTCGGCGGCCCGGCGCAATCGGTGGCCCGCAACGCCGACCTGCTGATCGAAGCGAGCTTGAAGAAATAGCATTTTCTAACGTTGGCGCCGACCCTCACCTGCCGGCATCCTTTCCCGGAAATGGGGCGAGGAACGCTCTCATCACGATTTCGCCAATTGCCAGCGTTGCAAGGTTGTCGCCAGCGGCGCAGCCGGCCACTTTCTCCCGTTCAGGGGGAGAATTGCCCGGCAGGGCGATGTGGGTGGCGCCAACGTTGAGATTGGCACGCTAGGCCGGCCGCAGATTTGGCGATAGGCTGGGGCGAACTTCACGGGAGACGTCCGCATGCGAACCCTGCTGCTTGTTCCATTCGCCCTCGCCGCCCTATCCCAAACCGCCCATGCCGACGGAATATCCAGCGTCTACACCGACCTCGACTCGCAAAAGGATTGCGTCACCTATGCGCAGGCCGAGGAAGGTGACGGCGACTGGGCCGAACTCGCCTGCTCCGGCTATCGCGGCTATCCCGTGCTGATCGCCTACGACGATGCGCGTGAATCGCTATTCTACGGGTTTCCGCCCGGCGGCGAGATGACCTCGGTCTGGGAGAGCTTTTCCGGCTTCAACTCGTCCGGCGCCAAGGTCGAATGGCGCATCGAGACCAAGGGCGACGTTGCCGTTCCCTTCGCGGTGATCCACCGCCGCTCGATCAGCAATCCCGAGGATGAGAACAAGCCGACCGAAGTGCTGCTCGTCGCCAAGGTCGCCCAGATGGAAGCCCGCGACGGCTGCACCATCGGCCTCGTGCTCGCCACCGGCAACCCTCAGGCCAACGACCAGGCGCGCAAGCTGGCGGACGAAAAGGCGAAGAGTTTCGCCTGTGGCAAGGACAAGCACACCGTCATCGGCAACGTGCCGGCGTTTGGTCGGGTGGATAACTAGCCACGTGGGTGCAAGGCACCCCCCTCTGCCCTGCCGGGCATCTCCCCCTCAAGGGGGGAGATTGGCAGCTTCGCTGGCGGCGCTTTTCTTTCGGCGCTGAAAATTGACGAAAGCCGTTGCGACATCCGATCTCCCCCCTTGAGGGGGAGATGGCCGGCAGGCCAGAGGGGGGTGCCTCGCGCTGGCGTTTGCCGCTTACTTGAACGAGACGCAGGCCTCTCTCGGCGCTACTTCGCCGCCTTCGCCCGTGCGATCGCGTCGACGATCATCTTCTTGGCGTATTTGGAATCGTGCCAGCCTTCGATCTTGACCCATTTGCCGGGCTCGAGATCCTTGTAGTGCTCGAAGAAGTGCTGGACCTGGTCGCGGGTGATCTCGGGCAGCTGCGTGTATTCGGTGACGTTTTCGTAGCGCAGCGTCAGCTTCGGCGAGGGCACGGCAATGACCTTCTCGTCCTGGCCGGCATTGTCTTCCATCACCAGCACGCCGATCGGCCGCACATTGATGACGCAGCCCGGCACCAGCGCGCGCGTGTTGCAGACCAGCACGTCGATCGGGTCGCCGTCGCCCGACAGCGTGTGCGGCACGAAACCGTAATTGCCGGGGTAGCGCATCGACGTATGCAGGAAACGGTCGACGAACAGCGTGCCGGCCTCCTTGTCCATCTCGTACTTGATCGGCTCGCCGCCGATCGGCACCTCGATGATGACGTTGATGTCCTCGGGCGGGTTCTTTCCGATGGCAATGGCTTCGATTCGCATGGCTTAAATCCCTCTCTCGATGTCCAAGATCGATAGCGGGCGGCGCGGCATGGTGCAATGCGGCGATTGGTGCGAAGCGCTAACGGAAGCGCACGGTTTATGATGATTTGTAACCGAGGCCGGTCATTCCCAGACGAAGGCGACCTTCTTGAGCGCCCTCTGCTCGAAAACCTCGACGCCTTCGGCGACGTCACGGCCACCCGCGCCGGCATAGAAGGAAAGTGCGTTCTGGTTGTCTTCCAGCGCCCACACCACCATTCCCTTCAGCCCGTGGTCGGCAAGCCGCGCCCGCGCCGCCTTGAACAGCCGGCTGCCGAGCCCGATGCCTTGATATTCCGGACGCAGGTAAAGTTCGTAGATTTCGCCCTGTTGCTTCAGCTCGCGGGCGCGGTTCTTGCCGATCGTGGCATAGCCGGCGATGGTGCCGCCGATCTCGACCACCAGAACGGTGGCGGCGCGGCGGATGGCATTGGCCCACCAGTCGGCGCCGCGGCGGTTGATCATCGAGGTCAGCGAGCGATGCGGGATGATGCCGGAATAGGCGCCCTCCCAGGCCAGCTGGTGCACGTCGGCAATGGCGCCGGCGTCGCGCGGTTCGGCTTTCCTGATGTCGATGCTCAGCGTATTCATGATTTGTTAACCATAAACCCGCATCGGCCATTTGCAAGACTCGAGGTCAGCCCGCCGACCGCTTTCTCACAGCCGATCGCGACACTGCTGACAATGGGCAAAGCCTGCCTGGAAAACGCGCCCAGCCGGCGCGGTCAGGCGTCCGTCCGGGTAGCGCGTGCAGGCTCTTCAGATCTCGACGAGATGATCGTCCAGCTCATTGGCGTCGCCCGACGTCACCGGGAAATGCTCGGCCAGCACCGCGCCGACCTGCCCGATCGCCTTGACGAAGCCGTCGGCGAGCCGGTCGTCACCGGCATGCTGCAGGAGATCGCGCACCACGCCGTCCCAGACATGCTGGCCGACCTTGCTGTCGATGCCCGAATCGGCGACCACTTCGGCATAACGCTCGGCGATCGACACGAAGACCAACACGCCGGTGCGCGCCGTGGTGCGGTGGACATTGCGGGCGAGGAACTGCCTGAGCGCATTGTGATGTGCCGCCTGATAACGCTGCCGGCGCGGCACCAGATGGATGCGCAAGCCCGGCAGCGCCCACAAAAGCACCAACACCGAGGCCAGTGCCAGCAGTTGGACAATGACGAAATGCGGCAGCCGGATCGACAGCCACCAGGCTTCCAGCCCATAAGCGACGGCGAGGCTGGCAATCAGCATGCCTGATGTCGCCATGAAGGCGGCGGGAAAGAAATAGCCGTCGCTGGCATGCGCAACGACGCAGTAGATCTCGCCGTCGGTTTTGGCCTCGGCCGCGCGGATCGCGGTGGCGATGCGCTCATGGTCCTGTGGGCTGATCGGTCGTGTTGCCATCTTCTCTCACCAGCTCCCTGAAGACCCGCCACCGCCAGACGAACCGCCGCCGCCTGAAAACCCGCCGCCGCTGCTTGAGCCCGAAGACCAGCTGCTGCCCGAACTTCCCGATGACCATCCGCTGCCCGACGACGAACTTGTTGTCCAGCTGCTGGAGCCCGAGGACGATCCGCTCGGCCCCTGGCCGTAGCGAAAGGTCATGCCCAGCCATTTATACACGCCCGGCGACAGCTTGGTGCCGAAGATCGGCGGCAGGAAGGCCATCGCCAGGCCGCCGAAGAACATCGCCGCCCACAGGATCAGGAAGACCGCGACGACGGGATCGATGGGCGTGCTGCGGTCGGCCGGGTTGCGCTTGCCGCGCGCCTCCAGCTCTTCCGGGTTGCCTTCCAGCACCATGACCATGTCGTCGACGGCCTTGGAAATGCCGCCGGAGAAATCACCGGCGCGGAACGCCGGCACCATGTCGTTTTCGATGACCAGTTTGGTGTGCAAATCGGTCAGCGTGCCTTCCAGCCCGTAGCCGACCTCGATGCGCATCTTGTGGTCGTTCTTGGCCACCAGCAGAAGCACGCCGTTGTTTTCGCCGGCCTGGCCGAGTTTCCAAAAGCGGAACAGCCGGTTGGCGTAGGGTTCGATCTCCTCGCCGTCGAGGCTGTTGATCGTGGCGACGACGATCTGGTCGGAGCCTTTGGTCTCGAAATCCGCGAGCTTCTGCGTCAGTGCCGCCTTGGTCGCGGCGTCGATAATACCGGCATTGTCGACCACCCGCCCGGTGAGTGCCGGCAGGTCTGCCGCCAAGGCTACAAACAGCATGGTGAGCATCGTCAACAGGGCGATGCCGATCGTCGCGGCTGCGCGGCCAGGTCTTGGCGGATTGAAGACGCGTACTGTCATGCCGTCACCAGTTCCCCTCAACCACCATGACTGTCCTCAATCACCATGATCATGTCGTCGACCGCTTTGGAAATACCGCCGGAGAAATCCCCGGCGCGGAAGGCCGGCACCATGCCTTCAATGATCCGTGTGGCGTGCTGGTTGGTGAGCGTGGCTTCCAGCCCGTAGCCGACCTCGATGCGCATCTTGCGGTCGTTCACGGCCACCAGCAGAAGCACGCCATTGTTCTTGGCCTTCTGGCCGAGCTTCCAAGCGTTGAACAGCCGGGTGGCGTAAGGCTCGATCTCCTCGCCGTCGAGGCTGGGAACCGTCGCGACGACGATCTGGTCGGAGCCTTTGGTCTCGAAATCGGCCAGCTTCTGCGTCAGCGCCGCCTCGGTCGCAGCGTCGATGATGCCTGCATTGTCGACGACACGACCGGTGAGGGCGGGCAGTTCCGCCGCCAGCGCCGCGAAGCTGACGAGCAAGACCAGCAAGGCAGCGCCGGTCATCGTGGCGAAGCGGCCATGCCAGGGATTGGCGATGCGTGTTGTCATCTCGTCACCAGCTTCCCGAGGAGCCGCCGCCGCCGGACGAACCGCCGCCGCCGGAAAAGCCGCCACCACCGCTTGAACCCGACGACCAGCCGCCCCCGCCCGAAGACCAGCCGCCGCTGGATGACCGCTTGTGCGGCTCGAATGTCATGCCGAGCCAGCGATAGCGGCCGGGACCGAGTTTTTGGCCGAAGATCGGCGGCAGGATGGAGGCGGCCATGCTGCCGAAGAAGATGATTGCCCAGATGCTGATGAAGACGCCGAAGAACAGATTGTCGGTATTGATGGGCGGCTTCTGGTTGCGCTCGCCGCGCGCCTCCAATTCCTCCGGATTGCCTTCCAGCACCATCACCATGTCGTCGACGGCCTTGGAAATGCCCCCGGAGAAATCGCCGGCGCGGAACGCCGGCACCATGTCGTTTTCGATGATCAGCTTGGTGTGCAAATCGGTCAGCGTGCCTTCCAGCCCATAGCCGACCTCGATGCGCATCTTGCGGTCGTTCGGCGCCACCAGCAGCAGCACGCCGTTGTTTTCCTTGGCCTGGCCGAGCTTCCAGAAGCGGAACAGCCGGTTGGCGTAAGGCTCAATCTCCTCGCCGTCGAGGCTGGGGATGGTTGCGACGACGATCTGGTCGGAGCCTCTGGTCTCGAAGTCGGCGAGTTTCTGGGTGAGCGCGGCTTTGGTGCCTGCATCGATGATCCCGGCATTGTCGACGACGCGGCCGGTCAGCGCGGGGAGGTCGGCGGCGAAGGCGGTGAGGGGCAGGAAGACGGCCAGAAAGGCGAGAAGAACACCAAGGTTGGCGTTCCTTCGCGTCCCCCTCTGTCCTGCCGGACATCTCCCCCTCGAGGGGGGAGATTGGCAATCTCGCTGCCGACGCTCAGCCGGCAACGCTGATATTTGGCGCAAGGACAGAAGACAGCTGATCTCCCCCCTTGAGGGGGAGATGTCCGGCAGGACAGAGGGGGGTGTGAAGGAACGCAAGGCTGGCAAAGGCCAAGCTCACCCAGACGTCATCACCCGCCCTGCTTCGTGCCGAAATCGACCTTCGGCGGCTGCATCTTGTCTTCTTCGACGGTGAAGTTGGCGAAGGGCTCGTTGCTGCGGAACCAGAAGGTTGCCCATAGCACCGACGGAAAGGTCCTCAGCGTCAGATTGTAATCCTTGACCGCCAGGATGTAGTCGCGCCGCGCCACGGCGATACGGTTCTCGGTGCCTTCGAGTTGCGCCTGCAGCGCCAGGAAATTCTGGTTGGCCTTGAGGTCGGGATAGGCCTCCGACACCGCGATCAGCCGCGACAGCGCGCTGGTCAGCCCTGATTGCGCATCCTGGAACTTCTTGAGCGCTTCGGGGTCCTTCAGCGTTTCCGGCGTCACCGTGATCTGCGTCGCCTTGGCGCGCGCTTCGACCACCGCATCGAGCGTGTCCTTTTCATGCGAGGCATAGCCCTTCACCGTCTCGACCAAATTGGGAATGAGGTCGGACCGACGCTGATACTGGTTCAGCACCTCGCTCCATGCCGCCTTGGCGTTTTCCTCCGCCGTCGGGATGGTGTTGAAGCCGCAGCCGGCGAGCAGAGGCAGCACGACGGCCATCATCAGCACGGCCGGCAGACTGCGGAAAGGGAAGGCAAGGCGCTGGGCAAACATGGTGAGGTCCCTCGACAGAAGTTGCATGTGAAGCATTAGCACAATCCGCGCTCAAGAAAATGTCTGCCGCTGGCGCGCATTCATGCGCCGGCGAGGCCCTGTGATTGATCGCGCGAACACGGTATGGTTGCCGGCAAACAGGACAGGACCATGGCGGAAGGCCGCGACGGTGACAGCGAATCGCGCCGCATTATCGAGCGCGTGGCGAACGAGGGCGGCCTTGGCAGCGCATCGCTGGTGTCACGGGCAGCGAAAGGCGCGCGCGATCATGTTACCGCAGCGGAGGCCGACCGATCCGATCCGATCGAGGTCTGGGGCACCCGCATCGGTCGCGCACTTGGGCTCATCGTCGCCCTCGGCCTTTTGATCTGGCTCGTGTACTACGTCTCCCGGGGCAGCTAGAGCATGATCCTGAAAAGTGGGAACCGGTTTTCTCGGACAAGCGGGAACCGTTTTGTCCGGAGATCATGCTCCAACCAAAGAGATAGATCAGGATGACGATTCAACGAAAAATTATCCGTATCTAGGATTTTCCATGAACAGCGAAAAAGCCGACGCGCCGCGCGCGGTCATCGTCATTTCCAGCCATGTCGCCCGCGGCTCGGTCGGTAACCGCGCCGCCGTGTTTGCGCTGGAGACGCTGGGCTTTCCGGTGTGGGCGGTACCGACGGTCATCCTGCCCTGGCATCCGGGCCATGGCCGCGCCACGCGCATCGTGCCGCCGCTCGACCAGTTCAAGGCGCTGATGGCCGATCTCGAGCGCGCGCCCTGGCTGGGCGAGGTGGGCGCGGTGCTGTCGGGCTATCTCGGCGAGGCCGGCCAGGCCGAGGCCGTCGCCTCGCTGGTTGCGGCAGTCAAGGCCAAGACGCCGGAAGCGATCTATATATGCGATCCGGTGATGGGCGATTCCGGCGGGCTCTATGTGCCCGAGCCGACGGCCGCCGCGATGCGCGACCGGCTGATGCCGATCGCCGACATCGCCACCCCCAACCGCTATGAGCTGGAGTGGATGGCCGGCGCGCCTTTGCCCGATCTGAAATCGGTGATCTCGGCCGCCCTCCATGCCGGACCGTCAACAATGCTGGTGACGTCGGCACAGTCGATGATGACCGGCGGCACCGGCAATCTGCTGCTTGACGGCACCCAGGCGCTGCTGGCCGAACACCGCCTCATCGACAAGCCGCCGAATGGCCTCGGCGACCTGACTGCGGCCGTCTACCTCGCCCGCATCCTGTCGGGGCAGCCGCCGATCAAGGCGCTGCAATCGACCACCGCCGCCGTCTACGAAATCCTGGCGCGAACCGCCAAGCGTGGCGGCGACGAGTTGCAGCTTGAAACCGATGCCCAGAGCCTGTCGCATCCGATGGCGATGGTGCAGCTGCGCCACCTCACGCATCCGGGGCGGGACCGCCGGGCGTGACCTCGACCGTGGTCGTCGGCGTAGACGGCTGCAAGGCCGGCTGGATCGCCGTCCGCCGCGATCTGGATGCCGCGCCGTCAGTCCGCGTCTTTCCCAGCTTTGCGGCCCTGCTCGACGCCTTGCCCGCCGATGCGACAGTGGCCGTCGACATGCCGATCGGCCTGCCGGACGTCTCGCAAAGAGGCGGGCGCGGGCCGGAGACCTTGGTACGGCCAATGCTCGGAGCACGGCAATCCAGCGTCTTCTCTATCCCGTCCCGCGCGGCCCTCTACGCCGACATCAGCGACTTCACCACGGTCGAGGCCTGGTACGAGGCGCATCGGCGCGCCAGCGAGGTGGCCAGGGCGACCTCCGATCCGCCACGCGGCGTCTCGATCCAGGCCTTCGGCATCTTTGCCAAGATCCGCGAGATCGACGCGCTGCTGATTATGCGTCCGGAACTGCGCCGCCGCGTCTTCGAATCGCACCCCGAAGTGGCCTTCTGCCGGCTGAACGGCGAAAAACCGATGACGCTGCCGAAGAAGATCAAGGGCGCAGTCAATCCTGCCGGGATGGAAGAGCGCAAGGCACTGCTCTGCCGGCACGGCTATACCAGAGCTTTCCTTGACCAGCTGCCGCCACGCGGTGCTGCCGCAGACGATTTCCTCGACGCCGCAGCGATGATGCTGATTGCCGGACGCATTGCCGGCGGCGAGGCAAAGCCGTTTCCCGACCCGCCGCTTGCCGACCGTTTGGGCATTCCCCTGGCGATCTGGGCGTGAGGCAAGCGGCGAGCCATGCGTGCGGCATGGCGATTTGCGACGAAGCCATCCGCAATTCGGCATTGCCCGCGACGGGCATTTGCCGTTAGAGCCTTTCTAACTTGAAATGAGCTGCCGTCGCTAACCCCGAAAGGCTTCATCCCTAGCCCATGCCCCATCTCCCCGAACATCTTTGGACCGGCTACCGCAACTTCATGAATGGCCGCTATCTCACCGAGAGCGGACGCTATCGCGAGCTCGCCCGCGAAGGGCAGGCGCCCGAAACCATGATCGTTGCGTGCTGCGATTCCCGCTCTGCCCCCGAGGCGATCTTCGACGCCGGTCCGGGCGAACTGTTCGTCCTGCGCAATGTCGGCAATCTGGTGCCGCCCTATGCGCCGGACGGCGAGTTCCACTCGACCTCGGCCGCGCTCGAATTCGCCGTGCAGAGCCTGAAAGTGAAAAACATCGTAGTGATGGGCCATGGCCGCTGCGGCGGCATCCGCGCCGCGCTCGACACCAATTCGGCGCCGCTGTCGCCCGGCGACTTCATCGGCAAATGGATGAGCCTGATCGCGCCGGCGGCCGAAACCGTTTCGTCCAGCACGTTCATGACGACAACCGAACGGCAGACGGCGCTGGAGCGGATTTCCATCCGCTATTCGATCGCCAATCTCAGGACCTTCCCTTGCGTCTCCATCCTCGAAGGCAAGGGGCGGCTGTCGCTGCATGGCGCCTGGTTCGACATCTCGACAGGCGAGCTCTGGGTGATGAACAAGGACACCGGCGACTTCGAGCGGCCGGATTTGACGTAGACCCATGATCCCGAAAAGTGGAACCGGTTTTCGGATAAGGGCATGGTCAAATAAGAGGAGGCAAGAATGCGGGTTTGGCCTGCGATCGCTTTCGCCGTAGCGGCGCTGCTGATTTCGCTCGTCCCTGCCCGCTCCGATGACGGTGCCATTATCGACCGCTGGTATTCGGCGCTGCTGGTCGCCGATCGCACCGAATTGTCGGACCTGCTCGCCGACGATGTCCGCATCAAGCTCGACGATCTCGGCGTCGTGCAGTCGAAGCAGGAGTTCATCGCGTCGATCGACGAATGGAAGGGCGCGGTCGCCGGCGCCGCAATCCGGCATCGCGTCGAAAAGAGCGAGGCCGGCGTCACCACTGTCATCGCCTGCTATGATTTCCCCAACAATGACATGCTGATGCAGGAAACGTTCGCCGTCACCGGCAACCGCATCACCGCCAGTTCGCAAGCGGCGATCGCGGAAAATTGCGACGGCTTCTGACGCGGGCTTGAACGGCCGCGCTGTTGCGCCGCGCCAGTCATCGCCCTACATCGGTCAGCAAGCTCCGCCAATCATCGAAAGATCCCCCATGCCGTCCACGAAAACCGTCGATCTCGCCGCCCATCCGCTGACCAAATGGCAAGGGCCGCTCGGCCTGCCGGATTTTGCCAGCATCGGCGACGACGATTTCTCCTCGGTGTTCGACGTGGCGCTGAAGGCACATGAGGCCGAAATCGATGCGATCGCCGGCAACAAGGATGCGCCGACCATCGAGAATACGCTGGCAGCCCTCGAGCTCGCCGGTGAGCCGCTAGACCATGTCTCGTCGATCTTCTGGTGCCGGGCCGGCGCCCACACCAACGATGCGATCCAGGCGCTGGAGCGTGAGATCTCGCCGAAGATGTCGCGGCATTTCTCGGCGATCTCGATGAACGAGAAACTGTTTGCCCGCATCGACGACCTCTACCAGCGCCGGGAGACGCTAAAACTCGACGCCGAGACGCTGCGGGTGCTGGAGAAGACCTGGAAAGGCTTTGTGCGATCGGGCGCAAAACTCGACGCCGACGGCAAGAAGCGGCTGGCCAACATCAGCGAGGAGCTGTCCTCGCTCGGCACCACTTTCGGCCAGAACGTGCTGGCCGACGAGCGCGACTGGGCGCTGTTCCTCGACGAGGCTGATCTTGCCGGCCTTCCGGACTTCGTGAAGAGTTCGATGGCCGAAGCCGCCGAGACGCGCGGCCAGAAGGGCCGCTACGCCGTCACTTTGTCGCGCTCAATCTATGAGCCGTTCACGACCTTTTCTGAACGCCGCGATCTGCGCGAGACCGCTTTCCGCGCCTTCACCATGCGCGGCCAGAATGGCGGCGCCAGCGACAACACCGCAGTGGTGCGCGACATGCTGAAATTGCGCGCCGAAAAGGCCAGGCTGCTCGGCTATGCCTCGTTCGCCGCGCTGAAGCTCGACGACACCATGGCCAAGACGCCGAAGGCGGTGCACGACCTCCTCGACCCGGTCTGGGAGAAAGCGCTGGAGAAGGCCGCCGCCGACCAGAAGGAGCTGGAGCGGCTGGCGACCAAGGCAGGCAGCAACGAAAAATTCGCCGCCTGGGACTGGCGCTTCTACCAGGAGAAATTGCGCGCCGAAAAATTCGACTTCGACGAGGCGGAACTGAAACCCTATCTGCAACTCGACCGGGTCATCGACGCCTGCTTCGACGTCGCCACAAAACTGTTCGGCATCACTTTCGAGGAGAAGAAGGGCATCGCCGCCTGGCATCCCGACGCGCGCGTCTTCGTGGTGAAGAACGCCGATGGCAGCGAGCGCGGCCTGTTCCTCGCCGACTATTTCGCCCGATCCTCGAAGCGTTCTGGCGCCTGGATGAGCGCGCTGAAGTCTGGCTACAAGCTTGGGGATGGCTCAAAGCCGGTGATCTACAACATCATGAACTTCGCCAAGCCGCCGGCGGGGGAAGCGGCGCTGCTGTCGGTCGATGAGGCCAAGACCCTGTTCCACGAATTCGGCCATGCTTTGCACGGCATGCTGACCGACGTCACCTGGCCGTCGGTGGCGGGCACCTCGGTTTCCCGCGATTTCGTCGAACTGCCTTCGCAGCTCTACGAGCACTGGCTGACGGTGCCCGCAGTGCTGGAAAAGCATGCGCTGCATGTTAAGACCGGCAAGCCGATGCCGAAGTCGCTGCTCGACAAGATGCTGGCCGCCCGCACGTTCGGCGCAGGTTTCGCCACGGTCGAGTTCACAGCGTCGGCGCTGATCGACATGGCGTATCACGCGCGGCCGGATGCGCCGGCGGAACCGCTGCGTTTCGAAGCCGAAACGCTGGAAAAGCTTGATATGCCCGACACCATCGCCATGCGTCATCGCACCCCGCATTTCGGCCATATCTTCTCCGGCGACGGTTATTCAGCCGGCTACTATTCCTACATGTGGTCGGAAGTGCTCGACGCCGACGCCTTCGCCGCCTTCGAGGAGACCGGCGATCCCTTCAACCCGGCGCTGGCGGAACGGCTTCGGAAGAATATCTATGCCGCCGGCGGGTCGAAGGATCCGGAGGAACTGTACACGGCGTTCCGCGGCAAGATGCCTTCGCCGGAAGCGATGATGGTGAAGCGGGGATTGCTATAGCGCCGGCTTATCTCCCCCCTCGAGGGGGAGATGGCCGCAAAGCGGCCAGAGGGGGTCGGTCCGACTGGGCTCGACCTCCTGCGGCAGATGAAGGTCGGCGCTTCACGCGAGGCGACCCCCTCTGTCGCCTTTGGCGACATCTCCCCCTCAAGTGGGGAGATCAATAGCGCCAAGGATCCGCCACCCTTGGCCAGACCGGCCGCGTCAGCTTCTTGTAATCCGTCACCGCCGGATTGCTCGGATACGAGCTCGGCGCCGAAACATAAATAATCTCCGCCGCGATCGGTGCGAAGCCGGCGTAGAAATGATTGGTCGACTTGATCAGCAATATGTCCTTGCGCATCGGATCGACGCCGATGTTGGAGAAAATATCCGGCTCGAAGGTCTGCGTGCGGTTGGTGTTGAGGATGATGTCGACCTCCGTGCCCTCGATGCGCACCAGCGCCGTTGGTCCGAGCGTCACCCGGCTCGGCCCGAAGCTCTGCCAGCCCTCGGGGACGGCTTTCAACACCTTGACGCGCGCATCGATCGGTTCGCCGGCCAGCGGCCCGGCCTTGCCGCCGAAGCGCAGGTCGATGACGGCGCCTTCGCCTGCCGCCTGGCAAAAGGTGACAGCGATCGGGTCCCAGATCGTCGCCACGCCAAAATTGTCAACGCCCTGTTCCAGCATGGCGCGCAGCACAACGGTGCCGTCGCCGGCGACGCCACCGCCGGGATTGTCCCAGATGTCGGCAATCACAACCGGCTTGCCGGGGCTTCCCTTGCGCACGGCCAGTGCCCGCGCGATGCCGTCCTCGGTGTTCAGCATCGTCATCGCCGTCCTTTCGCGGATGGCGTAAAGCTCGCGCCCTAGCCTCTCCGCCAGCGCATCGCCCTTGGCCTTGTCATTGTCGGTCACGACCAGGATGCGCGTGCCCATTTCGGGCACATCCGCCGCCATGAAGCCATGGATGACCGAGACCGACAGCACGCCGTCCTTGCCGTGCAGCGCCTTGATGCGGTCGACGAAGGAGCGCATCGGCTCGCGGCTGGTCGGCAGCACCTGGATCATGCGGCAGTCGAACGTCGAGATCACCGGCTTGATCTCGTCGCGCGCCGCCGCCAATCCAAGCTCGACGACATGTTCGCCGCGCTCATAGAAGTCGGTGTGCGGGAATTCGAGGAAATAGGCCATGACATTGCATGCCGCGACGCGCTTTGGGGTCAGATGACTGTGCGGGTCGAGCTCGACCGCGATCACCACGTCGGGCCCGACGATTGCGCGAACCCGTTCCAGCAGATCGCCTTCGCAATCGTCATAGCCTTGCGCCACCATGGCGCCGTGCAGGCCGAGGATGACGGCGTCGACCGGCAAGGCTGCCTTCAACTGGCCGAGAATCTCGTCGCGCAACGACTCATAGGTCTGCCGCTGCACCAGCCCGCCCGGCTCCGCCCAGGTGGCGGTGCCTTCGATGACGGTCAGCCCTTCGGCAGCCGCACGCCGGCGCAGCGCGACCATCGGCGAGGAGCACAAGGTCGGCGTGTCTGGATGCTTGCCCGGCCCGGCATAGAACGCCATCTCGAACGACGCCCGGTCGGTCGGCACCGGCGAGAAGGTGTTGGTTTCGGTCGCCAGCGAGGCGGTGAAGATGCGCATGAAAGCTCCGTTGTGAATGGCGCCGTTATTTGACCGCCCCGAGCGCCAGCCCGCGGACGAGATAGCGCTGCAGCCAGATGAACAGGATTGCCACCGGCAGCGTCGCCAGCAGCGTCGCCGCCATTACATGGTGCCATTCGATCGTGTAGCGGCCGGCGACCAGCGAGAACACCTGGATAGGCAGCGTGTAACTTTCCTGGCTGCGCAGCATTGTGAGCGCGACGACGAACTCATTCCATGCGTTGATGAAGGTGAAGATGGCGGTCACCGCTATTGCCGGCAGGCAAAGCGGCAGAAACACTTTTCGCAAGGTCAGCCATCGGCCGGCGCCTTCCATCCACGCTGCTTCCTCGAGATCGCGCGGGATGGTGTCGAAATAGCTTTGCAGCATCCACACGGTGAAGGCGACGTTGAAAGCCATGTAGATGACGCCGAGCGCGGTCGTGGATTCGATCAGACCCCAGGCCGCCATCAGCCGGAACAGGCCGAGCACCAGCACGATCGGCGAGATCATCTGCGAGATCAGCAGGAACTGGCGGAAGGCGCCATAGCCGGCAAAGCGAAACCGCGACATGGCATAGGCGGCCGGCACCGAGATCAGGATGGCGCCGACGGTGGCGATAACAGAGACATAGAGCGAATTGGCCAGCGCCTGGCCAAAGCCGGTCGCCACCCACATGTCGGCAAAATTCGACCAGTGGAATTCGCTTGGCCACCAGGTCGGCGACAGCACCTCCTGCCGCGGCTTGACCGCGGTCAAAAACATTACCGCGAAGGGGAAGATGGTCACCACGAGCAGCGGCGAAAGCAGCAGCCAGGCGATGATCGTACGCTTCAGCTTGGGCGTCATGTGCGCTGCTCCCGCATGGCAAGCCGCACATAGATCATGGTGAAGATCAAAAGGATGGCGAACATCAGCAGCGACACCGCCGATGCTTCGCCCAGCTTGCCGATGCGGAAGGCCAGCTTGTAGAGATGGGTGACCAATATGTCGGTCGAGTTGGCCGGCCCGCCCTGCGTCATCACCCAGATGATCGGGAAGGAATTGAAGACGTAGATGGTGTTGAGGACGATGGCGATGTTGATGAACGGCTTCAGCAGCGGAAAGGTGATCTCGCGGAACTGCTGCAGCGGCGTCGCCCCCTCCAGGGCCGCCGCCTCGTAGAGGTCGTCGGGGATCGACGACAGGCCGCCGAGGAAGATGGTCGTGGTGAACGGTACCGTCACCAATATGCCGATCAGCACCTGCATCGGGAATGCCGTCTCGGCGCGCGCCAGCCACTGGATGTTCTCATGGATCAGGCCAAGCCCGATCAGCGCCGAGTTCAGCATCCCGCTTTCGCCGTTGAGCGCCCAGCGCCAGACCACTGCCGTCATCGTCAGCGACACCGCCCAAGGCAGCATGATGATGACGCGGGCAATGCCGCGGCCGTAGAAATCGGTGTTGAGGATCATCGCCACGGGGACGGACAACAGCAGCGCGCCGCCGACCACCAGCACGGTCCACAGGCCGGTGCGCCAGAGTGCCGCCAGGAAATCGGGATCGGCGAGGAAGGCGGAATAATTGGCGAAATCGTTGAAGTCCCGCAGCTGCCCAAAACGGCTGACATCATGCGTCGATATCTGGATCAGGTCCCAGACCGGCCAGAAGATGACGACTGCGGCCAGAAACAGGCTGGGCAAGGTCAATAAATAGGGCAGGTAACGATTTTGCATCGGCCGGATTCGTACCGTGTTGGACATAAGTGGCGCTGGCGCGCCAGCTCGGATCAATCTCGCATATCGGTCTAAGGCAGCGCTTCAGGGTTTGAATCTCCTGCGGACGTTTGCGCTGCCCCTCACCTGCTGCCCATCCTCCGCAACGGTTGCGGAAGGGAGCCCTTCCTCTCCCCCGTTGATCGGGGGAGAGGTGTCGGGGGCAGCGCAGCGGCGGGCAGTTATAAAAAAAAAACACCCCCCCAGCCAGGGAGAAAGTTCGGGTGGG